>NZ_JBALSN010000124.1:0-5908 GCF_036966985.1 Neobacillus drentensis | reverse complement strand
CTACTGCCATGGTTAAATTTACAAAAACCGTTAATAAAAACGTAACCATTAATACCAGTGAATCCGTCGATTTTGTTTTAAATATATGGGAGAAAACTTTTCTTTCACTCATATTCCATGCTACGACCATCAAGATTGGTGCCATACTCGCTAATGGTATATACGATGCATAAGGGGAAAAAAACAGTAAGACTAACAAGACAACAACCCCATGAATCATCCCAGAAAACGGTGAAATTGCTCCATTTTTAATATTAGTTGCGGTCCTTGCAATTGCCCCTGTTGCTGGAATCCCGCCAAATAAAGGGGTAATCATATTGGCAATTCCTTGTCCGATTAACTCTTTATTGCTGTTGTGCCTGCTATTCGTCATTCCATCTGCCACAACGGCTGATAACAATGATTCAATCCCACCCGGCATGGCAATAATGAAGGCTGGCTTTAGCATCTTAACAATCATCTCGATGCTCAAATTCGGTATATGGAGTTCAGGTAAAGTACTTGGAATTTGTCCATAGGCCGTTCCAATCGTCGCAATTTGGGTTGGGTAGAACAATGTTGCTATGACGGAGGAAACTACTAAGCCAATAAGTGGACCAGGAACTCTCGGTGCTATTTTTGGTGTTAGGATGACCGTCCATAAACAAATTGCCGCCGTTAATATACTAAACATATTAATAGTACCTAAATGAAGAAAAATTTCTTGGACATTTCTAATAAATTCCTCATGTTTCTTTATACCCTCCAAACCTAGGAAACTAGCAACTTGACCAGTAAATATCGTCACGGCTATTCCTGTGGTGAATCCAATCGTTACAGGTCTAGGAATATACTTTATTAAAGATCCAAGTTTAAAAAGGCCCATTAACAAGAGAATAAACCCCGCAAGAAACCCAGCGATGAGAAGATTTTCATATCCGTATGTCATCACAATTCCAAATAAAATTGGAATAAACGCTCCAGTAGGGCCTCCTATTTGATACTTCGATCCGCCACATAAGGAGATAAGAATCCCTGCAACAATAGTCGTATAGATTCCATACTCTGGTTTCACACCTGAAGCAATAGCAAACGCCATCCCCAATGGAATCGCTATTACACCGACAATCAATCCCGACAGGAGGTCTTTTGGAACACTCCTTAAGGTATAATTATGGAATCTTTTATCAATTAACATATTAACCCTTCTTATCTTCTTATTTTTGTATATCTGATTATTTGAATATATGGTAATTTATCTCCCGTTTCAAGTATTTTGGTTAAAAATTTATTTTTTAAGAAACTACTTGTTTGATTGACGTCGCCATGATACAATAGCAAAGCGATGAGCTGAGTTGTGTAAGTCGAGAAACATTCCTTTTGGAACGCACTATGTGGAGTGTGGTTTTTCGCCTCAATACGCGAAGGACGTCTGTGTAAACAGGCGTCCTTTTTTATTGGTTAAAATTAGCACTTTTTTCCTAAATTTCTTATAATATAAATAGATTTGCCATTATGAAAAGTGGAGGGAAAAGGATGAATAACCATGAAATTGATTTTAAAATCTATGGTGATGACATGCAGTTTGTTGAGGTTGAGCTGGATCCGCAAGAGACAGTTGTTGCTGAAGCAGGCAGCTTTATGATGATGGATGATGACATACATATGGAGACTATTTTTGGTGATGGCAGTGCCTCTGGCGGTGGAAGCGGCCTAATGGGGAAATTGTTTAGTGCCGGAAAACGCGTTCTTACAGGTGAAAGCTTATTTATGACAACCTTCACCAATAATGGCATGGGCAAAAAGCACGTTTCGTTTGCTTCTCCGTACCCTGGAAAGATTATTCCAATGGACTTAAGCCAACTGGGCGGGAAAATAATCTGCCAAAAAGATGCCTTCCTTGCTGCAGCTAAAGGGGTTCAAGTTGGGATTGAATTCCAACGTAAAATCGGGGCCGGCTTCTTTGGCGGTGAAGGGTTTATCATGCAAAAGTTAGAAGGTGACGGGCTCGCTTTTGTCCATGCGGGCGGAACAATTATTAAAAAAGACCTTTTGCCTGGCCAGTCATTAAGAGTCGATACTGGTTGTTTAGTGGCGATGACCAGCAGCGTTAATTATGATATTGAATTTGTAAAAGGCGTTAAAACAGCGTTGTTTGGTGGTGAAGGGTTGTTTTTTGCTACACTAAGAGGTCCAGGTTCGGTATGGATTCAATCCTTGCCATTTAGCCGTCTGGCAAGCCGGGTATTTGCGGCAGCCCCTTCACGCGGCGGTGCAAAAGATGAAGGCAGTATTGCACGGGGCATTTTCGATATGTTTAATGGGGACTGATTTTGGAGCGGGATCATTTGATCCTGCTTTTTTTGATTGAAAAACAAAACCGGGCGAAAGCCCGGTTTTCTCTAAATAAAACTTCGATTATTTTTGGACAAACTCAAATCTATCAGAAGAATAAGCGGCCACCTTCGTATCTTTTCCTTTTTTCTCTTTATTTTTGACGGCATTTATTCCATATAAATTCTCTTCGAGTTCTTTCTTTATAAAATTCACGATGACAATAACTACAAAGAAACCTATCACTGGCGATAAGATAGACCATGGGGCACGTACGAATTCACTAAAGTTCTGACCGATTAAACCTGCCCATTCATTTGATAAGGTTGCTGGCTTAGGTGGTTCCTCATATCCCATGAAACCTGCCCTATTTCTTCCTCCTAGAAACATCCCAAACAGACCGAGCTGCATTGTAATGTGGAGGGTACTTATAAATTGCTGGACTGAAAATAGTATTCCGTATGAACGGATATAAGGCATCAACTGTTTTCTGACAATATGTAATTTCCCAGCCCCCATCAACTTTGAGCTTTGTACAAATGAAGTTTGTAATAATTGATCGGTTACATCCGAGGCGAAAATGGTGACCGAAGGAAATCCGATAAAAACAAGAATAATAATTTGGTAGGTAACAATAGAAGAAACAGCAACATCATTAAAATCGCCCACAATCGGTATCATCAGAAGTATAGCAATGAGAATCGATGGGATGTAACGGAAAGTTAGGAAAAAGTCTTTCACATAACCTTTTAAGAATGGAGCCCACATGGAAAGGAAAATCCCGAAAATGCCCCCTAGAAAAACTCTTAATAAAGCTACTCCAAAGGCTGAGATTAAGGTGAATTTTGCTCCATAGAGTAATAGCCAGTGCATGTCCTCACCATTTAGGTTCGTTCCTAATAAATGCTGTTCAGAGGGTGGAAACGGCGCCCTGCCGATGATTTCGCCCTGTTCATTTTTAACGAGCACCTGATGATTATAATCTTTTGGCCCATAATATGGATATAAAATACTCATGATCAATAGGAGAAGTAGTAAAGTTGAACCAATAATCGTCTTTTTATATTTTCTCATATACTAACCGCCTCCTTCCCTTTGATTAACTTAGAAATAAACCAGCCTACAGTTTCCATAATCACTAGTGGAATGGATAACATAAGCAAACACATGACAAGTACAGAAAATTCTCCATCCATAAAAATTATTTTAAACAATTGCTGATTAAACCCACTAATGTTAAATAAAATTTCGACTAAATATATATTCGATAGTAATACCCATACAATTGTTCTTAACTGAAAAATTAAAAGCGGAAAAATGTTTCTCATAATATGGACAAGTAACGTCCGAAGACGGCCCATTCCCTTTGCTTTCGCATAGAGAACATATTGCTGGTATTGTTCCTCATCAATGATCTTAATGAGAAATTGTAGCAATAAGAGAAATGGCAGAAAAGAAACGGTCATGATTGGAACAAAATAAGGCTTATGACCAAATAACCCATAGAGTTGTAAAAACTTTAATCCGGTGGATTTATATAGTGTGATAACAAAAAACTGGAATAAAAAAATAATGAGTAAATCTGGAACAGCTTCGAAGAAATTGATTCCGCTTTTCAATTTATTTTTTACTTTTTCTGGTGAGAGTAAAATCAATATAGCCGTAATCATCGATAGGAAAATTATAAATAAAAGACTGCTTAAAAGTATCGTCATTGTATACTGATAACTTTCAGCCATGTGTAATTTTTCGAAGACCTCTAGTTGTTTATCTTGATTAGAATGAAGTAATATTTGAAAATCGGATGTTAAATTTACCCAAAACGTTTCGAAGTTAACTTCTATATGATTCTTTCCAATCCCTAATAATGAGGGAAGATTAAAAATAAAAAGAAATCCTCCTACTATTAATACAATTCTGATAAGTACTCGAAATAATCGTCTCATTCTATCCCACCCAAATATATTTGCTAAAAAATGACAGTCCCTTTTCTTTTTACCATTTAATTAGTATTTTTGCAATATTCCTAATTTATTTTCATAAAAAGACGCTTCGGCTCTCACTCCGAAACGTCTTCCTATTCATTCAATATCCAACTTCCTTAGTTCAGATTCTAGCTGCTCTCGTTTTAGATTATACGATTGCCACGGGAGGTCTTCAGTAAGGACTTCCTGTTTTCTCTCTAAGAGAACTGTTTTTAAATCCGGTATATTCTGGTCTTTTTCATAGAGTTCGATTAAGCCTAACACCCCTGTATAAGAAAGGTTATTAAGGTAGTTAACATCAATTTTCCCGCTCAACTCGTAACGATTCAGATTTTCATTCACGACAATTTTATCTAAGTCAATTACTGTAATTGCTGTGTAATAGATTAGGGATGAAATAATGTAAAAATGAAATAATGATAACTTCATCACCCATATTTTCACAAGAGTATACGTAAAAATGATAACAAGATAAATCATAAAAGAATGGACAAGAACTCTTGTAAACGTAAATCCATACGCATCTTCATACATACTTAACCGCATGAAGGCAGAAGTAAGCATAACAGAGCTCGAGAGGACAAGGATGGTTAACATTATTTGTGTGGCTCTTTGCATAAACCTTGTTGTGCGCTTAACGAACGTTAACACGATTACTGTAATCGATAAATTGATGAGTGTTACAAACAATAGCTCAAAAAACCCCTTTCGAGCATATTCTGCATAGGTAAAGTCTTCCGATAAAGTCCCGCTAAAAAAATACCGAAATTGTACGAGAGTAAACAATAGATACACTAAATTAATAATCACTAAAACTGTAATGGAGATAATCCCATCTAGATTAAATCCTTCTTTGTTTGTTGGCTGTTTCATTACATTAATATGTCTGGTATAAAGAATCTGCATGAAACCAAAGAAAGCAAACGTGCAAATTAAAATAACTATAAGTCTAAAGATTCGTTCCCCATTGATGACTTGAAACCATTGGGGAATACCTCCAATCAATTGTTCGAACTGTGAATCTGCTGATATCAGTAAGTTCAATACAACAAATAGGATTGGCAGCGAGATGGCAATCCCGAGGATTACTTTTTTCCATACTATCAATTTGTCCTCATGACCACCTTGTTTTAAGCTCTTTCCAAGCAATGATACAAAACCGATATTAAATTTTATTGATTGGATTAGGCGTATGAATATTAACGAAATAAAAGCAGGTTTATTCCATTGAAAATTTTTCGGACTGGTTATTAACACCAAATGAAAGATAACCAACCCAGGGATCACCAAAATATTTAAGCCATAAAAGAGAAAGTTAATATTTAGGAAGTAGTTAGCCGACATCAACCAAACACAACAAAGAATTAAGTATCCTAATCGTTGATGGGAAAATTGATAGCGTCGGTAACGCCAAAGAAACAGTGAATAAAATGCCGAAACAAACACAAAGTAGGATATCCCTATCTCACTGCGAAAAAAAGCTTCTTCCGCTAAAATACCAAGCAATAAACATAATAATAAGAAGATCCAAGCAGATTTACCAATTTTTGTTTCTATTTTCGTTTCCATATTCATCCCTCTTTTTGTATAGATTTTCTATATATATAGTT
>NZ_JBALSN010000123.1:29510-33807 GCF_036966985.1 Neobacillus drentensis | reverse complement strand
ATTTTTAAAATTTTTGTTACAATAGATAATAACTGACTATGACTGTGAAGGTGATTGAATGAAGATTGAAGAAATAAAAAAAGTGCTCGCTGATTTTACTCTTTTTCGAGAGTTAAATGATTTTGAACTAACAAAAATCACTGATATCGCCATCTCCAGAGAATGGAAAAAGCAAAGCCATGTATTTCTCCAAGGTGACCCGCTTGAAAATGTCTATTTTATTTATGACGGAAAAATCAAAATCTACAAAAGCGACATTAATGGCAAAGAACAAATTGTCGCAATTGCCAAAAAAGGCGAGATGTTTCCCCATGTAGGCTTTTTCAGGAAAGGGGATTATCCTGCCTATGCAGAAGTACTTGAGCCATCAACACTAATTGCTATTCCAATTTCAAAATTTGAAACCGTTTTGATTGATAACCCCCAGTTATGTATTAAAGTGTTTAAAGTGTTGGGAGAAAAAATCGTTGATTTACAAAACCGTTTAGAAGAACAAATTCTAAATAATACCTATGAGCAAATTGTAAAACTTTTGATTCGACTTGCGCAAAAACATGGAAAAGAACAAGAAGATGGGACAATCCTCTTAAAATCTGAATTTACGAACAAGGATCTTGCTAATATGATAGGGACAACTAGGGAAACCATTAGCAGAACACTGACAAAAATGAAAAAAGATGAATTAATTGAGGTAGATGATGAAGGCGACATGATTGTAGATGTTGAAATTCTCATGGAAGAGATCAATTTAATATAAAAAAACCGCAGCCAATCGATGCTGCGGTTTTGTTTTCTTTATGTTAATGATAATTGAAGCATATCTTGCATGTCTTCTTGTGCTGTACCAATCAATTTTAAATTAAAGGTATCCTGCAGAACCTGTAACACTCCTTCAGATATAAATTCAGGTGGTTTTGGACCAATTCGAATATCCTGAATCCCAAGACTAAATAGACCTAGTAAAATCGCGACGGCCTTTTGCTCAAACCATGACAAAACAATGCTGACTGGAAGTTCATTCACTTCGCATCCAAATGCATCTGCAAGTGCGAGCGCAATTTTTACTGTTGATCCAGAGTTATTGCATTGGCCTAAATCGATATACCGTGGAATCTTCGTCCCCGGTACAACCCCATAGTCGACATCATTGAAGCGGAATTTTCCACACGAGGTTGTTAATATTACAGTCTCCGGTGGGAGTGATGTAGCAAGCTCCCGGTAATAATTACCGCCAGGACCTGGGGCATCACAGCCAGCTATGACAAAGAAGCGTTTGATTTTTCCTGCTTTAACTGCATCGATTACTTCAGGTGCTAAGCCTAAGACCGTTTCATGATGGAAACCGGTAAGTAATGTTTCATCAGATTCAATAGTAGCATTAGGAAGTTCTAATGCTCTATTAATTAATGGGGTAAAATCATCATTAATAATTTTCTCCACATTTTCAAGTCCAGCCACTTCATATGTAAACATTCTGTCAGCGTAAGATCCTTTGATGGGCATGACACAGTTAGTTGTTGCTAGGATGGCTCCAGGAAATTTTTCAAACAGCCGACGCTGATCATACCAAGCCTTTCCAACGTTTCCTTTTAAATGGGCATATTTTTTCAATGCTGGATAACCGTGAGCAGGAAGCATTTCCGAGTGGGTATATATATTGATCCCCATTCCTTCTGTCTGCTTTAATAATTCCTCCAAAGCAAATAAGTTGTGTCCAGTAACGACTATGCATTTACCTTCAATCTTGTTTTGGCTGACCCGGATTGGTTCAGGGATTCCAAGTCGGTTTGTATGACCTTCATCTAGCAGCTCCATTACACGAACTGCTGACTTCCCGACCTTCATCGCCATGTCAATATGTTCTTGAACATTAAAATTGGAATTCGTTAAGGTCATATATAAAGCTTCATGTGTGGTCGCATCTACAAAAGAATCTGTATACCCTAATTGATTTGCGTGTGTCCGATATGCTGCAATTCCTTTTAAGGCAAAGATAATTGTATCTTGCAAACTAGCAATGGTTTCGTTTTTTCCACATACTCCGAATACATTACAGCCGCCAGTTGGAGTTTGTTCACATTGATAACAGAACATTTTATTTCCTCACTTTCCATTTCTTTTCTGCTTTACTATACTAATCAACTCATACTTTAAATGTGATATATGTCACATTTAAAGTAATTGTAATAAATCGTTCAAACTTTTAGGGCGGCACATACCCAGATTTATTCGCATATACTGGCAAGTGAAAAACTTGAAAGCGAGGGAATCCATATGCCATCTATGGTGCCGAATGATAAGAATTCAAAAAAGCCTAGAACTGATTCTTTTGGTGAATTAATGAAAACGATGAACGAATTTTTCCATGAAAAACCAATTAAGGGCTTTTTACAGTCAATTGATGATTTTTTCAAAAGTCCATTTCCGCCAGGGGCAAACTTCCAAGTTGACACAATTGAAACAGGTAATGAATATATCATCTCAGCTGAACTGCCTGGGGTTAAACGTGAGCAGATTCAATTAAATATTTCAGGTAATCATTTGACTATATCTGTGGAAAATAGAGAACTTGAAACAACCGAAGATGAGCATAACCAGATTTATCGACGAAATTACTTCCAACAAAAATCATCCCGAACCATTACCCTTCCTCACACAATTAACGAAAAATATGTCAAAGCTTCCTATCGTGATGGTTTGTTAAAAGTCCGAATTCCACAAGAAAAGGGGAAAATGATTGAAATTGAGGAGTAACCAACTATATATCTCAATATGAAAAGACGGCTTACTGCAGCCGTCTTCTTCTTTACGCTTTAAATATTCCACCAAACCCTTTAACAAGCGAGCTCACCTGATTAACAGCATTCATCATCTGTCCGGCTGTATTCACCATTTTATTAATATCCACCGTTCCATCCTGTGACTTAAAAGAATTCATAAAGGATTGGACGCCGCCAGGCTGTTTTGGTATCGCACTTTGTTTAGGATATGGGTTCATCGCTGGATAGCCATTCATTGGCGCGTACTGTGGTTTTTGTACCATCTTTTCTTGCGGCTGTAATGGGTTCTGGAAAAGGAATTGTGAATCCGACTGTGAAAACGACTGGCTATTATACGAAGAACCTTGAGAAACATGGCCAGGTTGATAGTTTTGCATATATGGCGGGTAGGCTTGCTGGTAATATGGGTTTTGTGGATTTTGTTGTTGGTATAATGTCCAATCTAAGTTTTGAGGTGGACTTTGATATAAGTATGGTGGATTAGTAGTATATTGCTGATGATTTCTTTGCTGACCAACTGGACCTTGGTGCATCATTTGCCCCGGGTATCCATAATTGAAGTAATTGGTTGGTCTTTTCTTTCCAAACATGGGCAAACATCTCCTCCGCAATTTATCTACTACACTTTATGAAGAAAAGGAAGGAATGGTGATTCCTCCAGAAAAGATTACCAATGTCATAATGACAAGAATTTTGTCTAAAGTTTAAATATTTTAAAAACTAGAAATCCATTACTTTCGTGATACGATAGAAAAAAGGATGAAGGAGGAGCTAATAGAGATGGACATTCGCGAATTAAAAAGCAAATTTATTCAAAGCAGGGATTATACAACTGATGATGTTAATGCATTAATGGATTTTGCTAAGAAAGCGTATATTCATAACGATATTAATATTAAAGAATATCGTCTTCTAGTCCGTGAACTTGAAAAACAAGGCGCGGTAATACCTGAAACGGAACATAAAGACTCCCTCATCGAACATTCTTAATACAGATAAAAGAGATGCAACTGCATCTCTTTTGCTATTTTTTCAACTCTTTTAATATTTCTAGAAGGAAATATTCAACCGTACGATTTGCATTAATAAACCTTGTTTTACTAGTCTCTGGGAAAAAGGCTTGGATTGAAAGTTGATCAATATGTTCAGAAGTAGTGTCAATTTGCTTTAAATGTAGATGTTTATGGTTTGAGTCTGAAAGCCATTTCTTCATAGCCAGTTTCCATCGGTCATTTATATCCTTTACTTCATTTGCAAATGGCTTTATGACTTCATGAAAATCATGCTTAATCCCTGCTGTTCGCCCCTCTTGATAATACTTCATGAATAAGCTGTTAAAAGCTAATAGTTTTTCTGTTAGATCAATAATTTCTTCAGACATCTCGAAAAAAACCTTCCTCCCAAAAAATAGGCTCTGTTAATGTGCCTGTTGATTTCCGCTCCAGGCACGAGCGGTTCGCGGGCGGTCCGGCGAGCCTCCTCGTCGCTGCGCTCCTGCGGGGTCTCCCCTGCCCCGT
>NZ_JBALSN010000123.1:23324-29484 GCF_036966985.1 Neobacillus drentensis | reverse complement strand
AATAAAAAAGCAGCATGAAGTTTTATTCCATGCTACTTTAATTGATATTGTTATTTTAAGGGCAATTAAAAGCCCAATTCAAGTTGTAAGGCTCACCGGCTAATTCTAGGTTTGAAATAGAGTTAACTTTATCCAATGTTTGTTGTATTCCAAATAATTTTTGTTTGGATTCCCTTATCTTATCCTGTTCTTCCTGATCCAAACTTTTTCGCAGGTCTGAGAAGGATGCTTCTAGCACCACTTCCAAGTCTTCTAATTGATCATATATTTCTGTAAGCATTGAAATCAACTTTTCTTTATCGGACAATGGCTTATTCATCAATCAAACCCCTCCCAGCGTTTTCTATTTAGTATAATTCTCTTTCTTTTTTTTGCTTCCTTCTCCCTTGACAAAACTAGTTTCTATTCGCCAAAGGTAGTGGTAAAATGGCATTTTTCCCTTAAGGTTTCGACACCAACTTAACTTGCATGAAAAATTAAAAAGCGCACATTCTATTATTGGAGGTGCTATTAATGCCAAAAAATAATCAACAAAACAAAAATCAGCAATCTAAACCAGCAGATGAAGCAAAAAAGACAGGCTACGGTGATAAAAAGCTTGTCGGTGAAAACCGTCCGGCTGAATAAAACCAAAAAAAGCAAGGGAGACTTCCCTTGCTTTTTCTAATTCCACTTTTTTAACTGCAATGTCTTTTGGAGTGCCAGCATTAATTGAAGTTGATTTGATTTGGTAAAGTACCAATCTGTCAAATGAATCGGGTGACGATTGTCTACGGGAAAGTATAACCACCTAGGGGAAACCCTTCGTTGCAAACTCCAATCTTCAAATTTATGTTGATTATGCTCTATAATTGGAAAGGTCGCTCGTAGTATCGGTGTTTTTTGACCTGTTTTTATTTTAAAATACTGTTCATAATCATATCTTGAACCAGTATGAGGCGTTTTTACTGCAAACTCATAAAAATAAGGAAATAGCCGTGGGTGAAAAAGAATACTGGCAAGTCGTTTACCTAAATTGATTCGTTTCGAAAGTGATTTGAAGCCATTGACACTAGCACCGTATAATTCGCCTCCACATGTTGGAAACAAAACGCAGCTGAAATGAAGCCAATCCTGAAATGAAAAAAGCTTTGTTTGGAAAACATTTTTTTTATAAACAGGGTGTTCAATTACAGGCGTTTGAATGACATTTTGCTCATTTATGATTAAACAAGTCATTAGTCTATTCTTATCGTTTTCTTTCCAATATCGATACCATTCCTTTTGGATAAACGCTGAAACATGAAAATAAGGAAGTAAATGAAACATTTGGCGATTCATTTTCGTCGAATATTGATAGACCAACAACTGAGGATAGACATCCTGAAAAATAAGCCAATTTGCCCGTTCATAGGTTAGAAAAAGCTGTTTTCTTGTCATGTCTGTGATCAAATGAGGAAAGATTGACCCTTGCAGGTCACACATATTCCATCCACCATTTCTTGAAACCATGCTTGCTAAGAAAGCCCAATTGATATCCGGATTTTTTTTAAAAAAAGATAAATATGCTTCTGTCCTTGAGATATTATCGGCATTTTTTTTATTCGTTTCTTCTTGTATTTGACGAATGATTGTTTGTTCCTGTATTGTAAGATGATTCATATTCATCTTCCCTTATGTTTTTTAATAGATTATTAGTACAATTTTAGCGTTTGTTCCTTTTATGAAAAATGCATCATGTATAAATTCGGCATTCTCGGTACAATTGTTATTAGCCTGTGTATGCAAAAATATTTTATACACCCCAATCTCGCTAAGATTTGATATGATAAGGAATAGCTTGAGAGGTGTAAAAAAGTGAATTTTAACTATCCAAATGGAAAAAGGTACATACCAAAAGAACAGGGCGCAGACACAGAAAGTACCAGTAAGAAAAGGAAAAATGGTTCTTATAGTAATAGAGGTATGACGCTAGAAGAAGATTTAAATGAAACTAATGAATATTACCGGGAGAGAAAAGTAGCAGTTATTCATAAGAAACCAACTCCAGTGCAAATAGTCCAAGTTGATTATCCCAATCGGAGTGCAGCTGTGATTAAAGAGGCTTATTTCAAATTAGCATCAACGACGGATTACAATGGTGTTTATAAAGGAAGGTATATTGACTTCGAAGCAAAAGAAACACAGAATCCCACCTCCTTTCCCTTAAAGAATTTTCATCAACACCAGATACAGCATATGGAAGAAGTTCTTAATCAAGGAGGTATATGTTTTGTTATCCTTCGTTTTACAAGGTTTGAACAAGTTTTCTTACTTGAAGCAAAACACTTGTTAACTTTTTGGGAGCGAATGACAAATGGAGGCAGAAAATCGATTACAAAAGAAGAAGTGGAACAAAAGGGATATCTGATTCCACTTGGTTTTCAACCCCGAATTGACTATATTAAAATTATAGATAAACTTTACAATTGAGAAAAGGCTCGAAAGGAAGGAATATTACAATGTCTGAACAATACCAATCAAGAGAGGAGCGCAGAAAGAAGCTCCAATCTAAAGGTAAACCAAAAGCCAAGAAAAAATCTGGAGGACTTGTAAAGAAAATTTTTCTAACATTAGTGGCCCTTGGTATTATTGGTATACTGGCTGGTGTGGGTACTTTCGCGTACTTAGTAAAGGATGCTCCCGTACTTGACCCGAAATTATTAAAAGATCCAATCCCTTCGAAGATTTTAGATAAAGATGACAAACTTGTAACGGAAGTGGGTGCTGTTAATCGGGAATATGTTAACTATAAAGATATTCCGCAAGTAGTCGAAAATGCGATCTTAGCAACAGAGGATTATCGTTTTTACAAGCACCATGGAATTGACCCGATTCGATTAGGTGGCGCTGTCCTAGCAAATATTCAACATGGCTTTGGTTCTGAGGGTGCCAGCACCATTACTCAACAAGTGGTTAAAAACTCATTTTTAACTCCTGAAAAAACCTTAAAGCGGAAGGTTGAAGAAGCTTGGCTTTCTTATCAATTGGAACAGCAATATACAAAGCACCAAATTTTCGAAATGTATGTAAATAAGGTATATGTTTCTGAAAATAGTCATGGGATCGCTACCGCTGCAAAAATTTTCTATGGAAAAGAATTAAAGGATTTAACTCTAGCGGAAGCTGCCCAGATTGCTGGAATGCCGCAAAGTCCAAATAATTACAACCCTTTCGATCATCCTGATTTAGCTGAAGAAAGACGAAACATCGTCTTAACGTTAATGCACCAGCATGGATTTATTTCTAAGCAAGAGATGGAAGATGCGAAAAAAGTGTCAGTTAAAGATACCGTCTTAAATGAAAAAGAGCGAGAGGTTAAAGAGAAACCCTTTGATTCATTTGTCGATGCAGTCATTGATGAAGTGAAAGAAACTTCTGATTTTGATATTTTTACTGATGGCTTAACGATTCATACAACACTTGATCCGAATGCACAATCCTATGTAGAGGACATCCTTAATAAAGATGACGTGATTGACTATCCGGATGATGATTTCCAAGCCGGGGTTGCTCTTCTGGATACAAAAACAAGTGAAATCCGTGCCATCGGAGGCGGCAGAAATCAAAAAGTCAAACGTGGATTTAACTATGCAATTGATACCCAGCGTCAACCTGGGTCAACTATTAAACCAGTTCTTGATTATGCGCCTGCAATTGAGTATTTAAACTGGGGCACTTATGAAATGATTGAAGATAAACCCATTACTTATTCTTCTGGGAAAAAGTTTGGGAACTGGGACCAAAGCTATAAGGGAGCAATGACCATCAGAACGGCATTGCAATTATCAAGAAATTCACCAGCTGTTCAAGCCTTGCAACAAGTTGGTCTTGATAAAGCAAAAGACTTTGCAGTAAATTTAGGTATCCCATTAAAGGAAATTTTTGAATCCTATGCAATTGGTGGATTTAAAACGGGTGTATCCCCTCTGCAAATGGCAGGTGCCTACAGTGCATTTGGTAATAAAGGTATTTACACAAAACCACATGCGATTAGGAAAATAAAACTACGTGATGGTACTGTGATAAGCACTGCTCCAGAACCGAAAGTGGTAATGAAAGACTCTACTGCTTTTATGATTACAAGTATGATGGAAAGTGTTCTCGAATATCCTGGAACAGGCACAAGAGCGAGTGTCCCTGGACTTGAAATTGCCGGGAAGACAGGTACAACTAACTATACAGATGAAGAAATTCAAAAATGGGATATTCCAAGCAGCAGATCTGTTCCTGATGCATGGTTCACCGGTTATACCACCAATTACACCGCATCCATTTGGACTGGTTATAAGAACCGGAGCACCCCTATTAATGCGGTTGGAAATAATCAACGTATCGCGCAATTAATTTTTAAGAACGTAATGGAACATGTATCGAAGGATATCGATACACCTGACTTTAAAATGCCTAGCAGCGTTCAAAGAGTAAGGATTGAGAGAGGCTCTATGCCTCCAGTTTTAGCAAGTGAATACACACCATCAAGTCAAATTATTACAGAGTATGCTGTGAAGGGTCACTCACCTAATCGAGTTTCCACAAAGTATGACAAACTAGCTGCTCCAAAAAATCTAAAAGCAACCTATGATCAGTCAAGTAATACAATTGGATTATCTTGGAAGCACTCTAAAAAATCCAATGTTACTTTCTCTATTACAGTGAATAACGGGACAGAACAGAAACAATATACTCAAGCAGAAACGGCATTAACTATTCCAGCGGTACCGGGTGCGAAGTATTCCTTCACCATTATTGCGATTAGTGGAGATAGACAAAGCGATCCCGTAACGACAACCCTTGAAATTCCAACCCAAGAAACTAACCCTGGCACGGGCACCGAGCCAGGCATCCCGCCAGGGAACGGAAATGGTAACGGCAATGGTAATGGTAACGGTAACGGGACTGGCAACGGTAACGGTAACGGGACTGGTGACTGGCACTGGTGATGGCACTGGTGACAACGGCGGGGATCAAGGAACTGGGGAAGGAACCACCCCACCAGATACCCCAGTTGACAACGGGACAGGAGAGCAGCCTGCTGTAGGAACTCCTGGCTAAACCTAGCAATCAAAAAACATTAAAAAGCGTCTAACCATTTGGTTTAGACGCTTTTTTTAGTATGTTTCTTTTTACAAACAGTTTTTCTTGTTCAATCATCAACTCTGATAGTTGTCGATAAGAATGATATAATGCTGGCCTTGAGGTAATAAAGGCCAATCGTTCTTCCACATTAACCGGTTTAAATTCTAACTGTTTATAATTAAGTGTTTCATTCAAGGTAACTGGCAAATCATTTGACCAGGCCAGGAATTGAGTGAACAACTGAATCCCTTTATCCATTAACACTTTTGCATTTTTATACTTACGTTCACGGAATAATACTTCCAATTGCACTTTACTATTTTTCCATTCTGTCAGAAGGTTGGAAATCTCCACTTCCTTTTTATCCATTACTCGCGACCTGCCCTTTCATCCTCTTTTTTCCTTCCCTGCAGAGCTCTAATAAAGGGCAGCTTGGACATTGTGGATTTTGAGCTTTACAGTGGTAACGTCCAAAAAAAATCAGGCGGTGGTGTGTGAGTGACCACTCTTCTTTTGGAATCTTCCTCATTAATGTTTTTTCCACTTCAAGGACAGAATCCTTCCACCTGCAAATACCTAATCGTTTACTAACTCTCTCCACATGTGTGTCTACTGCAATTGCAGGTATATTATAAGCAACCGACACCACAACATTCGCTGTTTTCCTGCCAACACCAGGCAGTTTTGTTAACTCATCACGGTCTGTTGGGATATCACCGTTATATTCTTCTAATACAATTCGACAAAGGTTTTGAATGTTTTTAGCTTTATTCCGGTAAAGCCCAATCGAGCGAATATCGTTTTGCAATTCTTCAAGAGGAACTGCTAGGTAATCCTCTGGTGTTTTATATTTTTCAAATAATGATTTGGTTACTTTATTGACAAGCACATCCGTACATTGTGCTGATAGAGCTACAGCAATGACTAGTTCGAATGGATTCGAATGGTTAAGCTCACAGTGGGCATCAGGAAACATTTCACCCATTTGATCAAGGCAATAACGGATTTGGCTGTTATTTAGCATATCTATCACCTACTTCTATTTAAATTAAGGGCTGTGTTA
>NZ_JBALSN010000123.1:3116-23229 GCF_036966985.1 Neobacillus drentensis | reverse complement strand
TCAACAGAGTGCCAAAATAACATTTACCTTTAACACAGCCAAATGAAATAAAACGAGAGAATTGTCTCTCGCTCATCGAATTTATTGTTCTAACCAGTTGTAGAAAGGGACAGTTGGTTGATGTGGTTCATCTTTGATACTTCCCTTTTGTGTTTGCTTTTGACGAAATTTAAGACCATGGTTTTTGGCCTGCTCAATTGTTTTTATTCCATTCTTTTTCCACTCAAAGAGAATTCTATCAATATAGCGGAAATTTAATTTCCCCGACATTACTGCTTCACGTAAAGCAGCTTTGATGATCATTGGGTCATGATGGTCATCATCCATCCACATTGCCAGTGATTCACATTCAAACGGAGAAAGTGGACGTCCGAATTCCTTTTCAAAACACGTATAAAGATCTGTTTCATCAGCTTTCTTATCCGATTCTTTATTCATTTTATTATTTTTTAAGAACTGTTCTATCAGTCTTTCCCATAAAGGCTCAACGGAATACTTCTCATACCGAATGCCATCATGATTATAACCATCTGTGATTTGAATAAAGCCTCTTTGGATTAGTCTTCTAAGCATTTCATTACATTCAGAAATAGTTATTGTCATTCTGGCTGATAGTTCATCTGGAGTAGGAAATTCATGTCCTTTTTCTAAATAGGTGAGAATATTTAATAATAGAACAAGTTCATATTCATTTAAATTTAAATTACGATATTCAGAAAATAATAATGTAGGAACGGTAATGTTCCCTTCTTGAATCCATGCTAATAAGTTTGTTTTCATATTCAGGACACCTCCTGTTAAGTATATCATGAACCATCTATCCGAGTAAGAGTATAAGGCATCCATCTTTGGTAACTAAAAGCAAAAAGCCTGCAGCTATTCGCAGACTTTTTACAGTAATTAATGATTGACCATGCTTGATTTTGAAACAACAAATTGGTGGATTCTCTCCACTGCCTTTTCTAACAATGTTAAAGAGGTTGCGTAGGAAAGACGGATATTATCAGGCGTTCCAAAACCTGACCCAGGAATAACTGCAACCTTTGCGTCCACGAGTAAGGCTTCTACAAAATCATCCACATTCTGGTAACCTGTCATCTCTGCTGCTTTCTTTACATTTGGATAAAGATAAAAAGCTCCTTGTGGTTTTACACATGTCACACCTGGAATTGCAACAAGCCTAGTAAAAATAATTTCTAATCTTTCTTCAAATGCCTTCCTCATTTCTTCTACTGGCTGTTGTGAGCCAGTGTAAGCTGCAATTGCTGCATATTGGGCAGTTGTTGTTGGATTTGATGTACTATGGCTAGCAAGATTTGTCATCGCTTCAATAATTTTTTTATTACCAGCTGCATACCCTATTCTCCAACCAGTCATCGAATGTGACTTCGAAACGCCATTAATAACAATGGTTTGCTCTTTTAATTCAGGAGAAAGTTGAGCAATTGAAATATGTTTATTTTCCCCGTAAACTAGCTTTTCATATATTTCATCTGAAACAATGAGAATGTTCTCCTCAAGGCAAACTTTGCCTATTTCCAAAAGTTCTTGAGCTGTATATAGGACTCCTGTAGGGTTGCTAGGCGAATTAATAATAACGGCTTTTGTCTTCTTCGTAATTGCCTTTTTTAATTGTTCTGGTGTGATTTTAAACTGATTTCCCTCAAATCCCTCAATATAAACTGGTACGCCTCCAGCTAATTTTACTTGTTCTGGGTAACTGACCCAATATGGTGTAGGGATGATGACCTCATCGCCATCATTTAAGACCACTTGAAACAAGGTATAAAGGACGTGTTTTGCGCCATTTCCAACAATGATTTCATTAGGATTAAATGTTAACCCTTGGTCCTCAACAAATTTCTTGATGATTGCCTTCTTTAAAGCAGGCAATCCAGCTGAAGGGGTGTACTTCGTATGCCCCTCATTCATGGATTGAAATGCAGCATCTAAAATATGTTGGGGAGTATTAAAGTCAGGCTCACCAGCACCTAGACCGATAACATCCTCCCCTTGTTCCTTAAGCTCTTTTGCTTTTGCCGTAATTGCTAAAGTCGTTGAAGGTGTAAGTGCTTTTACTCGATTAGCTAATTCCAATACCATTCCAATTCCTCCGCTCTCCATCTATTTATAGGTTTTCAATTTTTTTTAGCCATTCACCTGTATCAAAGTGAACATAGTAATAATTTATTAAATTATTATTAGAACGGTAATAAATTTCCCACAGTGGGATATTCTTTTCCATACCGAGACGAACAGAGATGATCTTCTTCGGGCTTTTTTCTTGTTGTAGTTTTTGAATGGCTTCTTCCCTGGTTAAACCATTCTTAGCTTTTCTTACGAAAATTTCCTTACTTTTCTCAGGCATCCACACGATAATTTTGTCGCCATTCTTACTTTTGCCCTCAATGACATTAACCGTTTCAATACCATTATAAATATGAAAATCTTCTACTTCTTTTAGTGAGATTTCATCTTGAGCACGTGAGACCGCTTTTGTCTCTGCTGCTTTCACAGGATCCAATGCAGATAAGTAAACTTTTATCAATAACCCACAAAAGGCTAATACTATTATTGATAGAACAATAATCCACTTTTTCATTGCTAATTCACTTCTTTATGTACGATAAATCGTAAAAATCGCTGTATTTCGATTCGCTTGATCCAGTGCAAGTCCAAACATAAGGTCTTCCTGTTTCAAGGTTCGATTAAGGGCATCAACAATTTTATACAAATCCGGACTGTGTTGGATTTTCACTGTTGATAAAACTTCTATTTTACTTTCCATCCGTTATCCTCCAATATTTTTCCTATTTATCTACATTTTTTGATAAATCTTATCCATTATTATAACAGGTGGAAGCAAAAAGCGGGTCAAAGATGCTATGATTTTTCTAATAAAATTTTATTCATCCGTTTCAATTGGAATGGTTATGATCTCATAATTTGAATCGGTGAATTTTATTGTTATGGTTCCATGTTTTTTCGTTGAATAAATTTCTGACCACGTTTCGTGAAGATCGACTAGTATATCTGGATCATGCTCCTCTTCTTCTGATGCAAAAAGGACTGAAATTTGCGGATTTAAATATTGAATTAATTTCTCAGATAAGGAGTCTTCCGGCGCACCATTAGGGATTTTAAACACATTAATATTCTCCAAATTTTTCTCCAATAGCGTTTCTTCCGCCCTCGGCGTGAATGAAGTCATAAGGAAAATTCGGTGATTAAAAAAATCAAGTGTTAGATCCATACCTTCATTCGCATTATTTCCCACAAATTGAACCTCAGCAGTCATCTCAGGCAAGATTGGACTCTTTGTACCCTGTCCCCAAGAGATAACTGCAGGCTTATTTTGTGAATCTAGCACTTCTTTGATTTGAGTAGAAATTTTAGGTGTTGTAATAATTTCTTTGATATTATATTTCGAGATTAGACGGTTTAATTGTTGTTTAGAGAATTCTGTTCCGTTATGTGTAAGGATTAATTTAGAAATCTCTTTCACATCATAAAGGAAAAGCCACCCTTCTAATTCCGCAGCAGTTTCTTTCCCTCCGGTATTTATCAAGGTATTCTCATTATTTGCACCTTGGATCAGTGTTGCTTCCCCTGCCGACAACCCCAGAAAAGTGACTGCAACTTCATGGTCTTTAATATTTAAATTAATATTTTCAATATTATTTAATGATGGCCCTGATGCCTCAACCATGAGTGTAGTTTGTAGGAAAAATGACAAGATAATTAGTAAGGTTCTCATAACACACCTCCTATATTAAGGATGTGTTTATTTACCAGTTTTTATCCAGAATAACATTAATTAATGTCCCTCAAATCATAACCACGACTGGATAATTTCAACTAATTCATCCATCTTTCCTCTATTAATAGGAACTGGAGGAATAGATTTCAAAAATGCCTTCCCGTATTTCGTGGTTACAATTCTTTTGTCAAACACCACAATGATACCACGATCACTTTCTGTTCGAATAAGGCGCCCAAAACCTTGTTTAAATCGGAGGATTGCTTCAGGCAGGGAGTATTCAGAAAAGGAATTCCCACCCCGTTTTTCGATTAACTGGCATTTCGCCTCTGTTAAAGGATCATCTGGCGGGCTAAATGGAAGCCTGACAATAACGAGGCAGGATAGGTCCTCACCAGGTATATCTACGCCTTCCCAGAAACTGCTTGTTCCTAACAACAATGCCTTATCATACCGCTGAAAGTTGCGGGTTAGCCTTGTTCTGCTTCCACTGGTTATCCCTTGTGCAATCATTGCATAGTCATGTAAGAAACCACTTTCTTTGATTAATTCATAGGTTTTCTTTAGCATGTCATGGGCGGTAAATAAAAGCAGCATTCTTCCCTTAGTTGCTTCAGCTATTGTAATAATATGCTCCGTAATTGAAATCACATAATCATCCAAAGATACTGTATTAATTTCTGGTAAGTCCTCTGGAATTAAAAGCTGCACCTGTTGATTATATGCAAATGGAGATGGAATATTTAATTGTACTGTAGATACGGGGTCTAAACCCATTTCCTTTATAAAATAATCAAATGATTTATTTACAGTTAACGTTGCCGAAGTAAATACTACCGCTTTTTTTAATTGAAAGAATTGTTCATCTAGTTTCCCTGCAACAGATGTTGGCTGTACCATAAAGGTAGTAACATTTTGCGGTGAGCGTATATCTATTTCAATCCATTTTACATCATTCGTTATTTTAAGAAAGGAATTGATAACCGTATCTCTAAGTTCTGTTAATTCGATTTGAAATGAAAGGATCTCTTCCAATTTATTTTCTTCTATACGTGAAAAAGAATTACTTTCATTTTTAATCCATTCAAGACGTTCACTGATTTCTGAATTAAGGTCCTTTAGTAAAAAGGCAAATCTCTCAGCACTGTGAACTAGTGCCTTTTTTTCTTTTGCTTCGTCATTGGGTGAAAAGCGAATTTTGGCACGATTTACTCCTTTTTTATTCGCCATCTTGGCTCTCGCAAAAAGAGCAATCAATTGAAAAAATTCATCCATTTCAAAAATAAGATCCGCCATAAGTTGATTTACCTTAGTTGAGGTAGTCCTGATCTCACTTTTTCTTGGTACAGAATCAATTAGTTTTTCCAATTCATAAAAGAGCTGTTTTTGTTCATATAGCCCAAATTGACCTAATAGGAGACGGGTCGATAAATAATCTAATGTATGTCCAAAAAACTGACTAGCAGCTTTTTCAAAATGATGCCCTTCATCAATAATAGCATAAGAAAATTCAGGCAGGATAGCCACTTCACCTTTAATATCACTTAATAATAAAGAATGATTTGTAATAATAATATCAGCAACTTCTGCCTTTCTTTTTGCTCTTAAATAAAAATCTCTCTCTTGCCATGCTTCGTCTTGTAAAAAAATTGCTGGTTCATTCTTTATTTTATTCCAAAAAATTTGCCCGCCACTTGAAAGGTTTAACTCATCCCGATCACCGGTTTCTGTTTCGATCAGCCAAACAAGAATTTGCATTTTTGTTAATCCAGTATCGTAATTATCGTTATCATCTGCTAGCGTCTGATGAAACTTTTCTAAACTAAGATAATGATTTCTCCCCTTTAGCAATACAGTGTTTAAAGGAAAGGGCAAAAGTTTAGCCAAGAGCGGTATTTCATTTTTTAGAATCTGTTCTTGCAAATGGATAGTATGTGTACTTACAACGATAGGATGCCTATTTTTTCTAGAAAAGTAAGCACATGGCAGTAAATAGCCAAGTGATTTTCCTACACCTGTACCAGCCTCAATCACAGCATGATTTTCACTTTGTAAAGCCTGGTAGACTGTATCCATCATGGTAAATTGGCCAGTTCTCTTCTCGAAAGCTTCAAATGCCTGACTGACCAATTCGATTTTTTCCGCTTCAGATGCCGGAAAACGATATTCTTTATCTTCAGCAGGCAGCCTAATATGATTGGGAATTCTTTTTAAAGCAAGTTCCTTAAATATCTCAATTGTCTCAGATAAGCTTTCGACAGTTTCTACCTTATTAACAAGTAATTCATCAAGCAACTGTTGAAGGTCGCTTTTCAATCCCCCTGATAAATGAGCAAGCTGTTTTAATGTTGTGATTGGTAATGAAGTCAAACGTTCTAAAAGAATTAGTAAAAGTTCAGCTGTTACCTGTGCATCACTATCTGCTTGATGGGGGCGATCATGATTCAAATTTTCTCTCTCCGCTAAATCAGATAGCTTATAACCATCTGCAGTCGGATAAAGGATTCTCGCCAATTCAACCGTATCTAGAACAGGACCGAAGAATCCTTCTTGGCCTGATTGGATTAATTCTTCTTGAAGAAAGGACAAATCAAACAAAACATTATGTGCAACAAAATAAGCCCCGTTCAGTAAAGTCATGACTTTTTCTGCAATTTCAGAAAAAAGCGGCGCATCTTTCACCATATCATCATTTAAACCAGTTAATTCTTCAATAAATATGGGAATGGATTTTTTGGGATTAATTAACGATGAAAACTTTTCTGTGATTTTCCCATTTTCAATGACCACAGCTGCAAACTGGATGATTTTATCACCTTTTTTTGGAATGTTTCCCGTTGTTTCCAAATCGATTACGACGAATTTATTTCGCATTTATTAACACCCCAAACCTTCGTTCATTAAAACGGTATCACATAATCTTTAAAAGAAAAAGTATACACTACTAGGAGCTTTAGATTCTACCATAAACTTTACGATTATTTTTATTATGTATATTATATAAAACTCTAGGTAAAAAAGAAAAATCCCCTGAACGGGGATTACATGATCGTTAGTGCAGGTTCAGCATGGATAAGTTCTTTAATCCGATTATCTTCATCCATGATCGCCACTTTTGGTTTATGTGCAGCTACTTTTTCTTCAGCAATCAGCGCATAAGAAATGATAATGACGATATCACCTTTTTGAACAAGACGGGCGGCTGCACCATTTAAACAAATGACTCCACTGCCTCTTTCACCTGGAATTATATAAGTCTCTAATCGGGCACCGTTATTATTGTTAACAATTTGAACTTTTTCATTTGCAATCATTCCGACTGCATCTAATATGTCCTCATCGATTGTAATACTGCCTACATAATTTAAATTTGCCTCAGTAACAGTGGCGCGGTGGATCTTTCCGTTCATCATGTTGCGAAACATATCCTCTTCCTCCATTTCCTCTTACCTATCAATCTATTTTTGTAATGAAATTGTCTATTAAACGAACCTTTGTAAATTTTACAGCGAGCGCAATAATAATTGTACCCTCTAATTTTTCCAATGGTTTTAATTGCGGATAGGAGTAGATTTGGACATAATCAATTACACCAGATGATTCTTTACCAATCTCTTCACGAATCAAATGAATTAATTTATTTGGATCTCTCTCACCTTCATCTATAGCTCCAGCTGCTACTTGAAGACTTTGATAAAGAACAGGTGCTTCTTTTCTTTCATTCGGCAGGAGATTAACATTACGGGAACTCTTAGCCAGTCCATCATTTTCCCGGACAATATCTACTGCTACAAGATTTACAGGAATATTAAAATCTGAAATTAACCCTTCAATAACCGCAACCTGCTGGGCATCTTTTTTCCCAAAATAAGCACGTGTTGGCATAATAATGTTAAAGAACTTTGTAATGACTGTAGCAACGCCGTCAAAATGCCCTGGGCGTGAACTACCACATAAAACATCTGTGCGCTCCTGTACGGTAACTCTGACCGAAAGGTCGGTCGGATACATTTCTTCTACACTTGGATAAAACAGAAAATCGACCATTTCACTTTCAGCCAAGGCACGGTCACGCTCAAAGTCACGCGGATATTCCGCATAATCCTCTTTCGGACCAAACTGTAAAGGATTCACAAATATGCTGAGGACGACGATATCATTTTCTTGTCTAGCTCTATTTAACAGCGTTAAATGTCCTTCATGCAGAAAACCCATCGTTGGAACAAAGCCAACCGTTTTTCCTTGGGACTTTTGTTGCAAAATTAACTCCTGCATTTCCTTAATTGTGGTGATTACCCTCATTTTATACCTCCATAAAGCCCTTTCAGTTCCTGCTCTCTCATTGTGAATGAATGTTTATCTTCAGGAAACTGTTTGTTTTTAACATCTGATGCATATGCTTGAATAGATTCGATCATAAATGGATTTACGGAATGGTATTGTTTCACGAACTTCGGTACACGCTCAACACCATAACCAAGGATATCATGATAAACGAGCACTTGACCGTCCACCTCTACCCCAGCACCAATACCAATTATAGGTATAGAAAGATTTTGTGTAATTTCCTCAGCCAATTGTTTTGGGACACATTCAAGTACAATAGCGAACGCTCCTGCTTCTTCACATTTCTTCGCATCATCTATTAATTTTCTTGCTGTCTCGGCATCTTTCCCTTGTACCTTATATCCGCCTAATACCCCAACTGATTGTGGAGTTAAGCCCAAATGAGCACACACTGGGATACCTGCTTTCGTAAGAGCAGTTATTTTTTCTAATACATCATCAGCACCTTCAAGCTTTACTGCATGTGCGCCTGTATCTTGAATGAGCCTGCCTGCATTCATTAGGGTATCCCGGACAGATAAATGATAGGTTAAAAATGGCAGGTCCGCGAGAATAAATGTATCTTTAGCACCTCGTTTTACAGCCTTCGTATGATGGATCATGTCTTCAAGCGTCACCGGTATGGTTGAATCATACCCTAAGACAACCATACCAAGGGAATCTCCCACCAAAATAATGTCAACGCCACCTTCTTCTGCTTGTTTAGCAGAGGGGTAATCATACGCCGTTAACATCACAATTTTTTCATTATTTTCCTTCATTTTCAAAAAATCTGTTGCTTGCTTCATCCATTTTTCCCTCCTTTTAGTTGGGAGAGGGGATTAGAAGATTTCGAAGAGCAAATAAAAAGATCCTTCTGAAGGCAGAGGATCCCTGTTACTCAAATACATGCTTCATCCCTCTGTCCCGGTCCGTTAAACGGATCTAGGCAGAAACCTTTTTAAATTGTTGTTTATTACATATAGGTGCAGTTCACCATGGATACTGCCCATTGGAATGAATTATAGCAAATTTCTCGAAAAGTTCAAGCCTTATAACTCAATATCCGCTGAATAAATTTGGTGAATGAAACCAGTCTGATCCTCTAGTTTCAACACTCCATCATCAGTGATTCCGAGTGCTTTACCTTCAATGGTCTTCGTTAATGTTCTCGCTTTAATGTACTTGCCGATACTGCTGGCATAGCCCTCCCATAAAAGCTTTATTGGTAAGAATCCCTGTTCCAAATATATTGTATACAAACTTTCAAAGTTCTTGAGGATACTTTTAATTAATTCCGCCCTTGAGACAGTTTCTTTTTGCTCAATAAAAAGGGAGGTGGCAATTTCTTGAATTTCTGCTGGGAAATCTTCTGTCTTTTGATTCACATTGATACCTATTCCAATAATAATCGAATGAATACGATCGGCTTCAGCCTGTAGCTCAGTTAAAATTCCAGTGACTTTTTTTCCATTAATTAGAACATCATTAGGCCATTTGATATCTGGGATTAAGTCTGTCATTTCTTCAATGGATTGAACAATTGCAACCGCTGCTAATAATGTTAATTGTGGCGCATTACTAAGAGGTATATTGGGACGTAAAATCATGCTCATCCAAATCCCTGTATATTTTGGAGAATGCCATTTACGGGCCATTCTGCCCCTGCCTGACAACTGCTCTTCGGCGATAATGACCGTTCCTTCTGGGGCATCTTCAGAAGCCATGCGATGGGCAATCTTCTGAGTAGACTCAACTGTCTCCTCATAATGGATATTTCTCCCCATGAAGTGAGTTGTAAGACCAAGTCTTATTTCATCCGCAGTTATTTTTTCTGGGGTTTTCAGAATTCGATATCCCTTATTTCTAACTGCATCTAATTCAAATCCTTCTTTTCTTAGTTCCTCTATGTGCTTCCAAACTGCCGTCCTAGAGCAGCCAATGAGTTCAGCTAGATGTTGACCTGACAAAAAGGCATCTCCGGCATTTGTAAAGGCATCAAGTAATTCTTTTCTTATTTCTGATTGCACTTCATTAGCCACTCCTTGATTTTTTCTTTGTTATTCTCCAGTTGGCAAGATAGGATATTGTTTTCAATGTCTAATAGCGTTTCCTTTAGCCATGGTCCGCCTCTTTTATTGTACCAATCCATTAAGTCATTCCCTGACACATTTATTTCCGACCGTTCTTTAATCGGAAGAGAATCATACAGGTTTACCCAATGTTCAATCGATCGAAAATCCTTTATTCGGTTAATCACAAGGTAGAGTCTTTCTGTTGAAAATATCGTATCACGGCCCGCAGAATAGAGGTCATAAATAGACCATTCTTGTTCAAGTCTTTTATATAAGAAATGGACCGTTCGCCCAATCTCTCTTATTTCCTTAATTGCAAGCCGCCAGTCTTTTAGAAATACCTCGATCTCTTTTTCTTTTAATTGTAAACAGAAAATTAATAATGACCACATTTCATTAATATTGAGAGTGTTATTTTCGAAGCTAATCATTTTCTCTAACGACTGCCGCTTTCCTTTTAAACCAGGCAAATATAAATAAATGTTTGTATCAAGAAGGATATTTAGTGCGGTGGGTTTGTTTTTACCGATTAACAGTTTTTCGAACTCTGTTCTTTTTCTTTCTACAGCAATCTTATCAAGTAAGTGAACCAGACTAGCTAATGCGGTGACAGTTCCCGCTTCAATTTGAAATGAAAGTTGACTAACAAACCGTACGGCTCTCATCATTCTTAAGGCATCTTCTTGGAATCTGTCACTTGGACTTCCGACGGTTTGAATTATTTTATTCTGAATGGCTAAAAATCCGTTAAATGGATCAATCAGTTTTCTATTCTTGTCCATTGCAATGGCATTCATTGTAAAATCCCTGCGCTGCAAGTCATCCTTTAGATTTCGAATAAACGTAACCTCTTTCGGTCTACGATAATCTTCATACTCCGATTCTGTTCTAAAGGTAGTAATTTCATAGGCCCCATTATTAACCAGGACTAGAACCGTTCCATGTTCTATTCCAATATCTACTGTTTTCGGAAAAATTTTTTTCACTTCATCTGGAGTTGCACTTGTCGCAATATCCACGTCATTAATCATTCTTTTTAAAAGAAAATCTCTTACTGATCCGCCAACAAAGTAGGCTTCATAACCGGCATCCTCTAGTTTTTTTATGACAGGAATTGCTGTTTGGAATGGGTCTGTCATTTCCTTCACCTTAATTCAGTAAATTAAAATATATTTGCTCATATTGTTCAACGATTTGGTCCGCTTTAAATGTTGTTTTTGCTGTATAAATGGACTGTTTAGAAAATTGCTGATGAAGCTTCGCATCATTTAAAACAGCCAATGCTCTACTGGATATATCCTCGATGTCTCGTACTTCACAAATAAATCCATTGACACCATGATTAATAACCTCTGGTACACCGCCTACATTTGTCCCAATACAAGGGACACCACATGCCATCGCCTCTAAGGCAACAAGTCCAAAGCTTTCTTTTTCTGATAATAACAACATTAAGTCACTAATAGAGTACAATTCCTCTAAACTCTCTTGTTTTCCCAGAAAAATGACTTGATCTTCTAAGCCCAGTTCTCTGACCAACTTACAAACGATGGTCATTTCGGGACCATCACCGACCAACAGTAATTTTGCTGGCATTGCTGATGCAATCTTAGCAAAAGATTTCACAACATCTTTCACTCGTTTTACTGGACGGAAATTGGAAACATGAATGATCACTTTCTCCTCATCCCTTATCTCAAAATCTGATTTCAAAGCAAGTGCATCCATTTTTTTATAGACTCGGTCATCAATAAAATTATAGACAGTTTCGATTGTTTTATCAGGATTAATGAGGTCATAAGTTTGATCCACGAGCGCTTTAGAAACAGCAGTTACAACATCAGATTTTTCTATTCCAAATTTTATCGCATCTGTCAACGACGGATCGTATCCCAAGACAGTTATGTCTGTTCCGTGTAGGGTAGTGACGATTTTAAAATCCCGGTGACTCATTTGCTTGGCTAATATAGCACAAACCGCGTGAGGAATAGCATAGTGAACGTGAAGCAAATCTAATTTTTCCCGATTTGCTATTTCCGCCATTTTACTTGCTAATGCAATATCGTAAGGTGGGTACTGAAATAAGGAATATTGATTCACTTCAACTTGATGATAATAGATATTATGATAAATTTTGTTCAATCTAAAAGGGATGCTTGATGAAATGAAATGAATTTCATGACCTTTTTCAGCCAGCATTTTTCCTAATTCCGTTGCTACTACACCCGACCCGCCTACCGTCGGATAGCAAGTAATTCCAATTTTTAATTTCCTCATGGTTATTCTCCTATCAAATCTCGATTCAAAAGAATAGGAACTTTCGTTTTGAACCCTTCAGCAAATGTAACACCAACAAGCTTGCCAAACATTCTTTCCCTCGCCTCTACTGTTTCAATATACCCATTTACGAGCGGGGTATTGTAGGTTTCTTCTGTTTGCTGGAATTGGCTCTTATACTCCCTTAGTGCTTGGAGCTTTTTACCTATGTATTGAGAAATATCGATTACAAAATCTGGTTTATGAAAACCATTAATCATATAAAAATAAACTCTTTCTACTCGGTGGGCAGGTTCATTTCCTTCTGTTACATATTTTCGTATTCCAGCAGAAAAAACTGCCTCCTCCACTAAACTAGCACAATTTCCATGGTCTGGATGGCGATCTTCAAAATAAGGCGCAAACACAATTTGAGGCTTATTTTTTCTTATGACCCTTGCAATTTCTCTTATGTATTCTTCTTTAAGAAATAAACCCCTATCTGGAAAACCTAAGGAGGTTCTACATGAAACCTTTAGCACTTCAGCTGCTTTTGCTGCCTCTAACTTTCTTAATTCTACGTTCCCATTTGAAGAGAGGTCGGCATCTGTTAGATCACAGATACCCACACGTTTTCCTTCAGATGTAAATTTTGCGATAGTACCCGCCATGCCTATCTCGACATCGTCCGCATGGGCACCAAATGCAAGGACTTGAAGGTGTTGATTAATCATTAGGTCCACCATTCTCTTTAATTATATTTCTCCATTCAATAAGCCCCAGTTCTAAACCTCTTATTAGCAGCTCTGCAGTTCCCATATTGGTTGCAAGTGGTATGGAGTATACATCACATAGCCTTACTAAGGCTGTAACATCTGGTTCATGTGGCTGGGCGGTTAATGGATCTCGGAAAAAGAAAACAGCATCCATTTCATTTTGCGCAATCATGGCACCGATTTGCTGGTCACCACCAAGCGGTCCGGATTGGAACCGTGTAATACTCAACCCCGTTGCTTCACTAATTCTTTGCCCAGTTGTCCCAGTAGCAAATAGAGAATGCTTCGAAAAAATATTCTGATAGGCGATCGCGAACTGCACCAAATCATTTTTCTTATTATCATGAGCAATTAAAGCAATATTCATTATTTTTCCACCTACCCTAAAATATTTTCAAGGCCATAAACAAAGGTATTATGTGTCATTACAGATTCCACTGCCACTTTTACACCTGACATAAACGACCCTCGGTGATAGGAATCATGCTTGATTGTTAAAGTCTGACCATCTGAACCGAATAACACCTGTTGATGCGCGACCAATCCAGGCAAGCGGACCGAGTGAATATGCATTCCATCAAAATTCGCTCCCCTCGCACCTTCTATAGTTTCTTTTTCATTTGGGTGCCCTTGATTTTTTGACTCTCGAACTTTAGAAATCATTTCAGCAGTTTTTACCGCCGTTCCAGATGGTGCATCCAACTTCTGGTCGTGATGCATTTCAATAATTTCTACATCATCAAAATATTTTGCAGCCATTTGCGAGAATTTCATCATTAACACTGCACCAATGGCAAAATTCGGAGCAATGATACAACCCAGATTCTTTTCATGACAAATACTTTCTAATTCCTCTAAATCACTAGTGGTAAATCCTGTCGTACCTACAACTGGGCGTACATTATAAGCAAGTGCAGTTTTTGCGTGGTGCATACCCACTTCAGGAGTGGTTAGGTCAATCAACACATCTGCTTGAACATTTTGCAGGCATGTTTCAATCTTTGAATAAACTTGCACATTGTGTATTGAATGAAAACCTTCCAAATCGCTTAACATGACTCCATCATACTTATGATCAACAACAGCCACTAGTTCAAAGTGATCAGTATTAATGACCAACTTTACAGCTTCGCTCCCCATTCTGCCGCGTGGACCTGCGATGATAATTTTCACTTTTTCCATATTATTCACTCCATTTTTCCTTCATTAATTCTTGTCCAACGATCTTTGTCTCTTGTTTTAAATTTTGCCATGACATAATCATGTGCATCTTCGAGGCTAATATTTAAAGAATTAGCAAAGCAAATTAATACAAATAAAAGATCTCCCAATTCTTCCTCAATCGCTTTTTCAGTTTCGCTAGTTTTTTTGGGTTTCTCCCCATAGTAATGATTTACTTCTCTAGCAAATTCCCCTAGTTCCTCAGTAAGTCGCGCCAGCATGGCCAGCGGACTAAAATACCCCTCTTTAAATTGACTAATGTACAAATCCACTTCATGCTGAAGATCTTTCATCGTCTTTTCTTTAGCCAATGTATTTTCACCTCATTCTTATGTCTGATAATTATGTCCATTTTCTTATTCATTGTTTATGTTAGCTAAATTATCACGGTTTTACAAATGTTTTCATTTATTAATACTTTTTTCACTACTCATTGCTCTAGCATTTTTAATTCGATATAATAAAAACCGCCATATAAGAGAATTTATGGCAGAGGAGGGGATTATTAATGTTATCTGGGCTTAAAGTTAAAAACATATTGTTCATCCTTTTAGGGGCTGCAATCATGTCATTTGGACTTGTCAATTTTAATATGCAAAATAAGTTGGCTGAGGGTGGTTTCACTGGGATTGCACTCTTATTTTATTTCTTGTTCAAGTGGGATCCGTCTTATTCAAATCTATTTTTAAATATTCCACTTTTTTTTATTGGATGGAAATTGTTAGGACGGAATACATTTTTATATACCATCATAGGAACGGTAGGAGTATCGATTTTTTTATGGATATTTCAACGCTATGCCATTGAGATGCCACTTGAAAGTGATTTAACACTTGCGGCATTATTTGCTGGTGTTTTAACAGGAATTGGTTTAGGAGTGATTTTTCGTTATGGTGGAACAACGGGCGGAGTCGATATTATTGCAAGGCTCGTCCAAAAATATGCAGGCTGGAATATGGGAAAAACGATGTTCTTGTTTGATGCGTGTGTTATCGCCTTATCACTAGTTACGTACCTAAATTATAAACAAGCAATGTATACACTTGTAGCTGTTTTTATCGGTGCAAGGGTCATCGATTTCATCTTAGAAGGTGCTTATTCTGCAAGAGGCGCAATGATCATCTCTGAAAAAAACGAACAAATTGCCGCAACAATTATGGAGGAAATGGACAGAGGAGTTACTGCCTTAAGAGGTTATGGATCGTATACAAAAAGCGAACGTGAGGTCCTATATTGTGTTGTCGCTAAAAATGAAATCGTCCGGTTAAAAAATGTAATCACCTCGGTCGATCCTCATGCCTTTGTTTCCATTACCATTGTCCATGATGTTCATGGAGAAGGATTCACCCTAGATGAAAATAAGATGCCTTTAACAGATTAAAAAGCAATGTCGCTAGACATTGCTTTTTTAGTCTCAATCTTTTAAATCTCTCGATCGGTCTTTTTTCTGGTTTTTGTCACCTTGATATTTTCTCCAGCCAACGTAGGATAAGGTCATGATAATAATGCTTCCAGTGGAGATAATAACCCACCAAATGTTAGGATCTGCCTCATCCTCTTCCATGTTAGAGAAGAGTTTGACTAAGTCCGTATCTAGTTTATCCAATTCCTGCTGACTTTTCGTATCACTTACTACTAGGGAACGGTATTCATTTATAAAATCAATCCGAGCATCTAATCTTTGTACATTTTCTACGGACACATCAATTTTCATACTTGGATAGATGACATTGTACAAAGATAAAAATGAGTTGAAGTTTGTATGAAAGTGTCCTGAATCACCTTTTTTAGCGGCATCTTTTGCTTGATGAAAAGCAGTCATAATTTGATCTTCCATTTCAACCCATAACGGTTGATGACTTGTAGCAATCGCATCAATAACAAGTCGAAATTTGACTAATTTATTTATTCGTTCCTCATATTTCATGTTGGAACTAACTGCCGCTTCCATTGCTTCATCATGGGAGGTGTTAATTATTCTTACCTCATCCATGGTTAATGGTGGATCCGTACCAGCAATACTAGTGAACTGATCTGAAAAATAATCAAGAAGTCTTTTTGCATCTTCATATCTATGAAACTTAACCATTTGGAGTGCTTCATCTGATATATCATCAAGCTTCTCCATTGGCGATTGTTGTTCTGCATAAATAGTTGTGGGAGTAAGCATCATGATAATTGCAAATAAAAATAACCATTTGATTTTCAATCCTTGTCCCCCCTTTCATTACTAATAAAATGTATGTAGAGGTGGACAAGGTTAGACCATATTGGATTATTTTATTTCAAGTTTATACCGATTGGGCCGAATGGAAAAATAATAGGCAAGCGCGATGGAAAAAATCGAGAGCCAGAAAGTAAAATACCCAATTTGCGGGGTGTAGCGGTCAAGCATATGATAGCTTGGCAACATAAAAAAAACATAATCAATCACATCATTATGTAATGTCCAGATAGCTGTAATAAATAAATGCCACCGTTTAAAACGGTAAAAGGGAGCATATAAAATACCTTGGACAGCCATTGCGAAATGAGAAAATATCAGCATATAGCCAACTGCATCAAGTTCTCCTTGGACAAAGTAGACGAGAATGTTCATTACTACTGCCCAAATTCCATATTTAAAAAGTGTGACAATCGCCAGAGCCTCTATTAAAGGCCAATTTTTCCTTAATAGAAAGGCAATCAGAACGAAAACAAAAAATAGACTAGCTGTTGGGCTGTCAGGAACGAATGGCAGGAAAATTGCAGGTGTTTCTTTTAGTTGCCATCCATACCAGTAATATCCATATATGGTTCCTGCTATATTTATAAATAATAACATCTTCATAATTGACCGATTGGCCAAGAGAGGGTATATCCAACTCACAAGTAAGCTCCTTTCATGATTGTTTTTTCATGAAGAAAAAAGCTGACGATCGTTCGTCAGCTTTTCAACAATTCGATTATTACTTACCAAGCCCTGAGATAAATTCAGAAAGTGTTTTAAGTTCTTCGTCAGTACCTTTGAAGATTCCGGCTGGCATTTTTCCACCTTTACCTTCTTTAGCAATTTTCGCAACTTCCTCTGGAGATAAACCAGTTCCCACTAATGCAGGAGCACCAGCACCACCTGAAAGATTATCACCGTGACAAGTAATACATGTATTAGCACTTGCTATTTTATAGCCGGCACTAGACTTATCAATATCAACCTTAGCAACGATTTTACCTTGGCGTTCAGCTTGCGCCCAGTCGTGTGTCGCAACAGATTCCCAAGTTAAATATACAGTGGCAGCTAATGCCAAAAGCATAGCTGTAGTTGCAACTGGACGCTTCATTGGACGACGTTCAGGACCATTATCCAGGAACGGAGCTAATAGTAAGCCTCCAAATGCAAGTCCTGGCATAATCATTGCTCCGATAACCGTATATGGCCCGGATGCATATGAATATTTTAGTAATTGATACAAAAATAAGAAATACCAGTCTGGCAATGGAATGTACCCAGTATCAGTCGGGTCCGCTATCCTTTCAAGCGGAGCCGGATGGGCAACGGTTAAACATAAGAAGCCGACAAGAAATACGGCTCCTATCATCCATTCTTTCAAAAGGAAGTTAGGCCAAAACGCCTCTGTTTTACCAGGGTATTCAGAGTAATCCTTCGGAATCATTTTTTTTCGTTCTGAAGGTGCTAAAACACGTGAATCACCAACGAACTTTAATCCTTTACCGCGATGCATCGAGCAATCCCCCTCCTTTTTCCGTAGTTAGTAGAAAAACATCGATTAAATAAAATAGCCGATTTTATAGTGGTCCAGAAATACCTTGTTTACGAATCATTAAGAAGTGAGCTCCCATTAAACCAAGCAATGCACCTGGCAAGAAGAACACATGAATCGCAAAGAAGCGGGTTAATGTTTGAGCACCAACAATATGTTCATGTCCTGCAAGTAAAACCTTAACCTGTGTACCGATAAATGGTGTTGCTTCGGCGATCTGCAGACCTACTTTTGTTGCAAATAACGCTTTCATATCCCATGGTAATAAGTAACCTGTAAAACCTAAGCCAAGCATAACGAAGAAAATAAGCACTCCAACTACCCAGTTTAGTTCACGAGGTTTTTTATATGCACCTTGGAAGAAAACACGTAGTGTATGTAAAAACATCATTACAAGGACTAAACTTGCACCCCAGTGATGCATTCCACGTACAATTTGTCCAAAAGCAACTTCATTTTGAAGATAATAAACCGATTCCCATGCGTTTTTAATGTCTGGTACATAGTACATAGTTAAGAACATACCAGAGAGAATTTGAATGACAGTAACGAAGAATGTAAGACCTCCAAAGCAGTATACAAACGCTGAAAAGTGATGCGCTGGATTAACATGCTCAGGTACTTCATGGTCTGCGATATCGCGCCACAAAGGCGTAATATCTAAACGTTCATCTACCCAATCGTAAATCTTGTTTAACATGTTACGCCTCCTTCCGTGGTTCAGCTTTACCTAAATAAAGAAAACCGTCTTTTTCCTTGTATGGATATACATCAAGCGGGTGCAGTGGTGGTGTACCTGGAACATTGGTTCCATCCTTTGTATAACGGCCATAGTGGCATGGACAAAAGAATTGATTTGGATGCTCCTTGTCCGTATTCCAGTTAACCGTACAGCCTAAATGTTTACATGTTGGTGAAAGAGCTACAATTTTACCTGCATCATTCTTATAAACCCAGGCAGTATTTGTTACCTCTGACTCATACCATGCATCCTTTTGCTTAAAGGTAAAGTCAACTCGAACCGGTTGGTCCGTAATTTCAGAAACCTTTTGCTTTGTTGCGATGAAATCTCCGCCTTCTTCAGCCTTTAAAACAGGATCAACTGCAAATCTTACCATTGGCATTAGCATACCAGCCGCCATGAAGCCGCCTACCCCTGTTAAAGTGTAGCTTAAAAATTGACGTCTTGAAACGCGTTGCTTACTCATGCTTATATCCCCCCCTCTATTCACGAAGTTAAGTCCAACGGACAAAATTTAAACACATATAAAACTAGGACATAACAATGATATATCAATCTTCATGTTAGGTCAATATCATACTATTTTAAAAACATGCTTATAAGATGGTTTTACTCATTTTCATGCCATTTTTGCGTAAAAAGATCTAATAATTGTTTTACTTGACTATCAACTACCGCCATTTTCTGTGAATCATTCATATGTTCCAGCGGGATGGATGGAAGCCATATAACGGTTCCCGATAGTTCTCCTTCTCGTGTTCTCCATTCAATTTCGGATGTGATGTAAAATACGTGTTTAAACTCCCCCTTTGTGAGGCTATCCTCCCAATCCTTCAAATCACTAATGGTATTTTCTCCATTTTTGGACTTCAGATATGTATAGGGAGGCAATAATAATAATCTTCCTGTAAATTGCCTTTCTAAATGGCCTGTTAGTAATGTGATAAATTCCGCACCGGTCGCAGACTGCTTCATCTCCCCCCCGACAGAAACGGCCAGTAACGGTACAACAGCTGTGTCTACATACTCCTTGGCATTCAAATACGTCTCAATATCTTGAGGTGTCCATTTCATATCTATGCACCAACCTTTTGATTTCACTATTATTATAATATCATTTTCTACAGAAACAATAAAAGATATAGGGCTATAATTAGAAAAATTCCAAAAAACAAAAAGCGTAAGCGCCCGTTTAG
>NZ_JBALSN010000123.1:0-3045 GCF_036966985.1 Neobacillus drentensis | reverse complement strand
GAACTATTTCAATTTATCAACAATTAATTATTTAATAATTTCCTATACAACAAAAAGGAAGCTGCTTATCGCACGCTTCCTTTTTGTTCAGTCATTGTTAATGTATTAAGTTTTTGCGTCAGGATTTGAAATGCCTTTCGATCTTGATTATCAAGGGCCTCATCGATTAATTGAAGGATTTTCTCACGTTGAAAGTGTTCGATACTCCTCTGCAGTAATTGTTCTGCAATGATGCCATCCTTCTCATTCACTTGCAGATGTTTGGGAACATATAAATTTTCTTCGAGAACCGCAGCATACTGGTGTGCTTGATTAGAAGCATGAAAGTTTAATTGGATAAAAATATCCTCATCTCGATTTAAGCGAATATCGTGAAAGGATTTCTCAGCATCAGTTGTCATCACATTTTCTTTATAGAATCTAAATGGTACCTTATCGACGCAATGTGTAGACATAATTAAACCTCTCGGACAATACTGTGCTTGCTCCACAAAATGGACCTTCTCCATTAGTTGATCGTGGCTCATTAGATAGTTAAGAATCCAAACACATTCTCTTCTCTTTAATTGATAATGATTTAAAAACCAGCGAATAAAGTCCTTCTTCTCGTTGACAGAAACAGGGGTTGCCATGATAGTTTCCCTCCTCTGCAAATCAGCTTTTTTTTAATCTTTCAACCCTGTAAGACGTTCAAGTAAATCCATATACTCCCCGTTTGTTGGATCCTCATTAAGCAACTGTTTAAAAATTTCGGCGGCGCGGTCACTTTTTCCTTCTTCAATTAGAAAATAACCGTAATCCTGTAAAAAAGTTTCATTTTTCTTAAAAAAAGTATATGCACTTTCATATTTGTCTAATGCGTAAGAAAATTTTTCTAACTTCTGATAGCTTACTGCTGCATCCCACAAAAGTTGGGGTTCTTCATCTTCTTTAATATCAAGTTCAGTAATTAAATCAATGATGTCCTCATATCTTTCTTGAAGGAAAAAGAGTTTATTTAATGTGAGTGCTGCTTCAATAAATCCTGGGTCTAAGGCAAGTGCTTCTCGGAAATACTGTTCTCCTTCTTCCGCTTTCCCCAATTGGGTTGCTATTTTCCCTCCAAGGAAAAATAACTCCTTATTAAATTCATCTTGTTTTATGCCTTCTTGAATGGTAAGTAAACTATTTTCAAGTTCTCCCTCCCTTTCATATGCTAAAGCAAGGTGTAAATATAGCGAATGATATTCTGGATCCAGCTCTTTTAATTCAGTGAATTTTCCAATAGCGGTCTGATAATATCCAGCCTGAAGTGCAGTAAAACCATAGCCGAATAAAGTGTTAATCTCTAACTTTTCATTCATTGCCTTTTCATAATAAACCAATGCTTCCTCAAACATTCCAGATGCACTTAAGAGATCTGCAATCCGTTGATCTATATTTACACCAGCTATTTCATTTTCTTCTTTTAAAACCTTTTCGTATGCTTCCAGTGCCTTGGTCACTTCACCTTGTTCACTGTAAAGTTCTCCTAAAGCAAAATCTATAATGATTTCATCTGGCAATAATTCCTTTGCCTTCAGAAGTTTTCTTTCACAAACTTCATATAACCCTTGAACTTGATAAAGATCGGCCAATAAAAGTAAGGATTGTCCAAAATTTGCATCATATTCTGATATCTTTTCAAGAACAAGAATTGCCTCTTCGTCTTCCCCGGCTTCAACTAATATTTCACCTAACAGGACAAGAAGCTCACCTTCCTCAGGGAATGTTTCTAATAAATTTTCTATTAGTGACTTTGCCTCTTCTAGGAAACCATATTGATACAATTCTTCGCCAAGAAGGAACTTTTCATCGGGCATGCCATTTTGTAATACATCATTATATTCATTTAAGGCCTCATTATGTTGACCATTTTCTAACATGTTAATAATTTTATTCACTCGTTCCATTGACACATACCTCTCGTTCTCCTAGATTGACAGAGAAAAATAGGATGGGATTCGCACCCTAACATGTTCTCCATTTCCAGGTTTAAATATCACTTCACCACCTGCTCGTAGAACTTCTCCCTTGTGGACAGTCACTACGAGTCTATCACTATGATAAAGAAATAAATTCATATCATCAACATTCTGGCTTTCATTTATTTTTGAATATAAATTATAGCTCACTTCTGTACCACACATTAAACTTGCTTTTTGCGGATATACACCAATTTTATTTAATACAGAAACAGCCAATGGGCTATTTTCTTCAATTTCTTCATAAAGAGCCGGGATATTCTCTCTTTTCGTGATACCTTTCCATTTCGACAAAACATTCTTCACTTCCTTCTTATGAACTGAAGAAATTAGTGGAATTAACGGACTGTTGAAGGGAAACATTGCTTCTTTAATCCAACCCCAGGGAATTTGTTCTAATTCATCATGTGATTGAAGGTCAACAAAAATAGCCGGTACTTTTTCCTTCTTACATTTCCTAATAAACGATTGAGTAATCAAATGAACAGGTATTCTTACCCCAATGAGATAGTCAATTGGGCTGCTTAAGAGAGCCGTTTTCAGAGCAGAAATCTTTATTGATAATTCATTTTCGTAGGAAACATTAACATAGGTAAACAAGGTGGTGCAACCTTTCAACAAAAAATCTTCTCTTAAACACTTTTTTAATTCTTGAAAGGTTTCTATTTGTGGAATGTTTGAATTAAATAGAACATAGGTAGGGGCCATAATATATGGATCGGCATTCATTTTTATGAGCCGATAATGTTTGAAATGCGAGTCAATCTTCTCTATTCGGTTGTTACTAATTAATAGTGAACATGTTTTTAATTGCTTGTCTTTCAGGAGATTGGCATTTTCAATGATATACATTATCCACCACCCTTTTCATTGTGTCCTACCTTTCACTTTTCCCTTTAAGACAAGCTATGCGAAAATTCTAAAAACTATGCTATTTAGGAAATAAAATATAAAGAATATTAATATAAGCTTTGCAACATGTCTGTTGATTTGCGCTCCAGGCACTTCGCTTTCCGCGGGCGTGCCGGGGAGCCTCCTCGTC
>NZ_JBALSN010000122.1:56118-62550 GCF_036966985.1 Neobacillus drentensis | reverse complement strand
AATTGCTAATCGAGGAGAAATTGCCCTTCGGATTATTCGAACCTGTCAGGAGATGGGGATTGAAACAATTGCTATTTATTCCGAAGCTGATAAGGATATGCCCTTTGTAAAAGAAGCAACGATGGCTTTCTGCGTGGGGGAACCTCCTGTAAACAAGTCCTATTTACAAGTTGATAAAATTTTAGAAATAGCAAAACGGGAGAAAGTAGATGGAATTCACCCTGGTTACGGCTTTTTATCTGAAAATGCTGCATTTGCTAAACGAGCAATGGAGGAAGGTATTATTTTTATCGGCCCGAACCCGGCAACTATTGAATTAATGGGTGATAAAATTATTTCGCGTCGAACAATGGAAAAGGCGGGGGTCCCGGTCGTTCCCGGCAGTGGCTACGNNGGCTACGGTTTAAAAACCAGTGAGGAAGCAATTGCTCTTGCAGATAAAATCGGCTACCCTGTGATGCTGAAGGCAAGCAGCGGCGGCGGCGGGATTGGAATGGTATTTTGTGAAGATGAGCAAGCGCTCGATAAGTCTTTTGCCCAGACTAAAGCCAGAGCAATGGCCTATTTTGGCTCAGATGAAGTCTTTATCGAGAAATATATCAAAGATGCAAGACACGTTGAAGTCCAGGTGTTTGGAGACAGCCATGGAAATATCGTCCACTTGTTTGAAAGAAATTGTTCGATTCAAAGAAGACATCAAAAAGTAATTGAGGAATCTCCGTCACCTAGTTTATCGGAGGGTTCTCGAAACAAGATGTTTGAAACAGCCTTAAAAGCGGCGAGTGCTGTTAATTATACAAATGCAGGAACAATTGAATTTATTGTTGATGAGAACGAAAATTTTTATTTTCTAGAAATGAACACCCGCCTCCAGGTTGAACATCCGGTGACTGAAATGATAACTGGTCTCGATTTAGTGAAATGGCAGATCCTCATCTCTCGAGGTGAACGGTTACCGTTGCTCCAGGATGAAATCACTTTGTCAGGTCATGCCATTGAATTTAGGCTTTATGCAGAAGACCCTGTTCGCTTTTTACCGTCGCCAGGTAAAATCAGCACGCTTGATTGGAGTCATGCAGCGGGAGTGAGAATTGATACAGGTTATGATGAAGGCGGAACGGTTACACCGTTCTATGATCCAATGATTGCGAAAATTATTATTCACAATGAAACACGTGAAAAAGCATTAGAAGAAGCGGTTCGCTTCTTTAAAGACCTGAAAATCGAAGGAATTAAAACAAATGCACCACTTTTCCTTAATGTACTAACAGATAATGATTTTCAAAAGGGGAAGTACAACACAAGCTTTTTAACAAAAAATTTAGTGAACTAAGGAGAGAATCAAAATGAAAGAAATAACAGCAAGCATGGCAGGGACAGTTTTAAATATATTTGCAGCAAAAGGGAATCAAGTTCAACTTGGTCAGGAAGTCGTGATGCTTGAATCTATGAAAATGGAAATTCCGATTGAAAGCAATGCAGAAGGTTTGGTATTAGATGTAAAAGTAAACATTGGTGATTTCGTTAATGAAGGTGACGTACTGATCGTCCTAGAATAAAAGTTTTGAGGGGTGAAAATTATGGCTGTAACCAATACATTGAATGAGCAATTAAATGAGAACCGTAAACTGATTGAAGCTGGTGGACATCCAAAATATCATCAGAAAGCTAAAGAGCAAAAAAAGTTATTTGTACGTGATCGACTTTCCCTTTTGTTTGATGAGGGAAAATACGAGGAAGATGGTAAATTTGCCAATTTTAAAGCTGGTGATCTTCCTGCAGATGGTGTTGTCACAGCGATTGGGAAAATTAATGGGCAAACCGTTTGTGTTATGGCGAATGATTCAACGATCAAAGCTGGTTCATGGGGAGCAAGAACTGTTGAAAAGATTATTCGCATTCAAGAAGTTGCAGAAAAATTAAAGGTCCCGTTATTCTATCTTGTCGATTCCGCAGGGGCAAGAATAACTGATCAATTAGAGATGTTTCCAAATCGTCGGGGAGCAGGAAGAATCTTCTACAACCAAGTGAAACTTTCCGGGATGATTCCGCAGGTATGTATTTTGTTTGGTCCTTCCGCGGCTGGTGGAGCATACATACCTGCCTTTTGTGATATCGTCATAATGGTCGACCAAAATTCTTCTATGTATTTGGGATCACCAAGGATGGCTGAAAAGGTAATCGGCGAAAAAGTAACACTTGAGGAAATGGGCGGTGCAAGAATGCATTGTTCAGTTAGCGGCTGCGGGGATGTTCTTGCCTATAGTGAAGAGGAAGCGATTGAATCAGCCAAAAAATATATCAGCTACTTTCCTGCTAGTTTTAAAGAAAAACCAAAGATGACTGCTGGTGTAGAAGTAAAAGAGGGGCGTGAACTAGAAGCAATTATTCCTGAAAACCAAAATGCACCGTTTGATATGTATGAATGTATTGATAGGCTTGTGGACAATGCAAGTTTTTATGAAATTAAAAGATTGTTTGCCCCTGAATTGATAACGGGGTTAGCAAGAATCGATGGAAGACCGATTGGAATTATCGCTAATCAACCGAAAGTGAAAGGCGGTGTTTTATTTGTAGATTCTGCAGATAAAGCAGCAAAATTCATTCAACTCTGTGATGCCTTTCATATCCCTCTTTTATTTTTGGCAGATGTACCTGGTTTCATGATTGGAACAAAGGTAGAGCGTGCGGGCATTATCCGTCATGGGGCCAAGTTAATTGCAGCGATGAGTTCAGCCACGGTCCCGAAAATTTCTGTCATTGTTAGAAAAGCGTATGGTGCTGGTCTTTATGCTATGGCTGGCCCAGCTTTTGAGCCGGATTGCTGCATAGCTTTACCGACCGCGCAAATTGCCGTTATGGGACCAGAAGCAGCAGTAAATGCAGTTTATTCCAATAAGATTAATCAAATCGAAGATCCGAAAGAAAAAATCGCTTTTGTCCAAGAAAAGCATAAGGAATACAAAGAACATATCGACATTTATAAGTTGGCATCTGAATTAATTGTAGATGAAATTGTCGCACCTTCAGAATTACGAAATGTTCTGATTCAACGCTTTGACTATTATGAAACCAAGGAATTAAATTTTAGCGTACGTAAACATCCCGTATACCCTGTCTAACTTTTTTGGCCCTATTCGGTCTTTGTCGAATAGGGTTTAATTTTTTCAAATTCTTAGTAACAAACTATCGGCAGCTTCTGATAAAATATGGGTAAAGACGACTAAAAAGAGGGGTTACCATGAGGGTTGGAATTATTGGGGCTGGGTCAATTGGCCTGTTATTCGCAGCATATTTTAGTAGAATATTAGATGTTACGTTATACACCAGAACACCGGAACAAGCAAGAGAGATAACTAAATATGGAATTGTGCTGAAGAAAAAAGATGAACAAACGATATCCAAAGTAAGGGCTTTGCCAATAAACGAATGGAAGGGAACTGAGGATCTTACCATCATTTCCGTTAAGCAATATCAACTTCAGCCAATTATTGAAAAAATTAATCAGTTGTCCATTCTACCTAACAATCTCTTATTTTTACAGAATGGTATGGGCCATTTAAAACAGCTTGAAACCATCCCGTTCACTAATATTTTTGTTGGTTCAGTTGAGCACGGTGCGCTGAAAGAAAATTCATATACCGTTTCCCATAATGGTGAAGCTGTGACGAAAGTTGCCGTATTTAAAGGGGACCCAGCACTTTTGTTTAAATGTATTTCTTATGCCCCATTGGAATTTCCACTTGTTTTTAAGGAGGATTATTTTACAATGCTGCTGAGTAAACTAGTTGTCAATGCCGTTATTAATCCATTAACCGCCATCCTCGAGGTGGAAAATGGCAAATTAATAAAAAATGAATACTATTTTCAGGTCCTAAAAAATTTATTTTCCGAGGTATCTTCTATCTTAAATCTAGAAAATACAGAAGAACAATTGCAGCAAATTATTACTATTTGTAAAAATACTTCTGCTAACCGATCCTCCATGCTTAAAGATATAGAAGCGCACAGAAAGACAGAAGTGGATGCAATATTAGGATATATTTTAGAAGAGGCTGAACATAAAGGTTTGAAAGCTCCACAAGTGGCGAACCTATATTATTTAATTAAAGGTAAAGAAATGATAAAGGAGGAATACGTTTGATTACTTTTCTATCCTATTTCATCTCTATTTTCTTTGCCATCCCATTTTTAGGGTTTCTATTTGTTTTTATGGTAATGAGACTAGTGACAAAAAATACGCGAAAGTCAGTTCATATGTCACTAGATTCTACAACATTTTTATTTATTATATCCGTTCATTTTTTAATTGTTACTATATGGGAAAAATCATATTTTTGGTTAATAATATTAATAATGATTTTAATTGCGATGATTTTTGTGTTGGTTCATTGGAAAGTAAAAGAAGAAATTATCTTAAAAAAAGTGATAAAGGGTTTTTGGCGTTTTAATTTTCTCCTTTTTCTTCTTGCTTACCTCACCTTAACATTTTATGGATTAATTCATCGAGCATTGATTTTTACTTTTACCAACTGAAATATAAGCCAAAGTTTTTTTCAAATTTGGTTGGTAGTGGTATACTCTTAACAGAATGAATTTGGGTGATCAGAAAGGAAGTACATGAATGGAGATTTTAAATCTCTCTTTACCGGCAACCAATCGGTTTGCTTCGAATTATTTGGAACAATCTCCAGAAATCCAGCCTTTTTTTCATTACCGGTTTAATGATGGAACCGATGATGCCAAACGAGTTGCTGAACTTAGTAACCGATCATTTCCTCGCTTAGAGGTTGCTGAACACATTGAGAGCTTTATGAAACGGTTTCCATCGTCTGAAGCTGTTATAAAGTCAATCGATAAACTAAAATCAAATAATAGCCTCGTTGTTATTGGGGGACAGCAGGCAGGTATTCTAACCGGCCCGTTGTATTCAATACATAAGGTAATCTCTATTATTAAATTGGCGGAGCAAAAAGAGGCACAGCTAGGCGTGCCAGTGATTCCGGTATTTTGGATTGCTGGAGAAGACCATGATTTTCAAGAAGTTAATCATGTATTTGCACTAGCGAACCAAAAGGTTGATAAATGGACATACCCTGAAAGAATGCTTCAAAAGAAGATGGTCTCTGATATTCAGCTAAACAAAGAAGACTGTCTTTCTTGGGTACAGAATTTAATTGAAAACTTCGGTGAGACAGAACATACGAATACTTTATTAAAATTCGCTGAAGAACAAATATCGATATCAACCACCTTCGTCGATTTCTTTGCCAACATTATAATGGAATTGTTCAAGGATTACGGGTTATTAATTGTTGATTCTGGTAACAAAGAGTTTCGAATGCTGCAGAAAGAATTTTTTAAGAAGCAAATCCTACACCATGAAGCAATTACAAACAAATTATTGGAACAACAAAAGAGAATTGGCGAAAAAGGTTTTCCAATTACAATTGATGCAAGTGAAAAGAATGCGAACCTTTTCTATTATGACCAGAAAATGCATGATCGGATTTTACTTGAATATGATACCGATAATGGTTGTTTTGTGGGGAAAAATGGGGCTTTAGCATTTTCAAGAGAACAACTAGTGGAGTATGCAGAGGAGAATCCAGCTTCTTTAAGCAATAATGTGGTGACTCGGCCACTAATGCAGGAATGGCTCTTCCCATCCATTGCTTTCATTGCGGGACCGGGAGAAATTTCTTACTGGGCAGAATTAAAACTAGTCTTTGAGCATTTTCAAATTAAGATGCCCCCCATTGTTCCCCGTTTGAACATTACGATCCTTGATCGATCTGTTGAAACAGATGTTTCTGATTTACATTTAAACTTAACCGATATATTAAGCAATGGAATGGAAAAAGAGAGAAATCAATTTCTAGAAAAAATAAAAGATAAAGAAGTGGTTTCGCTATTTTCGCTCGCAAAAGAACAATTAGTAAATCAGTACCGATTAATAGAGGATAAGACAGCAGAGTTGGACCGCGGCTTATTACCTTTGTTAAAGAAAAATGAAGGTTACTTACTTAAAGAAATCGGGTTTATGGAAACCAAATTATTTGAGGCAGGAAAGTTAAAACACGATTATATCCTTAAAAAATATGACCGTGTGGAACTGGCATTAAGGCCGGATGGCTTCCCCCAAGAAAGGGTTTGGAATATATTCTATTACCTAAATCAATATGGGTTGAATTTTATTCATGATCTAATGTCAGGTACATTTGAATTTGATGGCCGGCATAAAGTAATGAAAATGTAGAAAACTTCACAGCTTTGAAGTTCAGACTGTCGACAAATCCGAAGGATTTCGGATTTTAAATCGACAGTCTTTTTTTGTTTGGCTAATTTAATTAGTCTGTTGATTTCCGTTCCAGCGGCTTCGCTTTCCGCGGGCGGTTCGGGGAGCCTCCTCGCCGCTTTCAGCGCCTGCGG
>NZ_JBALSN010000122.1:17769-56063 GCF_036966985.1 Neobacillus drentensis | reverse complement strand
ATCAACAGGTGTATTCAATAAAGATCTGCAATACAATAAAGATAAAAAATATGTGGTGAATTCAGTGTTTAAGCCAAAAATGTCTAGCCAAAGCTGGAATTGCTAACATCGTATTAAAGATAGAAATTTCTTTCAGAATACTAGTGAAATGGTTCTCCTTATTGCATCCTTCCAAAAATAAAAATGATTGCAACCCATTTAGCAAGAGTAGATAAAGAGTGTGGGAAATGATTAGGTTGATTTGCCTCCATGTTGATTGGAGTGGAGGGCACCCGACTCCTGCGGGATATAGAGGTCACTCACGGGAGACCCCGCAGGCGCCAAGGCGCCGAGGAGGCTCCCGAACCTCCCCACGGAAAGCGAGTGACCGGAGTGGAAATCAACAGGCCAGTTTGCATAGACAATCCTAACAACCTTTCTCGATAATCTGAACTTCACAGCTGTGAAGTTTTTTTTTGAGAAATTTCTGGATAAAAAAGGATTTCAGGGTTTTAAGAAGAATAGTTTAAAAATGGGTGGTGGAAAGTGGGGGAATGTGGTACATTTTTAATAGAAAGTGGGGGTCGTGGGTATGTTCATGGGTGAATACCATCACAGCATTGATAATAAAGGCCGACTGATCGTGCCCTCCAAATTCCGTGATGAACTTGGTGACATGTTTATCATTACACGTGGTTTGGATCAATGTTTGTTTGGTTACCCGTTATCAGAGTGGGGGCTGATTGAAGAGAAATTAAAAGGCTTACCTCTGACAAAAAAAGATGCCCGGGCTTTTACTAGATTCTTCTTTTCAGGAGCAACAGAGAGTGAACTCGATAAACAAGGAAGAATTAATATCCCTGCACCACTTTTGCAATATGCAAAGTTGGAAAAAGAATGTGTAATTTTAGGTGTTTCCAATCGAATTGAAATTTGGAGCAAACAGATTTGGGAAGACTATTTTACCGAGTCAGAAGAATCTTTTGCAGAAATTGCAGAAAATATGATTGGCTTTGATATATAATGGATAAATTATGTTAATATATTTTCTGTTATATATCGTTCGATTGGAAAAGGTGGTTACTACATGTTTGAACATACAACTGTATTGTTAAAGGAAGCTGTTGATGGCTTAAATATTAAGCCTGATGGAATTTATGTTGATTGTACTTTGGGTGGAGCGGGGCATAGTTCACTCATTCTTTCAAAACTTGGAGCCCACGGTAAACTATATGCATTTGACCAAGATGAAACTGCAATTGCACACGCAAAAGAGAAGTTGGCTGAATATGGGGATCGTTTAGAAATTATTAAAAGCAATTTCTTATACTTGAAAGAAGAACTTGAAAATCGAGGAATTGTTAAAGTGGATGGAGTTCTATACGACTTAGGAGTTTCCTCTCCGCAATTGGATACTCCAGAAAGAGGTTTTAGTTATCACCATGATGCACCACTTGATATGAGAATGGATAATGAAGCCGATATTTCTGCCTACGATGTGGTTAATCATTGGGCCTATGAAGATTTGGTGCGCATCTTTTTTCGCTATGGGGAGGAGAAATTCTCTAAACAAATAGCTCGAAAAATAGAAGCAGCAAGAATGGTAAAGCCGATTGAAACGACTGCAGAATTAGTAGAGTTGATTAAGGATGCAATTCCAGCCNNGCAAAGCGAGTTTTTCAAGCAGTCAGAATTGCCGTGAATGATGAATTAGCGGTGTTTGAAAAGTCAATAAATCAAGCAATTGACTTGCTAAACCCTGAGGGAAGAATAAGCGTTATTACCTTCCACTCACTTGAGGATAGGATTTGCAAGGCAGCCTTTAAGAAGGCAAGTGAGACTCCTAATTTACCTCCAGGTTTACCAATCATTCCAGATGAGTATAAACCGATATTAAAGTTAATTTCACGGAAGCCGATCCTTCCATCTGATGAAGAATTAGAGCAAAATAATCGCGCTAGATCTGCTAAGTTAAGAGTTGCCGAAAAGCTGTGAGAAAAAATCCAGAAATTCAAACCTAGATTTAAAAATAGATAATAAGCTGGAGGGGAAAAGTTTGAGTAATCTTGCCAGGAAGAAATTAGAACAGCAACACACGGAGCAAAAAGTCCAACAAAAGAGACAAGTCATTATTAAAAAATCCTGGCTCACTCCAGGGGAAAAAATTATTGGAATAGCCTTTGCAGGATTTGTATGTTTTGGTGCGGTTCATATTATTTCAAATCAGGCCAAAATTTATGATGTTAACAAAGATATACAAATTATGGAATCAAGGGTGTCGGAACAACAGAAAGTAAATAGTGATTTGCAGGTTCAAGTAAGTGAATTGAGTGCGTACGATCGAATTTATAAGAAGGCCAAGGAAATGGGCCTAATAAAAAACGAAAATAACGTCAAGGTAGTGCATTAGAAATGAACAAGAAACAGCCCTATATGAATGCAGGAGCAACCCTTTTATTTGGATTTTTTGGTTTGCTCTTTTTTGTTTTACTTTTCAGATATTTTTCAATTCAAATCACTGGCGAGGTTGATGGACAGCCACTTGCTGCAAAGGCACAAGAAAAATATAGCAGGGAAGGGAATTTGGCTGCTCTAAGGGGCGATATCTTAGATCGGAATGGCGAAGTAATTGCTGAAGATACCAATGCATATACCTTAATTGCGATATTAGATAAAAAGATGACAACTAATTCCAAAAAGCCTCAGCACGTAAAAGATCCGGAGAAAACGGCAAAAGGATTGGCTAAATATCTAGAAATGGACGAATCAGAGATTTATAGTATCTTATCAAAAGGAATAAAAAATCATAAATTTCAGGTTGAATTCGGCAAAAAAGGCAGAGATATTACCCACGAAACAAAGAATAAGATTGAGAAACTTAAACTTCCCGGCATTACATTTATCCGTGACTCCAAACGCTTCTATCCTAATGGTGTATTTGCTTCCCACTTAGTGGGTTATGCTGACCGGATTGAGCAAAAGGACAAAAGTATTAAGTCAGTGGGTAAAATGGGCATTGAGAAAAGTTTAAATGATGAATTAACGGGGACAAATGGGAAGGTTAATTTTGAAAGTGATTTGTGGGGGTATATACTTCCTGATGGAAAAGAAAAAATTACACCTGCCCAAAATGGGAATGATGTTTATTTAACCATTGACCAAAAAATTCAAACCTTTTTAGAAGATGCAATGAACAAAGCAGCAAAGGAATATAACCCGGAAAAAATCATTGCGATTGTGGCCGATCCGAAAACAGGTGAAATATTAGCAATGGGACAACGTCCTTCTTTTGATCCAAAAACAAAAGAAGGAATTGAAGACGGCTGGCATAATGAAGCGATTGAAACTTCATTCGAGCCTGGTTCAACCATGAAAATTTTTACGCTTGCTGCAGCGGTCCAGGAAAAGGTGTTCAATCCAAACGAAACCTATCAATCTGGTTCATATCAAGTAACGAAAAGGGATAAAGCAATTCATGATCATAATTACTCGGGATGGGGTCCGATCACCTATCTTGAGGGTGTACAGCGTTCATCAAACGTTGCTTTTGCAAAAATAGCGAAAGAGAAGCTTGGTTTTGAAAAGTACCGAGAATATTTAACAAAGTTTGGCTTTGATAAGCCCACAGGAATTGATCTTCCCAACGAAACATCTGGGAAAATTCAATTTACCTATCCGATTGAAAAAATTACTACTGCTTACGGGCAGGGGACAGCAATAACACCCATACAGCAAATTCAAGCTGCAACAGCTATTGCAAATGGTGGGAAAATGATAAAACCGCATGTGGTTAAAAAAATTGTCAATCATGATACTGGTGAGGTCATTAAATCATCATCCTCTCAAGTTGTTTCAACACCTATCTCAAAAGAAACGGCCAAAGAGGTGCGAGATATCCTTGAAACTGTTGTTACCTCACCAAAGGGTACTGGCGGCCGTTATAAAATTGATGGATACAGTGTTGCTGGAAAAACGGGAACAGCTAATATCCCTGGACCGAATGGCGGGTATTTACAAGGTGCTAATAACTATATGTTCTCATTTTTAGGGATGGCACCAAAGGATGATCCGGAATTAATAGTTTATGTTGCTGTTCAACAGCCTGAATTAGAGGGGCTTGAAACTGGTCAAGGTGCAATTCCTGTTTCGGCAATTTTTAACCCAGTCATGAAAAACAGCCTCCTGCATTACTTAAACATTAAGCCTTCTCAGCTTGAAGAGGCAAAATTGAATAAACTAGAAGATTTTAAGGGGAAATCGGTTGCTGAAACCGTAGCTGCTCTAAAAGGAAAAGGTATTGAACCTGTCGTAATTGGAAAAGGATCAGAAGTTGTCAGGCATCTGCCGGAGTCTGGGACAACAGTTCTACAGGGTGAAAAAGTAATCATACAAACGAATGGTGAAATAATTGCCCCTGATATGGCAGGTTGGTCACTTAGAGATGTAATGAAGTTTGCGAATATTGCTGGATTAAAGTTAAATTCAAAGGGTAAAGGGTTTGTAACCCAGCAAAATATAAAACCGAAAACACATGTTCAAAAAGGAGATTTTTTAATCGTAGACTTAAAGACTCCTGAAGAACAGTGGAATCAGGAAAAAAATGAAGAAACAAATGCCCATGAGAAAAATACAGATGAACTAATCCAGGATTAATAGAATCCCGCTGTCTTAGCGGGATTTTTCCTATCTAATGACCGTAACCAGCGTTCTAAGAGAAAAAGTACAAGCATATAAATGAACGATAGAAAAAGGAGGGTCGTTCAAATTATGCGTGTTTCAAATGTTACTGTTCGTAAACGATTAATGATTGCACTATTCATTGGTATTCTCACCTTCTTAATTATTGATGTCCGGCTAGGATATGTTCAATTTGTCCTTGGTGATTGGCTAACAGCAGGTGCTAAAGACTCTTGGAGCCGTAATATTCCCTTTGAACCTGAACGTGGAGAAATTGTTGACAGGAATGGGGTACCGCTGGCAACAAATATTAGTACTCCAACCGTCTGGGTTGTTCCAAGACAAATTAAAGACCCGGCAACAACAGCGGAAAAGCTTGCTTCCGTTTTAAATATGTCAAAAGAAAAGGCTTATCGAGATATTACCCTGAAAGAGAGAATTGTTCGGATTAAGGAAGGCAGAAAAATTTCACATGAAAAGGCTAAGGAAATAAGGTCATTAGGACTTGAAGGTGTCTATATTGGTGAAGATTCTAAGCGGCATTACCCAATGGGGAGCTATCTATCACATGTTCTTGGGTTTGCAGGAGTGGACAACCAGGGGTTGATGGGCTTAGAACAATATTATGATAAAGAGCTAAGTGGTGAACGGGGTTCAGTTAAATTTTATGCAAATGCTAAAGGGGAAAGAATGAACGATATGGCAGATGATTATGAGAAGCCGACAAACGGTCTCGCATTGAAGCTGACAATCGATTCAAAAATCCAAACTATAGTGGAAAGAGAGTTGGATATCGCGGACGCAAAATATAACCCGGACGGGATTGTTGCCATTGCAATGAATCCGAACAACGGAGAGATATTAGCCATGTCGAGCAGACCGACCTTTGATCCAGCTAATTTTCAAAATGTACCACAAGAGGTTTATAACCGCAATCTCCCTGTATGGTCAACGTATGAACCAGGATCTACTTTTAAAATTATTACCCTGGCAGCAGCTTTGAATGAAGGAAAAGTGAATTTAGAAAAGGAACATTTCCATGATTCAGGGTCGGTTCAGGTAGCGGGAGCTAGGTTAAAGTGCTGGAAACGAGGCGGTCACGGCGATCAGTCCTTTTTAGAAGTTGTGCAAAATTCCTGCAACCCTGGGTTTGTCGAATTAGGACAAAGACTTGGGAAAGAAAAATTGTTTAAATATGTGAAGGATTTTGGTTTTGGTCAGAAGACCGGTATTGATTTACAAGGCGAAGGAACGGGGATTTTATTTAATTTAGATCGTGTAGGGCCAGTTGAACAGGCAACGACAGCCTTTGGACAAGGAGTATCAGTAACACCTATCCAGCAGGTTACGGCTGTATCTGCAGCCATTAATGGCGGGATATTATATAAGCCGTATATTGCAAAAGAGCTCGTAGATCCAATTACAAACGAAGTCGTAATGAGAAATTCCCCAGTTGAAAAACGCCGGGTAATTACGGAAGAAACTTCAAAAGAAATCCGCCATGCTCTTGAGAGTGTAGTCGCCCAGGGGTCCGGTGGAAGGGCATTTGTTGATGGTTACCGAGTAGGAGGAAAAACTGGAACAGCCCAGAAAGCTAAGAACGGGAGATATTTAGAAAATAACTTTATCGTTTCCTTTGTTGGATTTGCTCCCGCAGATGATCCACAAATTGTTGTCTATGTGGCAGTCGATAATCCAAAAGGAGTTACAGCCTTCGGTGGTACAGTCAGTGCTCCAATTGTTGGTAATATAATGAAAGATAGTTTGAGCCAGATGGGGATTAAACCTCGGAAGGGTCAAATTGAAAAGGAACTGAAATGGCCAGATACACCGTTAATAAAATTACCGGATTTCACAGGATTAACAAAAATGGAGCTAATGGATCAACTGATAAATCTAAAAATTGATGCTAGTGGCGAGGGTGATGTAGTCGTAAGACAATCTCCCGAAGCAGGTGCTAAAGTTAAAGAAGGGTCAAAAATTAGGCTTTATTTTGGTCAAGAAGATTAATGTAACTAAAAATTCATGTAAGTAGAGGCGGTCGGAATGATTTCCGCCGCCTAATTTTTTCATTAAGCTTTGATTACTAAATAGCAAAATAAAATGTTTTAATGTAAAATAAGATGGAACTTTCTTAAGAGGAATTTCCAGTGTGAAAATTAGTCATATGTATGTACGGTTATGAGAGGATTTGAGAGAAATGAATCTACAAAAGCTGCTTAAGAATTTGCATCTTCTAGTTCCTTATCTAGGTGAGGATCCAGAGATAACTTCGATTGAGAATGATAATCGGAAGGTGCAAATCGGGAGCTTATTTATTTGTATTAAGGGATACACAGTAGACGGTCATGATTTTGCTGAATCTGCTGTGAAAAGCGGGGCAGCAGCTGTATTAGCTGAGCGTCCGTTATCACTAGATGTACCTGTCATTCTTGTTAAGGATACAACGAGAGCAATGGCAGTGCTAGCTGATGCTTTTTATGATCAGCCAACAAAAAACCTGCACTTGATCGGAATTACCGGAACAAACGGGAAAACAACCACCAGCCATTTAATTGAGAAAATATTCGCCGATGCCAATCAAAAAACAGGTCTAATTGGCACGATGTATACTAAAATAGCTGACAAGACGATTGAAACTAAAAACACAACCCCGGAAAGTTTAACACTTCAAAAAACCTTTAGACAAATGGTTGAAGCAGGTGTTGATATAGCAGTAATGGAGGTTTCCTCACATGCGTTAGATCTTGGCAGGGTTCATGGCTGCGATTATGATGTGGCTGTGTTTACAAACCTTACGCAGGACCATTTGGATTATCATAAAACAATGGAAGAATATAAGCGTGCAAAGAGTTTATTATTTGCCCAGCTGGGTAATACATTTGATCACCAAAAACCTAAATTTGCCGTATTAAATGCTGACGACCCTGCTTCTGATATGTATCGCAGGTCGACTGCTGCACATGTTATTACATATGGAATCGACAATAAAGCTGATCTTCAAGCGAAGAACATCCAAATGACTTCTTCAGGTACCCAGTTTGAGCTAGTTGTCCAATCGGAAAAATATCCGATTAAGATGCAATTAATTGGTAAATTCAGTGTTTATAATGTTTTAGCAAGTATCGCGGCTTCCGTTGTGTCTGGCATTGATATTAAGGCAGTTATCCAGTCGATCGAAAGTGTAAAAGGAGTATCAGGCAGATTTGAGCTTGTAAATGCAGGGCAGGAATTTACGGTTATTGTTGATTACGCCCATACACCTGACAGTCTTGAAAATGTATTAAAAACCGTTCAGCATTTTGCTAAGAAGAAGGTTTTCGTTATTGTTGGCTGTGGGGGTGACCGTGATCGGACGAAGAGACCGTTGATGGCTCAAATAGCATGCCAGTTGGCCTCAGATCCAATCCTAACTTCGGATAACCCAAGAAGTGAGGACCCACTAGCAATATTAAAGGACATGGAAGCTGGAGTGCAAGGTTCAGCATACCGAATGATCCCTGACCGGAAAGAAGCGATCCAAACTGCTATTCGTGAGGCATCAGCAGGTGATGTGATTTTAATCGCAGGTAAAGGCCATGAAACCTATCAAATTATTGGCAATGTAGTTCACGATTTTGACGATCGGTTAGTTGCTCGGGAAGCGATTGAGGGGAGATAGCTATGTATTTAGCTTTAAAAGACTTGATAAGTCTATTTGAGAATAGTCGTGGAGTAAAAGATAACCTGCTATTTGTTACTGTTTGCGACCAATCTCATACAGCACAGCCAAAAGGATTATTTGTATCATTAAATAAAAACGCTGGGGAACTTTCTGAGGCAATTTCTAACGGAGCAATAGCCGCGATTTGGGAGCAAGGACACGAAGTTCCAAGCTATACACCGAACCATTTTCCAATATTCTTTACAACAGACCCGGCAGAGGCGATTGTAACTATCCTAAATCGTTATATTGAAAAATTAAATGGAGAAACAGATAATATTATGGAAATAACTAACTTTAAATTTACAAATAAAAAACTTCTTAATAAAAATAAAGAAACATATGATATAGCTGTGATGTTAAACGAAATTACTAGCAAATACGACGCTGAAAGGAGGGAATAAAATGCTCGAGCAAGTTATTTTCTTCACAATAATTATGGGATTTCTTATCTCGGTATTGCTTTCTCCAGTTTTTATTCCCTTCTTAAGAAGGTTGAAATTTGGACAAAGCATTCGTGAGGAGGGGCCAAAATCCCATCAAATAAAATCAGGCACACCCACCATGGGTGGTGTAATGATTTTGTTTTCGATTGTTATTACAACACTTGTAATGACAGGTAAGTTTTCTGAACCGACTGTTAAAACTTATTTGTTGCTTCTTGTTACACTTGGTTTTGGGTTGCTTGGGTTTTTAGATGATTTTATCAAAGTTGCTCTTAAAAGGAATTTAGGATTAACTTCTAAACAAAAACTGGCAGGACAAATCATTATTTCAGTAATTTTTTATCTTATTTATAAGCAACAAGGTTTTTCTACCGAAATAAACATTCCCTTTACGGATACCACATTTGATTTAGGATGGTTTTTCATTTTCTTCATCATATTCTGGTTAGTTGGCTTCTCCAATGCTGTTAATTTAACAGATGGACTGGATGGTTTGGTGTCAGGCACCGCAGCGATTGCATTTGGTGCACTTGCTGTCCTTGCGTGGAATCAATCCCAGATGGAAATTGCGATATTTTCTGTAGCGGTGGTAGGCGCTGTACTAGGATTCTTGGTATTTAATGCCCATCCTGCTAAGGTTTTTATGGGAGATACAGGTTCACTTGCACTCGGTGGTGCAATTGCAACGATTGCTATTCTTACCAAGCTTGAAATTTTGCTTATTATCATTGGTGGAGTATTTGTCATTGAAACGTTATCGGTTATTTTACAGGTTATTTCCTTCAAAACGACGGGTAAACGGATTTTCCGTATGAGCCCATTACATCATCATTATGAATTAGTTGGCTGGTCGGAATGGCGGGTTGTCGTCACATTTTGGAGTGTTGGATTAATTCTTGCGATACTAGGAATCTATATTGAGGTGTGGTTATAATTGAAACAGATTAACTCTTTCAGTCATAAAAAAATTCTTGTCCTAGGTTTGGCGAAAAGCGGGGTAACAGCTGCCGCCCTATTACATAAGCTTGGTGCATTTGTAACTGTTAATGATAAAAAGCCATTTTCGGAAAATCCAGAGGCTCAGGGATTACTAGAGCAAGGAATTAAAGTAATTTGTGGTGATCACCCTATTGAGCTTCTTGATGAAGGATTCGAGTTAATTGTTAAGAATCCTGGTATTCCATATAACAACCCAATGATTTCAGGTGCTATAGAAAAAGGGATTCCTGTAATAACTGAGGTTGAACTTGCTTATGAAATATCTGAAGCCCCGTTTATTGGGATTACAGGGACCAATGGGAAAACAACAACGACAACCTTGGTTTATGAAATGCTAAATGAGGGTCAGAAACACCCGTTAATCGCAGGGAATATTGGTACAGTGGCATCAGGGGTAGCCGAGGAAGCAACGGCAGAGAATACGATTGTCATTGAATTATCTTCTTTTCAGTTAATGGGAATTGACACGTTTAAACCTAAAATCGCCATACTTACTAACCTTTATGATGCCCATTTAGATTATCATGGGACAAAAAAGGAATATATTGCTGCAAAAGCAAACATTACAAAAAATCAAACTGAAGTTGACTATCTCATTGTTAATGCCGATCAAGAAGAAACATTAGAAGTTGCACGTCACTCTAAGGCCAGAATTATTCCTTTTTCGACGAAGAAGAAGCTGACTGAAGGTGCATATCTATCTAATGGCTGGATTATGTTTAATAATGATAAAGTAATGGAAATAGAGAATATAGCTTTACCGGGCAATCACAACCTTGAAAATATCTTATCTGCTATGGCTGCAGCAAAGCTTTCAGGTGTAGAAAATGGCGCCATCCAGCAGGTTCTCAGAACGTTTACTGGTGTCAGGCACCGTCTGCAATACGTAAGAGAAGTGAACGGAAGAAAGTTTTACAATGATTCGAAAGCAACGAATATTTTGGCGACGATTAATGCTTTGGCTGCTTTTGAAGCCCCGGTAATTCTCCTTGCGGGTGGTTTGGATCGCGGAAATGAATTTGATGAACTGCTTCCTTATTTAAAAAATGTAAAAGCAATGATAACCTTTGGGCAAACTGCACCTAAAATGGAACGCATTGGGAATGAAGCGGGAATAAAACGAATCAAGCGTGTCGATAATGTTGACAAGGCTGTGCCTGAGGCTTATCGATACTCTGAATCAGGTGACGTGATATTATTATCTCCAGCATGTGCGAGCTGGGATCAATATAAAACTTTTGAGGTCAGGGGAGACATTTTTATCGATGCGGTGCATAAGCTTAAGTAAGGGCTTGTCCAACGAAAAGCGGAAGCGCCCGTTTAGCGGCGTATGGCCTGGAGTACTTCGACTGAGATAAAGGAATCACGAAGAGCATAGCGATTCGATGTTGACTTATCGTAGGGAGAAGTGCGAAGGACACTAGCCGCTGGGCGCTGGAGCTAGACACTCATCTAAGGTCAGCTTATTCCTACTAGCTAAGCCCTAAAACTAGCAGTTGAGGTGTATAGTGGTGCCGACAAAGAGAACAACTCCTGATTTTATTTTAATGATTGTAACATTCACGCTTCTGGCAATAGGGCTTATCATGGTTTACAGTGCAAGTGCTATTTGGGCTGAATATAAATTTAATGATTCCTTTTTCTTTGCAAAAAGGCAAACTCTTTTTGCCGGAGTTGGAGTTGCTGCCATGTTTTTCATAATGAACATCAATTATTGGACGTGGCGGACCTGGTCCAAGACCTTTCTACTTGTATGTTTTGTGTTACTTATTCTTGTATTAATTCCTGGGATTGGAAATGAAAGAAATGGTTCTCGTAGTTGGATTGGTGTAGGAGCCTTTTCAATCCAGCCTTCGGAATTTATGAAACTGGCAATGATTGCTTTTTTGGCTAAGTATCTTTCCGAACGGCAAAAGTTGATTACTTCGTTTAAGAAGGGACTTATTCCTTCATTAGGTCTTGCTTTTCTAGCCTTTTCAATGATCATGCTTCAACCTGATTTAGGCACAGGCACGGTGATGATGGGAACCTGTGTTGTGATGATTTTTATTGCAGGTGCTCGTGTAAGTCATTTTGCCTTTCTGGGACTGTTAGGAGTTGCTGGATTTATTGGTCTTATTGCCTCCGCTCCATACCGAATTAAACGGATCACATCTTTTTTGGATCCGTGGTCGGACCCGTTAGTAACAGGATTTCAAATTATTCAATCACTTTATGCGATTGGTCCTGGCGGATTGTTTGGGCTCGGACTTGGCGAGAGCAGGCAGAAGTTCTTCTACCTGCCTGAACCTCAGACAGACTTTATCTTTGCGATTCTTTCTGAAGAACTAGGCTTTATTGGTGGTTCATTCATATTACTTTTGTTTGCACTGTTGTTATGGAGAGGGATTCGAATCGCATTAGGTGCACCGGATTTATATGGCAGTTTTCTAGCAGTAGGAATAATCGCCATGGTAGCGATTCAGGTTATGATTAATATTGGTGTTGTTACAGGTCTTATGCCTGTTACAGGCATTACCTTGCCATTTTTAAGCTATGGAGGTTCTAGTTTGACCTTGATGTTAATGGCGATTGGTGTTCTCCTTAATATCAGCAGGTATTCGAGATTATGAACCTTCACCCTGTTTAGCGGCAGGGTTCTTTTTATTTTAGCTATGTTAAATAAAGCTCTATATGTTTTTACCACTTTGTTGATTGGAGCGTAAGGCACGAAGACTCCTGCGAAAGGACGGGGCTGGCGAGACCCCACAGGCGCTTGCGCCGAGGAGGCTCCCCGGACCGCCCGCGAACCGCAGGTGCCTTGAGCGGAAATCAACTTACAAGTCGAACAGATCCTTTATTTTAATCAAATAATATCTTTACAATTAGATAACATTCTTTTTTCATTTGCGTTATTTCGATTGTTTTTATAGTAAGATAGGGTAGGCATTAGGTGTTAAATAGTTAATGAGGTGGAAAAAATGAAAATAGTTGTTAGTGGTGGAGGGACTGGCGGGCATATCTATCCTGCTCTCGCACTCATTCGTGAAATACAAAAACAGAACAAAGAGGCAGAATTCTTATACATAGGAACAACTAATGGCTTGGAAAGCAAATTAGTTCCGAGGGAAAATATTGATTTTAAAGCGATTCATATTACAGGTTTTAAGAGAAAACTATCCTTTGAAAATGTAAAAACGGTACTCCGCTTCCTAAAAGGTGTGAAAGACAGTAAAAGAATGTTAAAGGAATTCAGACCAGACATTGTCATCGGAACAGGGGGGTATGTTTGTGGGCCTGTTGTGTATGCTGCATCTAAGCTTGGCATCCCTACGATCATTCACGAACAAAATAGTGTTCCGGGCTTAACAAATAAATTTTTAAGCCGATATGTAAACAAGATTGCCATTTGTTTTGACGAGGCAAAAGAGTACTTTCCAGCACAGAAAACAGTTTTTACAGGGAATCCTCGTGCATCTGAAGTAATTGGTAAGGACGGGATTCAGGGTCGTCTTGCAGCTGGGCTTAGTGCAACCATGCCAGTGGTTTTAATCTTCGGTGGCAGTCGTGGTGCGAGGCCGATAAATGAGGCAGTGGTTAAGGCATTCGCTGATTTGGCTGAGAAACCATATCAAGTACTTTATATTACGGGAGACGTCCATTATGAGGATGTCAAAAAGGAAGTTGACTTAATTGGAAACCCTAAAAATGTAGTCATTAAACCGTTTATTCATAATATGCCAGAAGTACTTGCCGGGGTAGATTTAGTGGTATCGAGAGCAGGAGCGACGACACTTGCAGAAATAACCTCACTTGGTATCCCAAGCATCTTAGTCCCAAGTCCTTATGTAACAAATAATCATCAAGAGAAAAACGCTCGGTCCTTAAGTGACCATGGTGCTGCAGAACTATTATTAGAAAAAGACTTAAACAATAATAGTCTTGTGAATCATATTGATCGCATTCTTTTAAATAATGATAAATTAAAAGAAATGAAAATAAAGGCTAAAAAAATGGGTGTTCCGGATTCAGCTACAAGACTTTATTCCTTAATGCAAGAACTGGTAAACACAAATCAAAAGTAGCCCAAAAAGATTTTTAGCATAAACTGATTTAAATGCTTCTAGGAAAGTAAGGGTGGTAATTATGGACGGAATCTTAAATGAGTTAGTAGCTTTAAATATCGGAAAGGTTAAGGAAAATGAACCATTAGCCAATCATACAACGATGAAAATAGGGGGTCCTGCAGACCTTTTTATTGAACCGTCATCGGTTGAAAATTTAAAAACCGTTATGAGCGTGATAGAAAAACATGGATTACCATGGCGTGCGATTGGCCGTGGGTCGAACCTGTTAGTGTCAGATAGGGGGATTGAAGGGGCTGTTATCAAGCTTAGTTCTGGAATGGATCACCTTGAGATTAACGATACAAGTATTACAGTTGGCGGTGGTCATTCACTTGTCAGTTTATCGACACTTATAAGCAAAAAGGGCCTCGCAGGACTGGAGTTTGCTAGTGGGATTCCTGGCTCAGTTGGTGGGGCTGTATATATGAACGCAGGAGCCCATGGTTCGGATATTAGTAAAATCTTAACCAAAGCACATATTTTATTTGATGATGGAAAATTGGAATGGCTCTCAAATCAAGAAATGGGGTTCTCCTATAGGACCTCTGTGCTACAAAAAACTCGTCCAGGAATTGTGGTGGAAGCCGTTTTTGACCTTGTGAAAGGTGATCGAGCAGCCATAGTGGCGCAAATGCAAAAAAACAAAGATTATCGAAAAGAGACCCAGCCATGGAATTTTCCGTGTGCTGGAAGTATTTTTAGAAATCCACTCCCGAATTATGCAGGGAAATTAATAGAAACCGCTGGGTTAAAGGGATTTAGTATTGGCGGTGCGAAGATTTCGGAAATGCATGGGAATTTTATTGTAAATGCTGGAGGTGCCACTGCAGAGAATGTGCTGGCATTAATTCAACATGTCAAGGATACCATCTTTAGCTTATATGAAGTAAAAATGGAAACTGAGGTTGAAATAATCGGTAGGAAGTAAGAATAATGGAAGGATTTATACTAAATTTCCAGAGAAATTATCCTTACTTTTCTTGTAAGAAATGTCGTCGGAATGACAAATATTGTGTTATAATTACTGATAATATTATAGGTGCAACCTCGAAAAAGTTAGTGACGGCATGGTTTTTCGTGCCGTTGTTTCTCTTTTCGAGGTAACACTATCGAATGTTGGACAGGCTTAGTCTACTTATGTTAGAGCAGCTGCTTTTTATGTGGAGGAATTTTAAATGGAAAAAGGTAAAATTGTAGCTCTCGAGGACCGTATTCCTAAGCTAAAGGAGCAAAGAAGACGAAAAGCAAACAGACGCCTTGTACTCCTGTTAATTCTGTTTTTTACAATGATAGTAGTTATCGCCTATTCACAATCACCCTTAAGCCATGTAAAGACGATAACGATAAAAGGAAATGGTGTGTATTCTGATACGGAATTGATCAGTCAGAGCGGCCTTTCGAATAATACGAATATTTGGAAAATAAAAAAGGATGAAACGGCATCGAGAATAAAGCGTCTATCTGAGATAAAGACAGTTACCATCAAGACTCACTGGCCTAATACAGTGGTCATCCAAGTAAAAGAACATAAAAGAATTGCTTATCTTAAAAAAGCAAATAAATTCTTACCAATTATGGAAAATGGGAAAATAGTGAAAGGAAGAGCAGCAAAGAAAATACCTGTAAATTCTCCAATTTTATTTGAGTTTAAAGAGGGGGCAGCCCTCAATCAAATGATAAAAGAGTTAGAGAAACTTCCGAGTGAAATATCCAACTCTATCTCTGAAATCCATTATACTCCGAAAAAAACTGATCAATATCATATTTCCTTATTTATGAATGATGGATTTGAGGTTAGTGCCACATTAAGAAGCTTTGCTGAAAAAATGGTACATTATCCATCAATTATCTCTCAAATTGATCCCAACAAGAAGGGAATTATTGACCTAGAAGTAGGAACGTATTTTAAGGCCTTTGAAACCGAAGTGGAGGAAAAAGAAGTTGAGCAAGATAAGGGTGAAGGGTAAGCATGTTGTTTTGTCCCTGGTCTGCCTTGTATTAGGATTTATGTTGGCCTTTTCCTATCATTTAACACAAATGAAAATGAATAAAGGGAAACCTAAAGTGTCTGATAAACAGTGGGAACAGACCCTTGCACTACGAAACCAATTAATTGCTGAAGAAAAGAGCAATCGCGAATTGCAAAAGGAATTAAATCAAAAACAAGAGTTGGTCCTTAAAAATGAGAAAAACCTCTCGAAAGAAGCAGAGGTTTATGAGAATCTCGCTGAGAATGCTGAGAAATATCGGATGTTCTTGGGGAAGGTGAAGGTTAAGGGTAAAGGAGTAAAGATTACACTTACAGACGGTGCTTATGATCCGAAAGAGGATAATATTAATAATTATCTTGTTCATGAACACCATGTCTTTAAAGTGGTTAATGAGCTTTATATATCGGGGGCAGCAGCAGTTGCCATAAATGGACAAAGGCTGACTAGCCATTCTTATATTATTTGTAATGGACCTGTTATTACGGTTGATGGAGTTGAGCATCCAGCCCCCTTCATAATTTCAGCAATTGGTGATCCTGATGTTCTTTCATCTTCAATTAATCTAGTAGGAGGGGTAAAAGATCAGTTAGTAAATGATAACATTGTTTTTTCTTTGGAAAGAGATGATGAAATGGTACTCGATCCAATCCTAGGTAGTTAATTATGAAGTAATGTCCACGGTATGATAATTTAAAAGGTTAGGTGAAAAAAGTGGACAATAAAAAAATAAATGTAAGTTTTACATTGATCGCTGTCTTAGTGGGGTTCATGATAGCGATCCAATTTCAAACAGTCAAAAAACCTGCTGAACGGGATACCCGCGATGTTTGGCAACTTCGTGAAGCAATACTGAATGAAAAAGAACTACAATCCAACTTATTAAATGAAATTCGTTCAAATGAGAAAAAACTAGCAGCCTATGAATCTAAACGAAAACAAAGCAAGGAACAAGCCTTAAGTGATACATTAAAGGAATTAAAGCTTGAAGCAGGACTGACTGAAATTACTGTTCCTGGTATTAGATTAAAGATTGAACCCGTAATCGAAGAAATTAAGACGGGTACTCCTGTTAATAGAGTTATTCCACCTGAACTTCTAACTAGATTGCTAAACGAATTAAATATGTACGAAGCAAAATATGTAGCAATTGATGGGAAGAGAATTATTAATACAACTGTGATTCGCGACATCAATATGGAAACAAAAATTGATGGGCATACCATTGAAAGGCTGCCAATAGAAGTTGTTGTAGGTGTAGATGATAATTCTACAGCTGAAAAATTATATAATCGGATGAAAGTATCAAAAGCAACGGAAGAATTTTTTATTGAAAATCTAAGACTTTCGATTTCAAAACCAATTCCGAACTTAACGGTACCAGCCTACGATGATTCCATACGCATCCGCTACATGGAACCGACAAAAGAAGGAGGCGATTCTTAATGTGGCTTCCATTCATAGGATTAATAATTGGGATCATTTTGGGACTACTAACAGAAATACGCATTCCTGAAGAATATTCCAATTATTTGTCGATTGCTGTCTTAGCAGCATTCGACACTCTTTTCGGTGGGATCAGGGCATACCTGCAAAATATATATGATGAAAAAGTGTTTGTATCAGGGTTTTTCTTTAATATTATACTTGCTGCAAGTTTAGCTTTTCTCGGTGTTAATCTTGGTGTAGACTTATATTTAGCGGCAGTTTTCGCGTTTGGTGTCAGATTGTTTCAGAATATTGCCGTAATTAGGCGAATATTATTGACAAAATGGTCAACGAACAAAGAAAAAGTAGAAAAAAATTGAATTTTTTTAAAGGGAATCATTTAGTTGTGACGAATAATTTTATATGATATGAATATTGAACTTTTATTGGACAAAAAAATATAGTTGTTGTTCAACTTAAGGAAATCTAAAGGAGGTGCCAAAGAATGAACAGCAATGAAATATATGTTAGTCTTGACATCGGTACATCCAGTGTAAAAGTAATCATTGGTGAAATGGTCAATGACTCGGGTAAAGACTCATTAAATATAATTGGTGTTGGAAATGTGAAATCTGAAGGATTACGCAAAGGTTCAATTGTTGATATGGACGACACCGTTCATTCGATTAGAAGGGCGATAGAGCAGGCAGAAAGAATGATTGGGATGGAAATCAGGGATGTGGTGGTTGGCATTTCAGGTAACAATGTCATGCTTCAACATTGTCATGGTATTGTAGCTGTTTCCAGCCAAAATAGAGAGATTACGAATGAAGATGTCATTCGTGTCATTGAAGCATCACACGTTGGTTCGATCCCGCCTGAAAGAGAAAACATCGGAGTTATTCGAAAACAATTTATCCTTGATGGTAAAGATGAAATTAACGACCCCCGCGGTATGATAGGGGTTCGTTTGGAAATGGATGGTACACTTATTACTGGCTCCAAATCGATTATCATTAATACCCTTCGATGTGTGGAACGTGCAGGACTCGAAATAGTGGATATTGTTCTACAGCCATTGGCAGCAGGTGATTATGCACTGTCAAAAGATGAGAAAAACCTCGGTGTTGCTCTTATCGATCTTGGTGGCGGCTCAACAACAATAGCTGTTTTTGAAGAAGGATTTATCACACAAACTAGTGTTATGCCTGTTGGCGGAGACTATATCACAAAAGATATATCTGTTGGGCTACGGACTTCAACAGAAGATGCGGAAAAAATAAAAATAAAACATGGACATGCATTCTATGACGAAGCTTCAGAAGATGAAGTGTTCAGTGTACCAATCATTGGCAGTGATCAACATCAACAATTTAATCAGCTGGAAATTTCGGATATTATTGAAGCAAGAATGGAAGAGATTTTTGAACTAGTATTACATGAAATGAAACGCTTAGGATATAGTGACCTGCCAGGCGGTTATGTATTAACTGGCGGTATTGCAAATATGCAAGGTGTTCTTGAACTTGCTCAGGTTATTTTACAAAATAGAGTCCGCATTGCAGTGCCAGACTATATTGGTGTAAGGGAACCACAATATACTACAGCGGTTGGCTTAATTAAATATGCGTACAAGAATGCTAGATTACCAGGTGGACACGTTGGTTCTTCAACCATTTCTGAACCTGCCGAAAAGAGAGCTCCTAAACAACAACAACAACCTAAACAACCAAAAGCAGAAAAACATCCGGAAGAAAAGATGTCATCAAAAGTAAAAAAATTCCTTGGTTACTTTTTCGAATAGGCTAATCGAAAAGGTACCGACGAATTAGGAGGATTGTCATGTTAGAATTTGATACAAATTTAGATTCTCTTGCAACTATAAAGGTAATCGGTGTCGGCGGCGGTGGCAATAACGCGGTAAATCGAATGATTGAACATGGCGTTCAGGGAGTAGAATTTATCGCTGTTAATACTGATGCTCAAGCACTTAATCTTTCCAAAGCAGAAGTAAAGATGCAAATTGGTGCTAAACTTACCCGTGGACTAGGAGCAGGTGCTAATCCAGACGTTGGAAAGAAAGCTGCCGAAGAAAGTAAAGAGCAATTAGAGGCAGCATTAAGTGGTGCGGATATGGTATTTGTTACTGCAGGAATGGGCGGAGGAACAGGTACTGGTGCAGCACCTGTTATTGCCCAAATTGCCCGTGACCTAGGTGCATTGACTGTTGGTGTAGTAACTCGTCCGTTCACATTTGAAGGAAAAAAACGCTCCGGACAAGCATCAGGTGGAATTGGTGCTATGAAAGATGCGGTTGATACACTTATTGTGATTCCTAATGACCGTCTCCTTGAAATTGTTGATAAAAGCACCCCAATGCTGGAGGCATTCCGTGAAGCGGATAATGTTCTTCGTCAGGGTGTACAAGGGATATCAGATTTAATTGCTGTACCAGGTCTTATTAACTTGGACTTTGCTGATGTTAAAACAATCATGTCTAATAAAGGGTCTGCTTTAATGGGGATTGGTGTTTCTGCTGGTGAAAATCGTGCCGCAGAAGCTGCTAAGAAAGCAATTAGTTCTCCATTATTAGAAACATCTATTGATGGAGCACAAGGTGTACTAATGAACATTACAGGCGGTACAAACTTAAGTCTTTATGAAGTTCAAGAAGCTGCTGATATCGTAGCAACCGCTTCTGATCAGGAAGTAAATATGATTTTTGGTTCTGTTATTAATGAGTCATTAAAAGATGAAATTATCGTTACTGTCATCGCTACTGGGTTTAAAGAAGAAACCTTGCAGCCAAAAGCTACTCGTCCTACTTTTGGTCAGACTAAACCACAGATGGGTAATGTTAAAAGAGAACAGCCAAAACGTGAAGAGGTTCAGCAAGAGCCTGTCCGCCATACCCAAGTTTCCCAAGAAGAAACATTAGATATTCCAACCTTCTTACGGAACCGTAATCGTAGAAGGTAATTTAATAAATGAAATTCAAGAGGCACGACCTGTTTTTGGTCGTGTCTTTTTTATTTAGGCTAATTTAAATTGTTTTGCTGATATTATTGGCACCTGTTGATTGGAGCGGAAATCAACAGCCCAGTTTTATTAATGACAAAATTTATATGACAAAATACGTTGTGAATAGTGGAAATTTTTGTTTATTTGATTACAGAAAGTGACACACTTCAGCCATGCAAGTACGATATACTTTTTCGTAAACAGAAAGGAAAAGCTGATAAATTTTTAGAGAGGAAGCTGGTAACTATTTATTTAGATGTGATCTGGGCTCTAAATTTATTATTTGATAGTCTGCTTCTATATTTAACAGCTATTTTTCTAAAAAGAGAGATTAAAATAGGGAGACTAGCAGCTGGTGGATTTATTGGTTCATTGATAATTTTATTATCATTTACGCCATTAAATGTCTATACAAGCCATCCCATATCAAAATTCTTATGCTCAATCCTAATGGTGTTAATAACGTTTGGATATAAGCGGATGACTTTTTTCTTTAAGGCGTTAATGACACTTTATGTGTCCACCTTCTTAATCGGAGGGGCATTAATGGGGGCCCATTACTTTATTCAGTATGATTCTGAGTTTACAACCAAGGTCCTCGTGTCCAGTACAAAAGGTTTTGGTGATCCGATTAGTTGGATATTCGTTCTAATTGGATTTCCCGTCGCTTGGCACTTCTCAAGAAAGAATGTTGAAAGCATGGAGATGACAAAAATCCAATTTGATCAAATTGTTAAAGTCAGAGTCAATATAAATAACGAAACCCTTATCTTTAAAGGATTAGTGGATAGCGGGAATCAACTTTATGATCCATTGTCAAAGCAACCTGTGATGTTTGTCTCCATTAAAAACATTCAAGAAACGATCCCAGAATCAATAAAGAAACTTGCTGATGATCCAGAATTACTTATCAATGGCAGTGGAGACCTTCCAATGGAGTGGCAAAATAGGATCCGAATTGTTCCTACTCGCGTGATTGGACAAGAGCATCAACTAATAATTGCTGTAAAACCTGAAAGCATTTTTATTGAACATAAAGAAACTCAATATCTATGTGAAAAAGGTCTTGTTTCCTTTACAACAAAGCAACTCTCAAGCGAAGATGCATTTCAATGTATTGTTCATCCAAAGATGCTCACAGGTCCTAAGCAGCAAATAAAAACCATTAAGGTGAGTTAGTATTACTATACTCAGAAAAACATATTTTAGAAGGAGGAACACACATGAAAAAATGGAGGCTTCGCCTATCCTACTATTGGTATAAACTATTAATGAAATTGGGTTTAAAAACAGATGAAGTTTATTATATTGGTGGTAGTGAGGCCTTACCGCCTCCTTTAAGCAAAGATGAAGAAGAGATGCTGCTGAAAAAATTACCTGGTGGTGATAAAGCAGCAAGGTCAATATTAATTGAACGAAATCTTCGTCTTGTTGTTTACATTGCTAGAAAATTTGAAAATACTGGGATTAATATTGAAGATTTAATTAGTATAGGAACTATTGGATTAATTAAAGCAGTTAATACCTTTAATCCCGAGAAAAAAATAAAACTTGCTACATATGCCTCACGATGCATCGAAAATGAGATTCTCATGTACTTACGGCGCAATAATAAAATCAGGTCAGAAGTATCCTTTGATGAACCCTTAAATATTGATTGGGATGGGAATGAACTATTATTATCTGACGTGCTAGGAACGGATGATGATATTATTACAAAGGATCTAGAAGCGAACGTGGACCGAAAGCTCCTGACAAAAGCACTTCATCAACTGACTGACCGTGAAAAACAAATTATGGAACTCCGGTTTGGTCTTACAAATGGAGAAGAAAAAACCCAAAAAGACGTAGCTGACATGCTGGGAATATCCCAATCATATATTTCCCGCTTAGAAAAAAGAATTATAAAAAGGCTTCGAAAAGAATTTAATAAAATGGTGTAAAGAAGAAAAAATTTTTTCCATTAAAAAACCTATGATTTTCGTGACTTAATTGCATTTTTCGACAAATGTGCACTTGTCCACCATCGTGGATAAGTGCATATTTTTCCTTCTCAAGGAGATACTGTTTTTTGTACAGCAACTCCTGTGAGGAGGGAAAAGGATTGACTCGAAATAAAGTTGAAATTTGCGGTGTGGACACAGCAAAACTTCCTGTCTTAAAAAACGAAGAAATGAGAATACTCTTCAAGCAAATGCAAGAGGGCGATATTTATGCCAGAGAAAAGCTCGTCAACGGTAATTTACGACTCGTATTAAGTGTCATTCAACGTTTTAACAATAGAGGCGAGTTTGTTGACGACTTGTTTCAAGTTGGCTGTATTGGGCTGATGAAATCTATCGATAACTTTGATTTAGGCCAAAATGTAAAGTTTTCAACCTATGCGGTTCCAATGATTATTGGTGAAATTCGAAGGTACTTGCGTGACAATAATCCAATTCGCGTTTCTAGATCCTTGAGGGATATTGCATATAAAGCCCTTCAGGTAAGAGAGCGATTGATGAGCGAAACTTCAAGGGAACCAACTGCGGAAGAAATTGCGAAGGTCTTAGAAGTTCCACATGAAGAAATCGTTTTCGCCCTTGATGCCATTCAGGACCCAGTGTCCCTTTTCGAGCCAATTTATAATGATGGCGGCGATCCAATTTATGTAATGGATCAATTAAGTGATGAAAAAAATAAAGATATCAATTGGATTGAAGAAATTGCATTAAAAGAAGGAATGCGCAGGCTAAACGATCGCGAAAAGTTAATTTTACGGAAACGATTCTTTCAAGGTAAAACACAAATGGAGGTCGCAGATGAAATTGGGATTTCCCAAGCACAAGTTTCTCGGTTAGAAAAAGCTGCGATAAGACAAATGAATAAAAATATCCAAAGTTAGGCTGTCCTTAGGGCAGCTTTATTTTTATTCCTTTTACTAAAAGTCTTAGAGTAAACATATATTTTATAGAAATAAAACCGGGAGTGAGAAAAGATGGTAAAAATTTCTGAGTTCCAAATAAAAGATGTGGTTAATGTTGCAGATGGAAAAAGGCTTGGAAATATTGGTGATATTGAGATAAATTTAACAACAGGAAAGATTGAAGCAGTCGTCATTAGCGGCAGCGGAAGAGTACTTGGCTTTTTTGGTAAAGATGACGACGTAGTTATTCCTTGGAAGAATATTTTAAAAATAGGTCAAGATGTTATTTTGGTCAGATATAAAGGCAGTGCAGAAAATATAACGGAAGAAGCAGAAGTTTAACTCTTGTTTTTGCGGTGACCAATTTTTCTTTTCATGGTAAACTATAGAAAAAACATTAGAGGTATGAAAATGGAACCCTTTGTTTTAAAAAATCAATCCTTATTAACTATTGAAAACTGGGTAAGCAAATATCCAAGTTTAGTTGCGGGAATAACAACTAATATTGGCGGAGTAAGCAAAGGGGATTACGAATCCCTTAACCTTGGTTTTCACGTTGGTGATAATCAAAGCGATGTTTGTTCCAACCGAGAAAAAGTTTCAGACTTGCTCACATTTCCGCTAAAGACTTGGGTCGGAGCTGAACAAACACATGGGATTCATCTTAAAAAAATTTCTAAACATGACCGTGGCAAAGGCTCCAATTCCTATGAAAATGCTATTAAAGATACAGATGGTTTTTATACGAATGAGGAGGGCGTCTTGTTAACACTTTGCTATGCCGACTGTGTCCCTCTTTTTTTTATTGCACCTGAATCAAAAATGATTGGAGTTGCCCATGCTGGCTGGAAAGGGACCGTAGGCCAAATTGCAAGGGAAATGATCATTGCATGGAAAAGAGAGGGAATTAACCCAGAACAGATTCTAGTTACAATTGGCCCATCCATTTGTGAAAAATGTTATATTGTTGATAAGTATGTTATAAACTTGGTCGAAAATACACTAGAAGATGTCGAAATTTTACCCTATAATTTAATTAAAGACGGCCAATATTCCTTAGATTTACGTGAAGTAAATAGACAAATACTAATGAAGTCTGGTGTACCAGATACGAATATCCAGTTGACTAACTTTTGTTCTAGTTGTGATAAAGAGTTTTTTTCCCACCGTCGTGACAAAGGGAAAACAGGAAGAATGTTAACTTTTATGGGCTGGAAGGAGACTATGTAAAGTTTATGAGGGTAGCAGAAAAATACGAGATAATAAAACAACAAATCAATGAGGCCTGCCTTCGAGTCAAGCGTAACCCTGAAGAAGTCAGGGTGATAGCGGTTACGAAATACGTTAGTACTGAGAGAGCAAATGAAGCACTACAAGCAGGTATTATAAATTTAGGCGAGAATCGGGATGAGGGTCTCCTTCGTAAGTGGGAAGAACTTAAGGACAAGCCTGTATGGCATTATATCGGTTCACTTCAGACACGAAAAGTAAAAAATATCGTTAATATTGTTGAGTATATCCAATCTTTGGACAGAATTTCTCTTGCAGAAGAAATTAATAAACGGGCAGAAAAAAAGGTAAAATGCTTAGTACAAGTAAATGTCTCTGGAGAAGAATCAAAGCATGGCTTACGTGCAGAAGAAGTGCTAACTTTTATTGAATCACTTCGTAACTTTGAACAGATCAGTGTTGAAGGTTTAATGACAATGGCTCCGCTTACTGATAATGAATCTCAAATACGTGAATGTTTTCATAAATTAAGAGAACTTCGTAAACAAGTCCAAGCCTTAAATTTGGATTATGCTCCTTGCATAGAACTTTCGATGGGCATGTCCAATGATTTTGAAATTGCTATTGAAGAAGGGGCTACAATGGTAAGAATAGGCACTGCGCTTGTTGGTGAAGATGGTTAGGAGAGAAAATCATGACGATTAAATCGAAATTAAAAACATTTTTCTTTTTGGATGATGAATATGATGATAACAAAGTTGATTATCAAGAAGTAGTTGAACCACTTCCTGTAAAACAAAAGCAACAACCGGTGATAAAGAACCAAAATGTTGTCAGCTTGCAAACCGTACAAAAATCTGCCAATTCTACAAAGTCATCCAAAGTAATTTTAGTTGAGCCACGTTCTTATTCTGAGTCAACTGAAATTGCTGACCATTTAAAAAACCGCCGCGCAGTTGTCGTGAACCTGCAGCGAATTGATAGTGACCAGGGCAGACAAATTGTCGATTTTCTAAGTGGTGCTGTTTATGCAATTGGTGGAGACATTCAAAAGATTGGTTTTAGTATATTCTTATGTACACCTGATAATGTTGAGGTTTCAGGAAATATATCAGAACTTATTCCTGACTTTGAAAATCAAAATACGAGGTGGTAATGCTTAATGGCACTTGTTTTTAGTTTATTACAGAAGCTAATACAACTTTATTCGTATGCCTTAATTATATATATTTTAATGTCATGGTTTCCAAACGCTAGAGGGTCATCTATCGGACAATTTTTCGCGAAAATTTGTGAGCCATATTTAGAGCCATTTAGACGAATCATTCCACCGATTGGTATGATGGACATCTCTCCAATCGTTGCCTTTCTTGTTCTTAACTTTGCGCAAAGTGGATTATCAAGTGTCTATCGTTTTCTTGTTTCTTAAGAATTTTGAATCTAGGTTGTGTTTTGAAAAATGAATATCTATCAGCACTTTCGTCCAGAAGAACGAGAATTTATTGATCAGGTGTTAAATTGGAAGAATTATGTAGACACACAATATACTCCTAAATTAACCGATTTCCTTGATCCAAGAGAACAACATATTCTTAAAATGTTAATTGGTGAACATGGCGAGGTAAAGTACAAACTTTTTGGCGGCANNCAGATTATCTAACATCGATAAATAATGATGAATTTCAAATAAGCCTTTTCGACATCCACTATCCAACCAAGTTTGTTACGATCGAGCATCGGCAGGTATTGGGAACACTCATGTCCCTAGGTCTGAAACGAGGAAAGTTTGGGGATATCCTCAATATAGATGGGAAATGCCAATTTTTCGCCGCAAAGGATATTAGCGATTATATCCTTAACAATGTTGAAACGATTGGCAGGGCAGGTGTAAAACTAACTGAAACCAATATAGAAAATGCACTTCCCACCAATGAAAAATTGGTGGAAAGTGACTTAACGATTTCTTCTCTGCGGCTTGATACCGTTATTTCAGGAATTTATCATGTGTCACGGCAGAAATCACAACTTTTTATTCAACAAGGACTCGTGAAGGTGAATTGGACAATAATTGAAAATCCTTCATTTGAATGCGGTGTGGGTGACATGATTTCAGTTAGAGGAAGTGGCCGAGCAAAAATTCTTGCTATTCAAGGGAAAACAAAAAAAGAAAAATGGCGACTAAATGTCGGAAAACAAAAATAACTTTATAAATAAAGAAGGAAATTCGATGAATGATGTCGAATTCTTGCATATACATATAGAATTAGAGATTGTATGGAGGTGGCATCATGCCGTTAACACCGTTGGATATTCACAATAAGGAGTTTAATAAGGGTTTTAGAGGATATGATGAGGATGAGGTCAACGAGTTTCTCGATCAGGTTATCAAGGATTATGAATTAGTACTTAGAGAGAAAAAAGAATTAGAAGAACGCTTGAACGATATGAATGAGCGTCTTGGTCACTTTGTTACGATTGAGGAAACTCTAAATAAATCTATCATTATTGCTCAAGAAGCGGGTGAAGATGTTAAACGAAATGCTCAAAAGGAAGCAAAGTTGATTATTAAAGAAGCGGAAAAAAATGCTGACCGGATTGTCAATGAATCACTATCAAAAGCAAGGAAGATTGCTCTTGAAATCGAGGATTTAAAAAAGCAGTCTAAAGTATTCCGTACACGTTTTAAAATGTTGATTGAGGCTCAGCTTGATATGTTGAATACCGATGATTGGGATCACTTATTAGAATATGAGGTAGATGCAACAGAACTAAAAGTTCATCAAGAAGAAGATTCATTAGCTTGACGAAAAGCGTTTTTATAGCATATAATTTCTTAACAGTTATAAAGAATGGTCAATGACGATGATAGGGACAGTATAATTTTTCTAAGACTTTTTTAGCGAGCCAGGGGCGGTGTAAGCCTGGTAAAGTTGAAAAATTGAAGATCACCCTTGAGTTCCATAGCCCAACCTCCTTATTTAAGGATAGTAGGCTTAGGCGTGTTATTCACGTTACGAATGCTAAAGAGGATAGACGAATTGATTCGAACTATCTATCAGGGTGGTACCGCGGGAATAAAACCTTCTCGTCCCTATTTTGGGATGAGAGGGTTTTTTTATTTGTCTATTGGCTATTCTGATATGAAGAGGATTACAGGAGGAAGAAAAAATGGAGTATAAAAATACGTTATTAATGCCACAAACTGAATTTCCAATGCGTGGCAATCTTCCACAAAGAGAGCCTGAGATTCAGGCGAAATGGGAAGAGTTAAATATTTACAAAAAAGTTCAGGAACGAACTAAAGGACGTCCGATGTTTGTATTGCATGATGGTCCTCCATATGCCAATGGTGACATCCATATGGGGCATGCCCTTAATAAAATTTTAAAAGATATGATTGTCCGCTATAAGTCAATGAGCGGTTTCCATGCACCATACGTACCTGGCTGGGACACACATGGCCTTCCAATTGAGCAAGCATTAACGAATAAAGGTGTGAAACGTAAAGAAATGACGGTCGCAGAATTCCGTCAACTTTGTACAAAGTATGCTCTCGAACAAATTGATAATCAGCGTGAACAATTTAAACGACTTGGTGTGCGCGGTGACTGGGAAAACCCTTATATTACCCTAAAGCCAGCCTATGAAGCACAGCAAATTAAAGTCTTCGGTGAAATGGCTAAGAAAGGTTATATTTATAAAGGACTCAAGCCTGTCTATTGGTCTCCATCGAGTGAATCTGCACTTGCTGAAGCTGAGATTGAATACCAAGACAAAAAATCCGCATCCATTTATGTGGGCTTTAAGGTGAAGGATGGAAAAGATGTACTAGATACAGACACCCAAATTATCATCTGGACAACGACACCTTGGACAATTCCGGCGAACTTAGGTATTTCTGTTCATCCGGACCTAACATATGTTGTGGTTGCGGCAAATGAGAACAAATATTTAGTTGCTGAGGCTCTTCTTGAATCAGTTTCGAAGGAAATCGGCTGGGAAGAAGTAACAGTTGTTAAAAAGGTAAAAGGAAATGATTTAGAAAATATTTTAGCTGTTCATCCTCTTTATGGCCGCGATTCATTGGTGATGTTAGGAGAACATGTAACAACAGATGCAGGTACTGGCTGTGTCCATACAGCACCTGGTCACGGGGAAGATGACTTTTATGTAGGCCAAAAATATGGTTTAGATGTCCTATGCCCTGTCGATGATAAAGGTGTGATGACGAGTGAAGCGCCAGGTTTTGAAGGATTATTTTACGATAAAGCAAATAAACCAATCACACAAGCATTAGAAGATGCAGGTGCATTGCTCAAACTTTCTTTTATTACCCATTCTTATCCACACGATTGGAGAACGAAGAAACCGGTAATCTACCGAGCGACGGCACAATGGTTTGCATCTATTAAAGATTTCCGTAATGAATTACTAGATGCAGTCAAAGAAACAAAATGGATTCCTGCTTGGGGTGAAACGCGTTTATTTAATATGGTTCGTGACCGAGGGGACTGGTGTATTTCGCGTCAACGTGTCTGGGGAGTACCTATTCCTGTTTTCTACGCAGAAACTGGCGAAGAAATCATTACAGATGAAACAATTAATCATGTTTCAGATTTATTCCGTGAATTTGGTTCGAATGTATGGTTTGAGCGTGAGGCAAAAGAATTACTACCTGCTGGCTTTACTCATCCAGGAAGTCCAAACGGTATTTTTACTAAAGAAACAGATATCATGGATGTATGGTTTGATTCAGGATCTTCCCATCAAGCTGTTTTACTTGAAAGAGATGATTTAGTTCGACCAGCTGATCTTTATCTTGAAGGCTCGGACCAGTATCGCGGCTGGTTTAACTCGTCATTATCTACTGCTGTAGCCGTGACAGGTGAAGCACCATACAAAGGAGTATTAAGCCACGGGTTTGCACTTGATGGTGAAGGCAGGAAGATGAGTAAGTCCATCGGTAATGTCGTTATCCCTGCAAAAGTAATGAACCAGTTAGGTGCAGATATTTTACGCCTTTGGGTTGCTTCAGTTGATTATCAAGCGGATGTTCGTGTTTCAGATGCAATCTTAAAGCAGGTCGCAGAGGTTTATCGTAAAATTCGTAACACTTTCCGTTTCTTATTAGGAAATTTAGCTGATTTTACTCCAACAGATAAAGTGGCATATGAAGATCTGCGCGAAGTTGACCAATTTATGCTTGTTAAATTAAATAAGTTGATTAAAAATGTTCGCAATGCCTATGAAAACTATGAATTCGCTGGCATCTATCACGCGATTAATAATTTCTGCACCCTTGATTTAAGTTCATTTTATTTGGATTTTGCGAAAGATGTCCTTTATATTGAAGCTACAAATAACCATGAGCGACGCGCTATCCAGACAGTGCTATATGAATCCCTGCTTGCTTTAACAAAGTTAGTTTCACCTATCCTTTCACACACTGCTGATGAAGTGTGGAAGTTTATCCCGGCGGTAACAGAAGAGAGTGTCCAGTTAACTGACCTTCCTGAATATCAGGAATTAAAAAATGCTCAAGGTTTAGAGGAAAAGTGGACTGAATTCATGAAACTTCGTGATGATGTGTTAAAGGCTCTTGAGGAAGCACGTAATCAAAAAGTGATTGGGAAGTCGTTAACTGCAAAGGTTACGCTTTATGTCAATGAAAAATCAAAAGCTTTATTAGACTCGATTGAAGAAAATATGCAACAACTCTTTATTATCTCAGGCTTTGAAGTGGCAGGGGCCTACGAGGAAGCACCTGAAAATGCAGTTAAATTAGAAACTGCAGCCATTGTTATTACAAAGGCTGAGGGTGAAACATGTGAGCGTTGCTGGATTGTAACACCAGAAGTAGGTCAAGATCCAGAACACTCAACCCTTTGCCCGCGTTGTGCTGAAGTAGTAAAAGCTAACTATACTCATAATTAATTATGTAAGCCCTGTGCAATTGCACAGGGCTTTTAAATTTTTCCTTCTCCGTTAATTGTTGTTGTAGTTGTCAAATGTTTTTCCGAGTCGGTTATTGGATGGCGGAAATAATAAGACAAATGAAACACGGAGGTAACAACTATGAATGCCACGCAGGAACAGCTGTTTTTGGAACTCCGTCAAACGAAAGAAGAAATTGAATATTCCTTAAGGAACAAACCGAAGCAGGACTGGTTTACATCCGTTTTAGAAGAGGAATTGTCAGATATTAATACAGCAATTCAAAAGCTTAAAAATGGAAATTTTGGGCAATGTGAAATTTCTGGAGAATTCTTGCCTAATGAATTATTAAAGATCATTCCTACCTTAAAGTCTGTAAAGGATTCAGAGTATTTAATGCATTATTACAAAAAACCGATTTACTGATCATTTTCATAAAGTTACATTTTCGTTTAGCGGAAAAGTATGCTAAAATGCTTAAGAAGTATGATAAGCGAAAGCGTCTAGACATGATGAGTCTAGTTGATGTGGAGGTATTTCTTAGTGTTTTATTACTTAATCGCTCTTTTTGTTATTTTATTAGATCAAATTACGAAATGGCTTATTGTTAGCAAGATGTATCTAGGGGAAAGTATACCTATCATTGATAATATTTTCTATATTACTTCTCATCGTAATCGTGGAGCGGCATGGGGAATATTACAAGGACAAATGTGGCTCTTTTATGTTATTACCATTGTTGTAATTGTAGCAATTATGTATTATCTATACAAAGCTGCAAAAGGTAAATGGATACTAGGTGTATCTTTAGCATTGATGCTTGGAGGCGCGATCGGGAACTTTATTGACCGTGTCATTCGGAAGGAAGTTGTGGATTTCATTCATACGTATGTTTTTGGCTATAATTTCCCTGTCTTTAACATCGCAGATTCAGCTTTAGTGATCGGTGTCATCTTGTTAATGATTCAAATGGTACTAGAAGAGAGAGAAACAAAGGAGAAATCATATGGAGAAAATGGAACACATCATTCTTGAGGAGCAAAAAGGGGATCGGATTGATAAGGTGATCTCTGGTCTTGATGAAGAATGGTCAAGAACTCAAGTACAGCAATGGATTAAAGAAGGCAATATAACAGTGAACGGGCAACAGATTAAAACAAATTATAAATGTAACGTAGACGACCAAATAGAAATTACGATTCCGGACCCAGAAGAGTTGGATGTGGTCCCAGAAGATCTTAATTTAGAAATTTACTATGAAGACAGTGATGTTTTGGTGGTAAATAAACCGAGGGGTATGGTCGTTCATCCAGCGCCAGGTCATATGTCAGGAACATTGGTCAATGGTTTGATGTTCCACTGTAAGGATTTATCAGGGATTAACGGTGTGTTAAGACCAGGGATTGTACATCGGATTGATAAGGATACATCCGGACTATTAATGGTGGCTAAAAATGATTTGGCTCACGAAAGTCTTGTCAATCAGTTAGTGGCCAAATCGGTTACCCGTAAATATAAAGCGATTGTCCATGGTGTCATTCCCCATGACTTTGGAACTGTTGATGCTCCTCTTGGCAGAGATACAAAAGACCGACAAAGCATGACAGTCGTTGACCATGGCAAACATGCGGTCACACATTTCCATGTCCTTGAACGCTTTAAGGATTTTACATTTGTTGAATGTCAATTAGAAACAGGTAGAACACACCAAATCCGTGTTCATATGAAATACATTGGTTACCCTCTCGCTGGAGATCCGAAATATGGACCGAAAAAGACGCTTAATATTAACGGACAAGCATTACATGCAGGTGTGTTAGGTTTTAACCATCCAAGAACAGGTGAATATTTAGAATTTGAAGCGCCACTTCCAGAAGATATCGAGTTATTACTTAATCAGCTTCGAAATAATCGTTGACACAGTCGTTAATTTGAAGTAAGATGATTTTAGCTTAATAAGCCTTTAAAACAGTCCCGTGAGGCTGAGAAGGAAACGGTTAAGATAATGGGGGTAACTATACCCTTATCTGTAAATTAACTAGTTAACCTCTCGCCAAAATTGGGTGAGAGGTTTTTTATTTTTACAAAAGAAGAAGGTGTAGTATGAACCAAAAAGCTGTTGTCCTGGATGAACAAGCCATTAGCAGGGCCCTGACTAGAATTGCCCACCAAATTATTGAAAAAAACAAAGGTATAGATGATAGTATTTTGGTTGGTATTCGAACGAGGGGCATTTATTTGGCCAATCGACTTGCAGCCAAAATTGAGGAGATTGAGGGAAAAGCAATTGCTGTTGGTGAGTTAGATATTACCCTTTATCGAGATGATTTAACAAAGAAAACAGATAATCAAGAACCACTGGTTAAAGGATCTGATATTCCGGTGGGGATAAATAATAAAAAAGTGATACTTGTTGATGATGTTCTATATACGGGGAGAACAGTCCGAGCTGGACTAGATGCCTTAATGGATATCGGACGCCCTGCAGTCATTCAACTTGCGGTCTTAGTCGACCGCGGACACCGGGAACTTCCCATCCGGGCAGACTATGTGGGAAAAAATATTCCGACCTCAAGTGACGAGAAAATTGTAGTCGAGTTAGCTGAAGTGGATCAGGTCGATCAAGTCAGTATTTTTGAAAAATAAATAGTTACCCTTTTAAAAGTAGTCCTGTGAGGCTGACAAAGGGGAATATGCCAAAAGAATCTTTATTTAGGCATGTCCAAACCCTCTTTGTACCCTCACGGATAAAGAGGGTTTTTTTATGGGAAAATTAAGCAACTAAAGCAAAGCATTATACAAAATGGGGGAAATCACAGTGACCAATAAACCTATCTTAGACGTAAAAGATATTCCTAAACCCTTACAATGGATCACATTAAGCTTACAACACTTATTCGCCATGTTTGGAGCCACCATATTAGTACCTTACCTTGTTGGATTAAGCCCGGCGATTGCTCTTATATCAAGTGGACTCGGCACATTAGCGTTTCTTTTAATAACTAAATTCCAAGTTCCAGCTTACTTAGGCTCATCTTTTGCCTTTATCGCACCTGTAATTGCCGCTAAAGCAGCAGGGGGACCTGGCGGTGCCATGGTCGGTACTTTCCTTGCAGGACTTGTTTACGGACTGGTTGCGCTTATCATTAGCAAGGCAGGTCATCGCTGGATCATGAATCTTCTCCCGCCAATTGTTGTCGGACCTGTTATTATTGTCATCGGATTAGCCCTATCCGGAACTGCTGTGAATATGGCGATGAATAATCCAGTGAGTGGTAAATACAGCATGCTTCATTTCTCTGTAGCCCTGGTTACGCTAATAGCAACAATTATCTTTTCGATATATGCCAAAAAAATGTTAAGTATGATCCCTATCTTAGCGGGGATTATTGTCGGATATATCTACGCTCTACTGGTTGGAGTGGTCGATTTTAAACCAGTATTAGAAGCTAAGTGGTTTGAAATGCCTGAATTTATCATTCCATTTGTAAGCTATAAAGTAAAATTCACTTGGGATTTAGTCTTGTTAATGATACCAGTTGCGATTGTTACACTATCAGAGCACATCGGACACCAGTTAGTGCTAAGTAAGGTAGTCGGCAGAGATTATATTAAAGAACCTGGGTTACATCGCTCGATCCTTGGGGATGGAACAGCAACGATGATTTCCGCTTTGATTGGCGGCCCGCCAAAAACAACTTATGGTGAAAACATCGGCGTCCTTGCAATTACTCGAATTTACAGTGTATATGTTATTGCAGGTGCTGCGATCTTCGCCATCATCTTTGGCTTCATTGGAAAAATAACTGCTTTAATCAGCACCATTCCAACACCGGTTATGGGAGGCGTTTCGATCCTGCTTTTTGGAATCATTGCTTCTTCTGGATTACGAATGCTGGTGGATAGCAAAATTGATTTTGGTAACAAGCGAAACCTTGTCATTTCATCCGTCATCTTAGTAGTTGGCATCGGTGGTGCAGTGATAAAAGTATCAGAATCATTACAAATTCAGGGGATGGCTCTAGCAGCCATTTGCGGAGTATTGTTAAACCTTATCCTTCCAGGCAGAGAAACAGCAAATGAAAATATGCTTGAAGAAATTGAATTCACTGATAAGCGGAAAACTGCATAAATAAGTTTCAACTCTTTAAAGAAATCCAGAGAGGTTTAAAAGGGTGTAAGCTTAGTGCCATGATTTTTGACTCATGGATTAAGTTTGTATTACCTTCACCCTGAACTTCTGGTCAGGGTGTTTTTTTATCCAAAATGAGAGAGGCGGGATGATGGATGTTAAATCATTTACTAACTACGAACGAATTAAAGGTTGATGAGATTTATCAAATCTTAACAGATGCTCATAACTTTAAAAACGGAATGCAATGGCGTCCGGACAGGCAAATGTTTACTGCTAATCTATTTTTTGAACCAAGTACCAGAACAAAGAGCAGTTTTGAAGTGGCCCAAAGAAGATTAGGATTAGAGGTAATCCCATTTGAAGTGCTTACTTCAAGTGTCCAAAAAGGGGAAACACTTTACGATACAGTAAAAACATTAGAATCCATTGGTGTCGAATCAATTGTCATTCGACACGAACAGGACCGCTATTTTGACGAACTGGTCGGAAAGGTTAACATTCCAATCATTAATGGCGGGGATGGGTGCGGGCATCATCCGACGCAATCACTTCTTGATCTAATGACCATCCAGCAGGAGTTTGACCAATTCGCAGGCTTAAAAATTTCCATAATCGGTGACATTCGCCATAGCCGGGTGGCACGTTCCAATGCCGATGTTTTAACAAGGCTGGGTGCGGAAGTGACTTTTTCAGGGCCAAAAGAATGGTTTGATACTAGAAGTACGGATATATCTAGGTATAGGCCGATTGATTTGGCCATCCAAGAAGCGGATGTAGTCATGCTTCTACGTGTACAACATGAACGTCATCACCAAAAAAGTAGTTTTACGGCAAATGAGTATCATAAGCAATATGGACTTACACTTGAAAGAGAAAAGATGATGAAGCGGGGCAGCATTATCATGCATCCTGCACCAGTTAATAGAAATGTAGAAATAGCTGATAATCTTGTAGAGTGCAAGCGATCAAGGATTTTTAAACAAATGGAAAACGGTGTGTACGTTAGAATGGCAGCCATTAAAAGATCAATCGAAAGCCTTGAAGGAGGAAACCAAAATGAAACTACTTATTCAGAACGCGTGCTACATAGCATCTAATAGAGAAAAGAAACAAGCTGATATATTAATTGAAGAAGGAATAATAACTAAGATTGAAGCAAAAATCGACGCAATTGTGGATCGCACAGTGAACGCTGAAGGTAAATTAGTTTCACCTGGATTTATCGATCTACATGTCCACCTTCGTGAACCAGGCGGAGAAAAAAAGGAAACCATCGCAACCGGAACAGCAGCAGCAGCAAGAGGCGGATTCACTACTATTGCCAACATGCCAAACACAAGACCGGTGCCTGACACCATTAACAACATGGAGGACTTACAAAAGAGGATCAAGGATACGGCGAAGGTTAGGGTTCTCCCATATGCTTCGATTACAATCCGTCAGTTAGGTCAAGAATTAACAGATTTTGACGGATTGAAAGCTCTGGGGGCATTTGCCTTTACGGATGATGGGGTAGGCGTTCAGTCAGCTGCGATGATGCTTGAAGCGATGCGAAAAGCAGCCGCACTAGACATGGCGATTGTCGCGCATTGTGAGGAAAATACATTAATCAATAAGGGTTCTGTCCATGATGGATCATTTGCGAAAAAGCATGGATTAAATGGAATTCCATCTATTTGTGAATCCGTTCAAATTGCAAGGGATGTACTCTTAGCCGAAGCAGCAGACTGTCATTATCATGTCTGCCACATCAGCACAAAGGAATCAGTCCGAGTAGTCAGAGATGCCAAACGAGCAGGAATTAAAGTAACGGCAGAGGTAACACCGCATCACCTCTTGTTATCTGAAGATGATATCCCAGGTTTGGATGCAAACTTCAAAATGAATCCGCCGCTTCGTGCTGCAGAAGATCGCAAAGCCTTAATAGAAGGGCTCTTAGACGGAACTATTGATTTCATTGCAACAGATCATGCTCCACATACAGCAGAAGAAAAAGCGGAGGGAATGACGCTTGCACCATTTGGTATTGTTGGGCTGGAAACAGCGTTCCCGCTTCTTTACACACACCTTGTCTTAAAAAATATCATGACTCTTGAAGAGTTAATAAAATATTTAACAGTCAAACCAGCCGAAGCATTTGCGCTTCCATACGGGAAAATCGAAGTGGGTGCACTTGCAGACTTAGTCCTGTTGAACCTAGAGGAAGAAAGTGCAATTAACACAGAAGAATTTTTATCAAAAGGAAAAAATACACCATTTAGCGGTTGGAAATGTAAGGGATGGCCTGAGATGACAATCGCTAAAGGAGAAATCGCTTGGGAAAAAGGAAGTGTCTTAGTATGAAAAAACAACTTATATTAGAAGATGGAACCATTTTTATCGGTAAAGGCTTTGGAAGTGATACAGAAACAATTGGTGAAGTTGTTTTTAATACAGGGATGACAGGCTATCAAGAAATTATATCCGACCCCTCTTATTGCGGGCAGATAGTTACATTAACCTATCCACTAATCGGAAATTACGGAATCAACCGAGATGACTTTGAATCTATTAATCCAGCAATAAAGGGCTTAATTGTGAAGGAAGCAGCGGACTACCCTTCCAACTGGAGAAACGAATACACTTTAGATGAATATTTTGACATGAAAAAGATCCCAGGAATTGCAGGGATTGATACACGTAAATTGACCCGGATTATCCGCCAATACGGGACACTAAAAGGTGCGATCTGCAGCATTGAACAAGATCCAAATGAGATCTTAGCTCAGTTACGAAAAGCACCGCTTCCAACAAATCAAGTAAAACAAGTTTCCACAAAAAATGCTTATCCAAGTCCAGGCCGCGGCAAGAGAGTAGTCCTTGTTGATTTTGGAATGAAGCACGGAATCTTACGTGAACTTAACCACCGGGATTGTGATGTGGTGGTCGTCCCATATCATACAACAGCAGATGAAATCCTTCAGTTACGACCAGACGGAATCATGCTTTCAAATGGACCTGGAGATCCAAAGGATGTTCCAGAAGCGATTGATATGTTAAAAGGTGTATTAGGCAGGGTTCCATTATTCGGAATTTGCTTAGGGCATCAGTTGTTTGCTCTAGCATGTGGAGCTAATACAGAAAAAATGAAGTTCGGTCATCGCGGTTCCAATCATCCTGTTAAAGATCTTGCTACAGGAAAAGTCGCCATTACTTCACAAAACCATGGCTATACAGTAGAAGAAGACTCTATTAAAAATACAAGATTAGAAATTACTCATATTGCAGTAAATGACGGAACAGTCGAAGGTTTAAAACACCTTGATTACCCTGCATTTACGGTTCAGTACCATCCCGAAGCATCTCCGGGTCCAGAAGACGCAAACGGCTTATTCAATCAATTTCTTGACTTGATGGAAAAGAACAAACAGGAGGTTACAGCAAATGCCTAAACGTACAGATATCAACTCCATTTTAGTAATCGGTTCAGGACCAATTGTTATCGGGCAGGCTGCAGAATTTGACTATGCCGGTGCCCAAGCATGTATCGCTCTAAAAGAAGAAGGCTACCGTGTTATTCTAGTTAACTCCAATCCGGCCACCATCATGACGGATACAGAGATGGCAGATGCCGTTTATATCGAGCCCTTGACTGTGGAATTCGTCAGCAGAATCATTCGTAAAGAACGTCCAGATGCACTGCTTGCGACACTTGGCGGACAAACAGGTCTTAACCTGGCTGTTGATTTAACAAAATCCGGTGT
>NZ_JBALSN010000122.1:4976-17693 GCF_036966985.1 Neobacillus drentensis | reverse complement strand
AATTAGCTGAAGCTAAAGCATTTGTTGAAAAAATAGGCTTCCCTGTCATTGTTCGTCCAGCATTTACTTTAGGAGGAACAGGCGGAGGAATCTGTCATAATGACGAGGAACTCGAGGAAATTGTTACAAGCGGACTAAAGCACAGCCCAGTGAATCAATGTCTACTAGAAAAAAGTATCGCTGGCTTTAAGGAAATTGAATATGAAGTAATGCGTGATAAAAATGACAATGCCATTGTTGTTTGTAATATGGAAAACATCGACCCGGTTGGCGTTCATACTGGTGATTCCATCGTGGTTGCGCCAAGTCAGACATTAAGCGATCGAGAATACCAGCTGCTTCGCAATGTTTCATTAAAAATTATACGTGCCTTAGGAATTGAAGGCGGCTGTAATGTTCAGCTGGCATTAGATCCATACAGCTTCAACTACTATATTATTGAAGTAAATCCACGAGTTAGCCGTTCTTCGGCATTAGCTTCCAAAGCAACCGGTTATCCAATTGCTAAGCTTGCAGCTAAAATCGCTGTCGGCTTAACACTTGATGAAATGTTAAATCCGGTAACAGGAAAAACCTATGCAAGCTTTGAACCGGCACTGGATTATATCGTAACCAAAATCCCTAGATGGCCGTTTGACAAGTTCGAATCAGGTAACCGTTCCCTAGGGACACAAATGAAAGCAACGGGAGAGATTATGGCGATTGGCCGTACATTTGAAGAATCTCTATTGAAAGCAATCCGATCCCTTGAGGCAGGGGTTTACCATTTCGAATTAAACGACGCTTTACTAATCGATGATGAATTACTCGAAAAACGGATACGCAAAGCAGGGGACGAACGCCTCTTTTACATCGCAGAAGGGTTAAAACGTGGATTAACCATCGAGACGATTCATGAATGGAGTAAAATTGACTTATTCTTCCTAAAAAAGATGGAAGGAATAATCGAATGGGAAAAAGAAATTGCTGCAAATCCTTTTGAAACGGAAACCTTAATCGAAGCAAAACAAAAAGGCTTTACAGATAAAAAAATCGCCCAGCTTTGGAATACATCTGAACAAGAAATTTATAATACTAGAAAAAATCTCGGAATAATCCCGGTATATAAAATGGTTGATACTTGTGCAGCTGAATTTGAATCAGCAACACCATACTACTATGGCACATATGAAGACGAAAATGAGTCGATTGTAACAGCGAAAAATAGTGTCATTGTTCTAGGATCCGGTCCAATCCGCATCGGCCAGGGGATTGAATTTGATTATGCGACCGTACATTCTGTTAAAGCCATTAAAGAAGCAGGCTATGAAGCAATTATCATTAACAACAATCCTGAAACAGTATCTACCGACTTCAGTATTTCCGACAAGCTATACTTTGAACCTCTGACGATCGAAGATGTGATGAGTATTATTGACTTAGAGAAACCAATGGGGGTAGTAGTTCAGTTTGGCGGACAAACCGCGATCAACTTGGCAGCGAAACTTGAAGAAAACGGTGTGAAAATTCTTGGAACAAGCCTAGAAGACTTAGACCGTGCTGAAAATCGTGATAAATTTGAACAAGCGCTTGTGCAATTAAACATCCCACAGCCATTAGGAAAAACAGCCATGTCAGTGGAGCAGGCACTTGTGATTGCTAGCGATATCGGCTATCCGGTCCTTGTCCGCCCTTCCTATGTACTTGGTGGAAGAGCAATGGAAATTGTCTATCATGAAGAAGAACTTCTTTACTATATGAAAAACGCAGTTAAAGTGAATCCAGAGCATCCAGTATTGATTGACCGATATTTAACAGGAAAAGAAATTGAAGTTGATGCCATCTGTGACGGCACCAATGTCTTAATCCCAGGTATCATGGAACATATCGAACGAGCTGGAGTCCACTCCGGTGACTCGATTGCAGTTTACCCTTCGCAAACTCTAAGTGAAAAAGTGAAACAAACACTTGTGGAATATACCGAGAAATTAGCGAAAGGGTTAAATATTATTGGATTACTAAACATTCAATATGTGCTTGCGGGAGAACAAGTATACGTACTTGAGGTAAATCCAAGATCGAGCCGTACCGTTCCCTTCTTAAGTAAAATTACGAATATCCCTATGGCAAAAATCGCAACAAAAGCGATTCTTGGGGTATCGATTCTCGACCAAGGCTACATCCCAGGTCTTGTTACTGAAAAAGAAGGAGTATATGTCAAGGTTCCGGTCTTCTCCTTTGCCAAATTGAAGAGTGTCGATATTACTCTAGGGCCTGAAATGAAGTCGACTGGAGAAGTTATGGGTAAAGATGTAACCCTTGAAAAAGCCCTATACAAAGGCTTAATTGCTTCAGGTATGAAAATTCAACAGTTCGGTACGGTATTGTTTACGGTGGCAGATAAGGATAAACAGGAAGCCTTAAAACTTGCGAAACGTTTCTCTGCAAACGGCTATCGCTTAATGGCAACAAGCGGAACAGCGGCTGTATTGGAAGAAGCGGGCTTAAGAGTGAAGGTTGTTGGCAAAATTGGTACAGAAGGTAAAACATTATTAGATGTCATTCATCATGGTGAGGCACAGTTCATTATTAATACCTTAACAAAAGGCAAACAGCCTGAACGTGACGGGTTTAGAATCCGCCGTGAAGCGGTTGAAAATGGGGTCCCTTGCTTAACTTCACTTGACACGGCTGATGCGATCTTAAAAGTAATTGAATCGATGAATTTTTCAGCAGAACCGATGGCCGCGATGAAAAAGGAGGCCGTGTTTGCATGATCCAAAAAGAGTTATGCAAAGTACTCAGCCAAAAAGAAATAGCTTCAGATATCTATGAGCTGACGATTGAAGGAGAGTTAGTTACTCAAATAACGGAGCCTGGTCAATTTGTTCATATTAAAGTATCAAATGGCTTGGATCCACTGTTAAGAAGACCAATTAGTATTTCCTCGTATGATTATGAACAGAAAAGTTTAACAATGATTTATCGTAAAGATGGAAGAGGAACTTCCATGCTGGCAGAAGTAAGACCAGGGATGTTTGTTGACATCCTTGGTCCACTAGGTAATGGTTTTCCTGTTGAGGAAGTCAGCACAGGAGATACTGCCTTACTCGTCGGCGGTGGAATTGGCGTTCCTCCATTATATGAATTATCAAAACAGTTAGTTGCAAAAGGGGTTAAAGTCATCCATGTGCTTGGCTTCCAAACTGCATCAGCTGTCTTTTACGAAGAAGAGTTTATGAAAAATGGGGAAACCTATGTAGCGACTGTTGATGGTTCTTATGGTAGAAAGGGCTTTGTGACGGATGTAATGAAAGAATTGCAGTTTGATTGTATCTATACATGCGGACCAACTCCGATGTTAAGAGCAATTGAGCAAAATTATCAGGATAAAAAAGTATTCTTATCACTAGAAGAGCGGATGGGTTGCGGCATCGGTGCCTGCTTTGCTTGTGTATGTAAAAAGAAGGATGACCCGACAGGAGTTTCTTATAAAAAGGTTTGCAGTGATGGTCCTGTATTCCGAGCAGGGGAGGTATTGATATGAGTCGTTTAAACATTGAATTACCAGGCTTACACTTAAAAAACCCAATCATGCCTGCATCCGGCTGCTTTGGGTTCGGCAGAGAATACAGTCAGTTCTATGATCTGAGTGTACTCGGCGCGATTATGATTAAAGCTACAACGGTAGAACCAAGGTTCGGAAACGCAACGCCTCGTGTCGCCGAAACTTCTGCAGGAATGTTAAATGCCATTGGCCTCCAAAATCCAGGTCTAGAAAAAGTCCTTGGTGAAGAGCTTCCATTTTTATCTCAGTACGATGTACCAATTATTGCAAATGTGGCTGGCTCGCTTGAAGAGGATTACGTGGAGGTAGCCAGTCAAATTTCTAAGGCTCCAAATGTTCATGCGCTTGAACTGAATATCTCCTGCCCTAATGTAAAAACAGGCGGGATTGCTTTTGGAACCATTCCTGAAACCGCGAAACAATTAACTCGTAAGGTTAAAGAGGTATCAGAGGTACCTGTATATGTAAAGCTGTCGCCCAATGTAACAAACATTGTCGAAATGGCAAAGGCTGTTGAAGCTGGTGGTGCGGATGGGTTGACCATGATTAATACCCTTATTGGGATGAGACTTGATTTAAAAACAGGGAAACCTATACTAGCCAATCGGACTGGCGGATTATCTGGTCCAGCAATTAAGCCAGTGGCGATCCGGATGATTCACGAAGTCAGCCAGGCTGTTGGGATTCCAATTATCGGTATGGGCGGCGTTGAGACGGCTAGTGATGTCATTGAGTATTTTTATGCGGGCGCAAGTGCAGTCGCAGTCGGAACCGCTAATTTCGTAGACCCATTTGTATGTCCAACGATTATTCAGGAACTGCCTGAACTACTTGAAAAATTAGGATTTGAACACATCAGTGAATGTACAGGAAGGAGCTGGAAGGAACATGGACAACTCGCTTATCATCGCGCTTGATTTTCCCGGCATGAACGAAGTCAATCAATTTTTAAAGCCGTTTGAGGGCAAAGAGCTTTTTGTAAAGGTAGGGATGGAATTGTTCTACCAGGAAGGCCCCTCGATTATTCATCAGCTAAAAGAACAAGGCCACCGTATTTTCCTGGATTTAAAGCTTCATGACATTCCAAACACAGTGAAAAGTGCAATGAAGGGTCTTGCACGTTTAGAGTGTGATTTGGTAAATGTTCATGCTGCCGGTGGAATTGATATGATGCAAGCGGCACTAGAAGGTCTTGAAGCAGGTACCCCTGCAGGACGGAAACGGCCTAACTGTATCGCAGTAACGCAATTAACAAGTACGTCTGAGGAACAAATGCAAAAAGAACAACTTATTCCGGTCTCCTTAAAGGAATCGGTGCTTCATTATGCCTCTATAACGAAACAAGCAGGCTTAGATGGTGTTGTATGCTCCGCATGGGAAGCCGCTTTAATAAAGGAAACGGCCGGACAATCATTTTTGACAGTATGCCCGGGGATTCGGATGGCGTCAGATCAGGTAGGAGATCAAAAGCGTGTCACAACCCCTGAATTAGCACGGACAATGGGGGTAAGTGCGATTGTGGTAGGCCGCTCAATTACCCGTTCACAAGACCCTGTAACAAGTTATCAACAATGGATGGAAGCATGGAAGGGAGTAACACAATGAAAAAATTAATTGCAGAAAAATTACTAGAAATCAACGCGGTTGCCTTGAAGCCCGAGGAGCCATTTACATGGGCATCAGGACTTCGTTCCCCAATCTATTGTGATAATCGCTTAACACTATCCTACCCTGAGGTAAGAAAAGCAATTGCTTCAGGACTGAAGCAGCTAATTGAGGAAAATTTTCCGGGGACGGAGGTCATTGCAGGAACTGCAACGGCGGGAATCCCTCATGCCGCATGGGTCAGCGACCTAATGGAGCTTCCTATGTGCTACGTTCGTTCGAAAGCAAAAGGACACGGTAAAGGGAATCAGATTGAAGGAAAAGCAGAGGCAGGTCAAAAGGTAGTTGTTGTAGAAGATTTAATCTCAACTGGAGGCAGTGTGATCACCGCTGTTCAAGCATTAAAGGAAGCTGGCTGTGACGTGCTTGGAGTAGTATCCATTTTTACATATGGCCTTGAAAAGGGAAAAGAACTGCTTCAGGAAAATGAAATTACTAGTAAATCACTGACTGATTTTGAAACATTAATAGAAGTAGCGATTTCTAAGGGTATCGTTACTGAAGATGATCAGAAAAGTCTCCTTTTATGGAGTAAAAACCCTGCTGAATGGAGCAGTAAGTTTTTGGAAACACAGATTCGCTGATAGACAGAAAAAGAGGACATCCAAAACCTTGCGGATGCCCTCTTTTTCTATTTCTTCAATTTAAGAACCAATTCCTCATCTGGCGTGACATATACTGTCTGTTGATTATCATAAATCACAAACCCTGGCTTTGCCCCACTTGGTTTTTTTACAAATCGAACCTTTGTAAAATCAACAGGGACAGAGCTGGAATTGCGTGCCTTACTAAAATAAGAGGCTAAAACGGCAGCTTCTCGAATCGTTTCAATAGAAGGTTCTTTACTGCGAATCACCACGTGTGAGCCAGGGATATCCTTAGTATGAAGCCAAATCTCATCCCTTGCTGCCAATTTATTGGTTAAATAATCATTTTGCTTATTATTTTTACCAACGATAATATCTGTACCATCGCTAGAAAGAAAATGATCTAATATTGGCTTGGCATTCTGTGCTTTCTTCAATTTCTTCTTTTGCCGTTCCCGAATATAGCCGCCCTCAACTAGTTCCTCACGAATCTCTTGAATATCTTTAGGGGAGGCAGCTTGTACCTGCTGTAATAAATTATCAAAGTAAGAAACTTCAACTTGGGCTTTCTCGATTTGCTCAATAACAATTTCAACTGCATTTTTTGCCTTCTGGTATTTTGAAAAATACTTTTGGGCATTTTCAGATGGTGTCTTCCGCGGGTCTAATGGAATGATAATCGTCCCACCTAATTCATCATAATAATCGAGCACTTCAATTTCACGCATCCCTTTATTGGCTGCATATAAATTGGCCGTTAAAAGTTCACCATAGCGTTGAAATTGTTCTGCACGCTCAGCTTCTTTTAATGTAACTTTCAGTTTGTCAATTTTCTTTTCATTCTTTTCTTTTTCATTATGAATAAATCGTTCAATATCATTTCCTTGCTGCTTTACTCGATCTCTTTCGGCTTTGCCAAAATAAAAACGGTCAAGCATTTCACTTAGGGTGGGATATGTTTTTATTTCTCCTTTTAGATGCTCAAGTGGAAATAAGTAAAATGCGTCCTTCCCGCCTGCCGAGATAATGGAGGGGAAAATATCACCTGATTCAACTTTTTTAACCATACTTATAAACGTTCCCGGGACAGTAGCACGATTGGCAAGGCCACTTTGGAATATTACTTCTTTAGCGAATAGGGGTGAAATCCCTGCAAATTGTTCAACTAATTGGCGGTCAATCTTCCCAGCATTGTAATCAATTTTTCTTAATAAATCTTCTTGATCACAAAGGAATGGATTTTGCTTATGCTGTTCTGGTGGAAAAACATATGGCTGTCCTGGCATAATTGCCCTGTGGCTGTTGACCGCAAAGGAGACATGCTTGATGCTGTCAAGAATGATATTCCGGGATTTATCAACGAGCACAATATTGCTGTGTCTACCCATAATTTCAATAATTAATTGTTTGTAGCTAATATCCCCAATCTCATTCCGGCCCTTAATTTCTAGAACAATCATTCGATCGGTTTCTTTTTGATATAAATCCTCTAATATATAACCCTCAATATGTTTCCTGAGCAGCATACAAAACATTGGCGGCTCACTTGGATTATCATACGCCTCTTCCGTGAATTGAACTCGTGCATAGCTTGGGTGCGCCGATAATAGCAGTTTTTGATTAACCCCATTGGCGCGAATGGTGAGAATCACTTCATTTTTATAGGGCTGATGAACTTTATTAATCCTTCCGCCCTTTAACGAACGGACAAGTTCATCGACCATTGCTTTTGTAAATAAACCATCAAATGACATGGAAAACATCCTTTACTACATTCATATGAATTAATTATAGCTTACTAAAAAAAGACTGTCTTATTTTAACTTATTATCTAATTTAACTTTCACTATATCATAGCATTTTTTGGGACGACCCTGAATAAGCTTTCTTTAGAGTATGTATTTATAGGTATTTAAAGGGGGAAGTGAGATGGTCGGATGAAATTCCATGAAATGAAGATAGATCAAGTAGAAAAGGCCCTAGAAACCGACTTTTCTTCTGGATTATCGCAGGAAGAAGTAAAAAAACGGGTGAAGCTGCACGGTCTAAATGAATTGGACGAAGGAGAAAAGCAATCAGCTTTACTCTTATTTTTTAGTCAATTTAAGGATTTTATGGTCTTAGTTTTGCTTGCTGCTACACTGATATCTGGGTTGCTTGGCGAATACATTGATGCCATTGCGATTATCGCCATCGTCATTATTAATGGCTTTCTAGGCTTCTTTCAAGAAAGAAGAGCAGAGAAATCACTCCAGGCATTAAAGGAATTATCTGCTCCACAAGTTTCAGTGCTTCGGGATGGACAGTGGATCAAGATCCCATCGAAAGAAATTGTTATTGGGGATGTTTTGAAGTTTACTAGCGGGGACCGAATTGGTGCAGATGTGAGGGTAATTGAATCAAAAAGTTTAGAGATTGAAGAATCGGCCCTTACAGGTGAGTCTGTTCCTGTTTCTAAACATATCGAATCATTAGCTAATCCAAACCCAGGAATAGGTGATATGGAGAATATTGCCTTTATGGGTACAATGATTACGAGGGGAAGCGGTGTTGGAGTCGTCATTGCAACAGGAATGAAAACAGCTATGGGGCAAATTGCTGATTTACTCCAAAATGCAGAGACACAGGATACACCCTTACAGCGGCGCTTAGAACAATTGGGAAAAATTTTAATAACTGTTGCATTGTTGTTAACTGTTCTGGTTGTAGTGGTTGGTGTTTTAAGGGGCCACGATATCTATGAGATGTTTTTAGCAGGTGTTTCACTTGCTGTTGCCGCCATTCCAGAGGGGCTCCCAGCAATTGTCACAGTAGCATTATCCCTTGGTGTCCAAAAAATGATTAAGAAAAATGCGATTGTTAGGAAGCTTCCAGCGGTTGAAACACTTGGCTGTGCATCGGTCATATGTTCAGATAAAACGGGAACGATGACACAAAACAAAATGACCGTTACCCACTTATGGAGCGGGGGGCAAACCTGGACTGTCGATGGGGTCGGTTATCAACCCCAAGGAAATTTTTATAGAAATGAACGAAATATTAATCCTAAAGATGAAAAAGCACTGCAGCAGATGCTGATTTTTGGGATGTTATGCAATCATTCAGATTTAGTTGTCAGGGATGATGATTATTTTCTTGATGGAGATCCAACTGAAGGAGCACTATTAGTAAGTGCTATGAAAGCAGGCTTTGATCGTCCAAAATTATTAGATGAATTTACAATTATTAAAGAATTCCCATTTGATTCCGCACGTAAGATGATGAGTGTGCATGTTAAAGACAAGCAGGGACGGAATTTCATTGTCACCAAAGGGGCACCAGATGTCCTATTAGGAATTAGTGAATCTGTCCTTTGGGACGAGAGAACCCAATTTTTAAATAAAGAAACACAGGTTAAAGTACAAGAGGCAATAAACGGTCTTGCGTCACAGGCTCTTCGTACGATTGCGATTGCCTTTAAACCAATTCAGGCTAATACCGTCATATTAAGTGAGCATGAGGCAGAGAAGAATCTAACCCTAATTGGTATCCAAGGAATGATAGACCCGCCAAGACCTGAAGTGAAAAAGGCGGTCAAGGAATGTAAGGAAGCAGGCATTAAAACAGTTATGATTACCGGTGACCATGTGATCACAGCGAAAGCAATTGCCTCCCAACTTGGAATCATAACCAATAAGAGTAAGGTCATTGATGGAAATGCCCTATCGCAAATGTCTGTAGAAGAATTGGAAGATGTCGTTGATGATGTTTCCGTTTTCGCCAGGGTATCACCAGAGCATAAACTGAAAATTGTCAAAGCATTACAAAATCGCGGCCATATTGTTGCGATGACGGGTGATGGAGTAAATGATGCTCCTGCCATTAAAGCAGCTGATATTGGAGTGGCGATGGGAATTACCGGTACAGATGTTGCAAAAGAGGCATCTGCACTAGTTCTGTTGGATGATAACTTCGCAACAATTAAAGCAGCAATTGTTGAAGGTAGAAATATATACGAAAACATCCGGAAATTTGTCCGCTACTTACTAGCTTCCAATGTTGGTGAAATTTTGGTGATGTTGTTTGCGATGGTTTTAGCGCTGCCGCTCCCGCTGATACCTATCCAAATTCTTTGGGTTAATTTGGTAACAGATGGTTTGCCGGCGATGGCACTTGGACTCGATAGGCCAGAAGAAAATGTGATGAAACGTAAGCCACGCAGCCCAGATGAAGGTGTTTTTTCGCGCGGGTTAGGCTGGAAAGTTGTATCGCGGGGCTTCCTAATAGGGGTTGTAACATTGTTGGCCTTCATGGTTGTCTATCATAACGATCCGACACAGTTGCAATATGCACAAACTGTTGCCTTTGCAACACTTGTTATGGCACAGCTCATTCATGTATTTGATTGCCGCAGTGAAAAATCAGTTCTGTCGAGAAATCCTTTTGGAAATCAGTATCTTGTTTGGGCGGTGATATCTTCACTTGTATTGATGCTGGTTGTTATCTATTACCAGCCATTACAGCCTGTTTTCCATACGCTCCCGATTGCAGCTAAAGATTGGTTGCTGATTGTTGGGTTATCATCGATTCCAACTTTTTTACTAGCTGGTTCATTTTTGTTAAGAAAAACAAAATAAAGTGTGTTATAATCCAAAAGGTAATAGATTCCACTCTATTACCTTTTGTCTTTTTTGAAAAATTTAGGGAGCAGATCAATTTTTCAGGAGATTGGATGTGCACAAAATGGTAACTAGTATGACGGGATTCGGAAGAGCTAAGGCAGAGTCAGATTTTTTCTCTGTTAATGTGGAAATAAAAACAGTGAACCACCGTTTTTGTGAAATGAATATCCGCATGCCCAGGCAGCTATTAAAAATAGAAGATCGTTTGAAAAAGAAACTAAGTCAGTATATCCGTCGTGGCAGAGTTGAAGTTTATGTCAGCTTAGAGGGTGAAGGCAGTGTAACCCGAAAGGTCCATGTTGACTGGAAACTCCTTGATGAATATTCTCAAATCATCAAGCAGGTACGTGAGAAGTATAATGTTGAAGGAATAGTCACACTTCAGGATTTACTTAGTCGAAGTGAACTCTTACATATTGAAGAAAGTGAAATCGGCAACGATGAGCTTGAAAAGCTAGTTCTAGAAGCAACAGAGGAAGCTGCCAATTTATTAAAACAAATGCGATTGGCAGAAGGAGATGAATTAAAAAAGGATTTGCTCGCTATCTTGTCACAATTAGAAATTAATGTGATGGAACTTCAAAAATTCGCTCCACTCGTTGTTCAATCATATAAAGAGCGCTTAACAAAAAGGATGGAAGAATTCGTTAATGGCCAATTGGATGAAACGAGGATATTAACGGAAGTTGCCGTTTTTGCTGATAAAGCAGATATCAGTGAAGAAATTACCCGTTTAAAAAGCCATATTCAACAGTTCTTACATACCCTGCAAAGTATGGAACCAATTGGAAGAAAGTTGGACTTTATCGTTCAAGAAATGAACAGAGAAGCAAATACGATTGGATCAAAAGCAAATGACTCCAACATTGCTAAACAGGTGGTTGATATTAAAAGTTTGCTCGAGAAGCTGAAGGAACAGGTTCAAAATATCGAGTGAACCTTGTTTAGAAATGGTTTGAGACGGTCAAAATATATTATTAATGATTGGATGAATACCATGTCGATTAAATTAATTAATATTGGATTTGGCAATATCGTTTCTGCCAATCGAATTATTTCAATTGTCAGCCCTGAATCTGCTCCAATAAAAAGAATTATTCAGGATGCCCGCGACCGGGGGGCATTAATTGACGCCACTTACGGTAGACGGACACGAGCAGTAATTGTTATGGATAGTGACCATGTTATTCTATCAGCCGTTCAACCAGAAACGGTTGCACACCGTTTAGCTGATCGTGATGAAATAATTGATGAAGGGTAGGATTTTTGAAAATGCAGGAAAAAGGATTGTTAATTGTACTTTCTGGGCCATCTGGGGTTGGAAAAGGAACGGTACGGAAAGAAATTTTTTCACATCCGGATACGGCTTTTGAGTATTCCATTTCGATGACAACCCGCTCACCTCGAGAAGGGGAGATTGATGGAGTAGATTACTTTTTTAAGTCAAGGGCAGAGTTTGAACATTTAATCCAGCAGGGAAAGCTGTTAGAGTATGCCGAATTTGTCGGCAATTATTATGGTACCCCTGTGGACTATGTTCGTGAAACATTAGATGCCGGAAAAGACGTCTTTTTAGAAATTGAAGTAAAAGGTGCCCGTCAGGTACGTGAAAAGTTTCCTGAAGGTTTATTTATATTCCTTATGCCGCCAAGTTTATCCGAATTAAAGAACCGAATTGTCACAAGGGGAACAGAAACAGATGACATTATCCAAAATCGGATGTTGTCGGCCCGAGAAGAAATTGAAATGATGGAATTATATGATTATGTCGTTGAAAATGACCAGGTGGAGCGTGCTTGCGAACGAGTGAAAGCTATTGTCACTGCAGAACATTGCCGCAGAGAACGTGTAGAACATCGCTATAAAAAATTGCTGGAGGTTGAATAGAATGTTATATCCTTCTATTGATTCGTTGCTTGAAAAAATTGATTCTAAATACTCACTTGTGTCCGTAGCTGCAAAACGTGCGCGGGTAATGTCCCAGGTAAAGGATGAAAGATTACCAAAATATGTTTCACATAAGCATGTAGGTAAAGCACTTGAGGAAATTTATAGTGGTGAATTAACGTACCGGATTTCTAAAAAGGCAGATGCACCTGCTGAATAATATATAATTATATGATTAGAAATCATTAGAGAAGGCGTGACAAAAGGGAGAAACCTTACGTGTCAGCCTTTTTTATTTGGCTGTGTTAATGGTTAATGTTATTTTGCACTCTGTTAACCTTCGTTTCAGGCACGAAGACTCCTGCGGGAG
>NZ_JBALSN010000122.1:0-4863 GCF_036966985.1 Neobacillus drentensis | reverse complement strand
GCCTTTTATTTTGGTGATTCTATTTATAGTGGATTTTGTCGAATGACAGTAGGTAAAAGATGAAAAATTGCATTCATTCTTGCATAATAAAAGAAAGACTAATGGACTAAGAAGCGGGGGAAGCGATGATGAAAGATAAAAAAATATTATTGTGTGTGACAGGTGGGATCGCTGTCTATAAAGCAGCAGCACTTACAAGTAAGCTTGTTCAGACTGGAGCACAAGTAAAAGTTATTTTAAGTGAATCAGCTCAAAAGTTTGTTACCCCATTAACCTTTCAGGCATTATCCCGCAATGAAGTGTATGTTGATACTTTTGACGAAATCAATCCGCGAGTCATTGCACATATTGATTTAGCAGATTGGGCTGATTTAATTCTAATTGCTCCGGCTACGGCAAATACGATTGGGAAAATTGCAAGTGGAATCGCTGATAATATGATAACAACAACACTGCTTGCAGCCACCTCACCTGTTTGGATTGCCCCTGCTATGAATGTACATATGTACGATCATCCTGCTGTGAAAAAAAACCTATCACTTTTAGCGGAATATGGTTATCAATTCATTGAACCTAGTGAAGGATATCTTGCCTGTGGCTATGTTGGAAAGGGCCGCTTAGAAGAACCAGAAAAAATTGTGGATCTCATTCGAGAATTTTTTATCAACCAAGATCACCAACCATTAAAAGGAAAAACTGTTGTGGTAACAGCCGGTCCAACACGTGAAAAGATTGATCCTGTTCGTTTTATTTCAAATCATTCGACAGGGAAAATGGGGTATGCGCTAGCTGAAGAGGCAAAAAGACAAGGGGCACATGTGGTATTGGTTTCAGGTCCGGTTAATCTTTCAGCTTCTTTAGGAATCGAAGTGGTGAAAGTGGAAAGCGCTGAGGAAATGTACAATGCTGTTTTAGAATATTATTCATTAGCGGATGTTGTCATAAAAACAGCAGCCGTTGCTGATTACCGTCCGAAAACCACCTATGAACATAAGGTAAAAAAGCAAGCTGGTGACTCGAGTATTGAATTGGAAAGAACAAAAGATATTCTGATGGAACTGGGAAAGAGGAAGAAGAACCAAGTGCTTGTTGGCTTTGCCGCTGAAACGGAAAATGTGGAAGAGTATGCCAGAAAAAAATTAGCCGCCAAAAATGCTGATATGATTGTCGCCAACAATGTGAAAGCGGAAGGGGCAGGGTTTGGAACGGACACGAATATTGTGACCCTGTATAAACGCTCAGGAACCCCAGTCAATTTACCACTTATGTCAAAAAGTAATGTAGCAAAAATGATTATTGAAGAAATTACTTCCCTTTTGAAGGATATGGATGAAAATGGAAATAGCTAGTGTGATTGTGGATGTACCGACAAAACAAACGGACCGGGCCTTCGATTATTTGATTCCAGAGCAGTGGAGCGAAGTGATCCAGCCTGGAATGAGAGTAATCGTCCCATTCGGTCCTAGAAAGATCCAAGGGTTTGTCACTTCATTAAAATCACAATCAGAATTTAAAAAGTTAAGAGAAATTATTGAACCAATGGAGCTCGAGCCTGTTTTAAACAAAGAATTATTAGAACTTGGCGATTGGCTGACCGAACATACACTTTGTTTTAAAATTTTTTCCTATCAGGTGATGCTTCCTGCTGCATTAAAAGCAAAGTATGAAAAAAAAGTGAAACTTGCTGAAGGGGTACAACTCGCTGATTTATCAGAACCCCTCCGAGCTCTTTTTGAAAATAAAGCAATGGTTGACTGGGAAGTCGCATTAAAAAATGGAATGGTTCCCTTATTACAAAAAGAGGCAGCGAAAGGAAAACTGGAAGTCACATACATTGTTAAGGAAAAAGTCAAAAAGAAACAACTTAAGTTTGTCCGTCCATTAACTTCTGTTGCTGAATTAGAAGAGGTCATTGAGAGTTTCCCTAAGAAAGCAGAAAAACAAAAACAAGTATTAAGTTATTTTGTCGATCACTTTGAACCAGTCGAATTAAGACAACTGGTCGCGGAAATAAAAACGACATCCTCAACCATTAAAGCTCTTGTAGAAAAAAAGCTCCTAATTGAGTATGACATGGAGGTATATCGTGATCCATTTGAAGATAAGACGTTTAAAAGAACAAAGCCATTACCATTAACCACTTCCCAACAAACCGTGATTGCGCCAATTCTAAACTCCATTGAATCCAATCAACATGAGGTATTTTTGCTGTACGGGGTAACGGGAAGTGGGAAAACAGAAATCTACCTCCAATCAATCCAAGAGGTGATTGAGAGAGGACAGGAGGCGATTGTTCTTGTACCGGAAATTTCGCTTACCCCTCAAATGGTTAATCGTTTTAAAGGAAGATTCGGGGATTTAGTGGCTGTTTTGCACAGTGGTTTATCTGCAGGAGAAAAATATGACGAGTGGCGCAAGATTCAACGTAAGGAAGTAAAAGTAGCAGTTGGGGCTAGATCCGCAATTTTTGCACCATTTGAGAATTTAGGCATCATTATCATTGATGAGGAACACGAAACAAGCTATAAGCAGGAGGAAATGCCTCGTTATCATGCCAGGGATGTAGCCATCGAAAGGGCAAAAAACTATCACTGCCCAGTGGTACTTGGAAGTGCAACCCCATCGCTCGAATCATTTGCTAGGGCTCAAAAGAAGGTGTATCATCTTTTATCGCTTCCTAATCGGATGAATAATCAATCCCTGCCTTCAGTGGAGATTATAGACATGCGCGAAGAGCTTCGTAATGGAAATCGTTCGATGTTTTCAAGCAAGCTTTTTGAAATGTTAAAGGACCGTATCGAAAAAAAACAACAATCTGTTTTATTTTTAAATAAACGTGGACATTCCTCATTTGTGATGTGCCGGGATTGCGGGTTCGTGATGAATTGTCCTAATTGTGATATATCGCTAACCTACCATCGTGTTCACGAACAAATGAAATGTCATTATTGTGGCTATGAAAGCCATGTGCCGACGCAATGCCCTGAGTGCTCCAGTGAATATATCCGCTATTTTGGGACCGGTACACAAAAGGTAGAAGATGAGTTGGGAAAAATTCTTCCAGAAGCTAGGGTAATTCGTATGGATGTGGATACAACAGGACGAAAGGGGTCCCACGAACGATTATTAACCGATTTTCAAAATGGGAAAGCAGATATTCTCCTCGGTACACAAATGATTGCTAAAGGCCTGGATTTCCCCAATATCACCTTAGTTGGAGTGCTTTCGGCTGATACTATGCTTCATTTACCAGATTTTCGTGCCTCTGAAAAAACCTTTCAATTATTAACACAAGTAAGTGGGAGGGCAGGACGTCACAAGTTGCCAGGAGAGGTGATTATTCAAACCTACACTCCTGAACATTATAGTGTTGAACTTGCTGGGACACAGGATTATGATCTCTTTTATCAACAAGAAATGATGATGCGGAAAACACATCATTATCCACCATTTTATTATCTATCATTGATTACTGTCAGTCATGAACAGTTAATGACAGTCGTCACAGCTACCGAGAAAATTGTTAATTATGTCCGCTCCCAGGTTTCAAATGCTGCCGTCGTTTTAGGGCCAGCTGCCTCGCCAATTCCTAGGATTAATAATAGATATCGCTATCAATGTCTGATAAAATACAAGCGGGAACCGAACTTGACAAAAATGTTAAAAACCATTTTGAATCAATATCAAACAGATACAAAGAGTGGCTTACTGGTAACAATAGATGTGAATCCATTTATTTTAATGTAACCAGCTTAAGACCTGAGCTTCCAAAGGTTAATTATTTGCATTTTTGGTGAAAATGTAAGCAATAAAAAAAATTAAGCAGTGTTATATAATCATGCTGATTGGAGCGGAAGGCGCGAGACTCCTGGAGGAAGGGTCCGGTGAGACCCCACAGGCGCAAAGCGCCGAGGAGGCTCCCCGGACCGCCCGCGGAAAGCGAAGTGCCGGGAGCGTAAATCAACATATAAGTTTAGCACAGCATTAATGGGGGAAATGAATTGCCAATCCTTAAAGTAGTAAATTACCCAGCTGAAATACTTGAACAGACTTGCAAGAAAGTTGTGAAGTTTGATAGAAAGCTGGCCAAAGTACTTGATAATATGTATGACACAATGATTGAATATGATGGGGTAGGGCTTGCTGCCCCGCAAATTGGATTAGACCAACGCATTGCAATTGTTGATATCGATGATGAATTAGGGACAATTGAAATGATTAACCCAGTAATCTTAGAAACAGCTGGCGAACAAACTGGACCAGAAGGTTGTCTAAGTTTCCCTGGATTGTTTGGTGAAGTGACAAGACCCAATATTGTTAAAATTGAGGCATTTGATCGTAAAGGAAGAAAATATACATTAGAAGCAGAGGGCTTCCTCGCAAGAGCCATTCAACATGAAATCGATCACCTTGATGGGATTTTATTTACAACAAAGGTGTCAAGATATCTAGAGGAAGATGAGTTAAAAGGAGTAGAAGCTGAATGACCAAAATTGTTTTTATGGGCACCCCGGATTTTTCCGTGCCAGTTTTACAACAAATTATTAATGACGGATATGATGTCATTGGTGTAGTGACACAACCAGACCGACCAGTTGGCAGGAAAAAGATATTGACTCCCCCTCCAGTAAAGGTTGAGGCTTTAAAACATGATATTCCGGTCTTTCAGCCAGAAAAAATACGTCAAGAACAAGAACTCGAGAAGATCCTATCATTGAAACCTGATTTAATTGTTACTGCTGCGTTTGGTCAAATCTTACCAAATAAATTATTGGAAACCCCAAAATACGGCTGTATCAATGTTCATGCATCCTTGCTACCCGAACTTCGCGGCGGCGCTCCTATCCATTACGCTATTATTCA
>NZ_JBALSN010000121.1:0-5682 GCF_036966985.1 Neobacillus drentensis | reverse complement strand
ATTCGGGTTATAGTTCATGCATGCCAGCTCTTTTATTATTGTTTTTTTAAGCGGGAAAACAATATAAGCACATACACTAAGAGTGAGATGATGGTGATAATCGGTCCAAAGACTATCATTTTATGAAATAAGTGGTCCGCCCATGAACCATATTCGAAAAAACTAACTGGCAAAGCATTTGAAGGCTGCTCATTCCCATTAAAGCGCAAATAAACAGGCTTCCATAAAATCAATGCAAACAAACTTGCGAAAATACCTTGTAGAATTCTCGCCATAAAAAATGGTTTAAATCTAATATCTGTTTGTGCCAGAATACTTGCAACTTGGGCTTGGACACTAAAACCACTAAAGGCTAAAATAAAGCTGGTAATCATCGCTTTTTGTAAAAGGGTAGCATCTGGATTTTGACTAGTTAGTTGACTGCCTAAAGTGATCTCAAATAAACCTGAAATAAACGGAATACTTAACATTTCTGGGAAGGACAACGCTGATAGCAGCACCTCAACAGATTTTGCCAATGTGGCTGTGATATGTAAATGATAAAGTATTTTGTTTATTACAGAGAAAAGAATGATAAACCCGCCCACCATTAATAAGGTTTGAATGGATGAATTAACGGCATCCCCAAGTAGTTTTCCAATTGGTCGATTATCTTTTAATCTTGTTTGATGCAAAGCTGATAAAGCGGAACGGATTTTGAACTTCTTCCTTTTCGCTTGTGTTTCATCATGTGATTCTTTTCCATAAAAGCGCATGATTAATCCAACACAAATATTTCCTAAATAATGAGATAGTGCAAGGATAACCCCTAAATGTGGATTATAGAAAAATCCTACCGAAACAGCCCCAAAAATAAATAATGGATTTGATGAATTTGTGAAAGAAACAAGTCTTTCAGCTTCAATTCGTGTTAGCTGGCGTTCTTCTCTTAATCTTGCCGTNNGGAAATCCAGAAGCCATACCCATCGCCCAAACAAATCCGCCCACACCAGGAACCTTAAAAAGGGGCCTCATTAATGGTTCCAATAACACACCAATAAATTTTACAACCCCGAAGCCAATTAACATTTCAGAAACAATAAAAAATGGTAATAAGGATGGAAAAACAATTTCCCACCACATATTTAGGCCGCGAATGGATGCATCCAAGGACTCTTGCGGATAAAATATTAGGGAGCCAGCTAGAATGGTGACGGATATGGATAAAAAAATTGTTTTTAATTTGGACTGAAACAATGAAGAGACCTCCTCCCGAGGAAATCGTTGAACTGTGCAATCGATTAAATGAATGGTAAAATAAAGAAATATTCCATCCTGACTTGTCCTCATATAACTCAAATATACTCATAGAACGGTTATTTAGACCATAAGATTGAACGAGATTTCACTTTTACATGGAAGGAATTCGTAAAGTCCGTCAATTAAGAAATCAATTATTTTGATTAGGTATTGATAGGAGGTCTATAATTATGGAGCACCCAAAAATAGGCTTGGCGCTTGGTTCAGGAGGTGCACGAGGGTTTGCTCATTTAGGTGTCATTAAAGCATTAATAGACGCTGAAATTCCGATTCATCTGATTGCAGGCAGCAGTATGGGAGCACTAGTTGCAAGTTTTTACGGTTCAGGTATTGATATGGATCGGTTATATAAATTATCCACTGCCTTTAAGAGGAAGTACTTTTTGGACTTTACAGTTCCAAAAATGGGCTTTATTTCAGGAAAAAAAGTAAAAGAATTTATTAAGGTATTTACCCACGGAAAAAACATTGAGGAGCTTTCGATTCCAATTGGAATCGTCGCCACTGATTTATTGACGGGGGAAAAGGTGGTATTTAAAACGGGTTCTGTCGCAGATGCTGTCCGAGCAAGCATTTCGATACCTGGAATTTTTGTGCCGGAAAAATATAATGGCAGAATCCTTGTAGATGGCGGTGTATCTGATCGTGTTCCTGTTTCTGTCGCTAAGGAGATGGGGGCGGATATCGTGATCGCAGTCGATGTTTCCAGGGTAAAGCGGAATGCCGAAATTACCTCTATTTATGATGTCATCATGCAGAGCATAGATATTATGCAAGCAGAAATAATTAACAATCGGGAAATTGCTGCTAGTGTAATGATTCGCCCTCCTGTCGAAATCTATAGTTCACGAGCCTTCACAAATATTGAGGAGATTATTAATCTAGGTGAGGCAGAAGCGAAAAAACACATAGCGCAAATAAAGACCGTGATTGAACAGTGGAAGGGGTAAATACTGCCATGCGCAAAAAAATATATATAGGGTCTGCTCTTATAATTACGATTATTTTTATTTGGGGTATGTTTTATTCATTGCCATATTATGTATCCAAACCGGGAATGGCGAAGGAACTCGGACCAATCATTACTGTTGAAGGCGGAGATAAAGATGAAGGGAATTTTATGCTTACGACGGTTAGAATGGGTAGAGCCAATATATTTTCTTATATAGAAGCAAAGGTTCGAAATTATGAAGAGCTTTATCCACTTGATATGATATTAAATAAAAAAGAAACCGAGGAAGAATACAACGCAAGACAGCTTCATCTTATGGCGGGATCGAAGCTAAATGCAATAGAGGTAGCATACCGGAAAGCAGGGCTTCCTGTAAAATACAAATATAAAGGGATTTATGTGGTCCAAGTGATTCCTGATATGCCTGCATACGGGAAACTTTCCGCGGGTGACCGGATTTTTAAAGTGGATGGGAAGCAATTACCTTCATCGGAAAAATTCATTGATTACGTTAGTAAGAAACATGCGGGTGACAAGGTAGAATTAACATATTTACGAAATAAAAGTACAAAGACTGTCACATTAAAACTTCAGGCTTTTAAGGAGGATCCTCAAAAGGTTGGAATTGGGATTTCGCTAGTTGATGATAAAGAAATAATAGTTGATCCAAAAGTTAAGGTAAAAACGGATGAAATTGGCGGACCTTCCGCAGGGTTCATGTTTTCTTTGGAAATTTATAACCAGTTAGCAGAAGGAGACTTGACAAAAGGCTATCAGATTGCAGGAACAGGGACTATTGAAGTGGACGGGACTGTTGGTCCTATTGGCGGAATTGAACAAAAAATTGTTGCGGCTGACAAGGCAGGCGCGGAAATCTTTTTAGCCCCTAATGAGAAAGGAATAAAGAATTCCAATTACCGGGATGCAGTAAAGACCGCCCGTGAGATAAAAACCAAAATGAAAATTGTTCCTATTGATACATTTGACGAAGCTGTTAGCTATTTAGAAAAGCTAAAGGAAAAATAAAAAGATGGTGCACACGCATCATCTTTTTATTATGGTTAAGTTAGGAAATATTGTTGATTTTGGCACCCTGTTTAACAGAGCTTTTTACTTTATATAAATAGGTGGCTGCTCATATTCTTGATGGATCATTTTATTTTTTAAATGACTAGGGATGCCGAGAGAATAAATCCGTGCTGCCTTAATATCTAGGTTAATCTCTTTTCCTTTATAAGAAGAAAGTTTCGATATTAGAGGGAGACTGAGATGAGCCTTGTTTTTATTTAGATATTCCTTGCCCCTTGTGGTCATACCGAGAAGTCTTAAATAAGAGGCTTTTTCTGAAATCATTGCCATCTCCTCTTTTTTCGAATTAGTTAAAATATGCACACATAGCCTTTGCAGTCTAGTCCAAGTATAACGTTTCGTTTTGATTTTCTGCATAAACTCATGAAAAGTATCAGCCTCTCGAGCCGCAGAGAGAAGTCTATTTTCAAGCCCCTCTTCCATTTCATAAATATCTCTCAGCTCTTCTGGGCTAGCATGAATTAAACGAAATTGTAGATAACTCCAATAGTTTTCCCATTGATGAAATACTTGATAAGATTGTAAATATTCTTTTAGCAATTGTTTGGTCGGCTGTGGTACATATTGATCAATAGCAGATTTTCCATCGCTGTCAGCAAAGATGGCTTTCCTGATACTGGTTGCACTTGCAATCGTTGCAGAGGTAAAATCTTGATCATGGTAGTTAGCGTTTTTTCGAGCAATCGTCATTGGGATGATATTCGACTTTTGTTGTTTTATAGATTTTATGTATTCGAGTCCTAGAATATTATTTGGCTTAGCTAAATCCAAATATTTATCCGAATCAGGCAATTGCTCATAAGCAAGGGATAAAGCTTTTGGATAACTGACACCTGTGTCCAGGTACTGTTTAATGTTTTTATTAAAAGGATGATGCTTCTCTTCTAAGTATTCAATTGTTTGAAGGAAATCCGATATGTCTCCGCTTTCGCTGCCGAAACAGAGGCAATGAGTGTCCACTGCATCCAACATTGACACCGCACCATTTGCAAAGGTTTCCGCTTTCTGAGTTGCGAAGCAATATGGTAGTTCAAAAACAATATCTACACCATTAAGCAATGCCATTTTGGTTCGCTGCCATTTGGATACAAGTGCAGGTTCCCCACGCTGTAAAAAGTTACCACTCATTACTGCAATAACAATATCAGCTTCTGCTGCCTCCTTAGATGCTTGTAAATGATAGGCATGCCCATTATGAAATGGGTTGTATTCCACAATTAATCCAACAGCTCTCATTTGTACTCTCCTTATAACCTTAAATTCTCATGTGCTTCCGCTTTTATTAACATTATAGCAATATTTTAAGGAAACCAATCAAATTATATGGTAAGATATTAAGGATGTTTGCAAAAGGCGTATCTGGTTAAACTAGTATAGGAAACAGGTAGATGCATTTTGCTTTTTTAATCATCTGACGGGGTGTAAAGAAAAAACATTGACAAAAAATTTATCGAAGGCTATAATTACCTTTGTTGCCTTGGGGTGATTCAATTGAAATGGACATTAAGTCAATTACAAAAATATCGAAACAAGGAATTTATTATTGATGAGATAGTTCGTGTGGATGAGATTAAACAAGATGATCCAACCATCCGAGAAGTTTCTCCGATGCATATCACAGGTCGGGGCGATATCGATTCAACCAAAGTAACATTCCATTTAACAATCGAAGGTTACTTAATACTTCCATGTTCTCGTACTTTAGTGGATGTTAAACTTCCAATTAATGTCGAAACAACTGAAACGTTTCTCTTACAAGGTTCAGTTTATGAAGCTGAAGAGGAAGCATATCAAGTGAAAGGTGAAGTGATTGATGTAATGCCGATCCTTCGAGAGATTCTTTTACTTGAGGTACCAATGCAAGTTTTTTGCGAAGATGTTAATCGTGAAGATGCTGCTCCACAATCTGGCAAGGATTGGGAAGTTGTTCATGGAGAAGATCAATCTAAAAAAATTGATCCGAGACTAGCAGGTCTCGCAAAGTTTTTCGATGAAAACAATTCTTCTTCGTAAATTTAATCGACAAATCTAAGAAGCAAAGTGAAGACCCAGCATTCCTGGCCTTCATTACTTTCTTAATACTCTTTAAGGAGGTGGGAAGAATGGCTGTACCTTTTAGAAGGACTTCTAAAACCGCAAAAAGAAAACGTCGTACTCATTTTAAATTAAACGTACCTGGTATGGTAAGCTGCCCAAACTGTGGTGAAATGAAACTTTCACACCGTGTATGTAAAGCTTGCGGAACATACAAAGGAAAAGACGTAGTGAACGACTAATTTTCGATAAGATAGAAAGCACAAGGGTTTAATTCCCTTGTGCTTTTGTCTGTGCGCCCAGCATGG
>NZ_JBALSN010000120.1:151-14434 GCF_036966985.1 Neobacillus drentensis | reverse complement strand
ATAAATCTTTGCTGTATTGGACATGTGCAATTTTCTCCTCCATATCATTATTAATTTCTATATTTCTATAAACACTGAAATAATGTACAAAATGAAAGAAGCTATATAAGCTTCTTTCTATTCTAGTGCTTTAAATTAATGTATGAAGATGCTTCTTAACATCGTATTCTTCTATTTCTTTTCCATTTTTTAAACGATGAATAAAATCAGGATTAGAAATGAATGGACGTCCGAAAGCAGCGACATCAATTATTCCTTCTTCTATCGCCTGATTCGCCATTTCCGGATTTAATGTACCTACCCCAATAATGACACCATCCCAGTATTTTCTGACCAATTGATGCATTGTTTTTCCATCTGCAAGCACTCGATCAAATTGCATAATCGATGGGTGAATCATTGTTGCACCCGCTTCCTTAAATGCCTCAACAAATGTACGAATAGCCATTTCTGGATCTTCCCACATGTAATTTGGTATATCTGCTTTAAGAGCAGAGAATCGGATCATTGTTCGTTCTGTTCCGATTGCGGCGATAACTGCTTTAATTACTTCCTTCATGAACGTTAATCTTTGAGCAAGGTTACCGCCATATTCGTCTGTACGATGATTGGTTATATCTGAATTAAATTGGTCAATTAAGTATCCGTGGGCACCATGAATTTCCACACCGTCAAAGCCTGCTGCTATTGCATTTTTCGCAGCTTGCGCATATTGATTGATTACTTCATTAATATCATCATTTGTCATTTCTTCAGGAACATCATATGGCTTACGGAAACGAGAGACAAGGCCTTCAGCTAGAATAGCTGATGGTGCTTGAGGAGGCAGATTTCCAGCAAGCTCATGATGAGATAAACGACCAACATGCCATATTTGAGCGATCATTGTTCCTCCCTCTTTATGCACAGCATCAGTTACTTTTTTCCATCCCTTAATTTGTTCGTCTGAATAAATGCCTGGAACTCCAGGATTGCCTTTTCCACGAGGACTTATGACCGTTCCTTCTGAAATGATTAAACCAACGCCATCTGCAGCACGTTTTCGGTAATATTCAACAATATCCTCTCCTACTACACCCGTCTGATCATCTGCAAAGGTTCTTGTTAACGGTGCCATTGCGATACGTGAGCGTAAATTCCAAGCTCCGATTTTTATCGGTTCAAACAATTTACTGTCTAAACCTTTTTTTAAATTTCCCCAATTATTTGTTTCTTTGCTAATTTGACCCATATATTCTCCTCCGTTCATTTCAATTATTCAGTATTTCTATATATACTGAAATTGAAATTAAAATTATTCCGCTTTAACATTAAAGTAAAGTGGGAGCGTATTGTGCAATAACTTCTCGTTGTAAACTGTAAAATCTGAAGGTTCCCTCTCTGCGAACTGCTAATAATCCGCAATCGAGTAATGGTTTTAAATGATGTGTCAATGTTGAATTGGCAGGGACTTTTAATTGATTTGCCATTTCCAGGCAAGCTAACTCTGATTGCCCTGCAAGTAATCTTACGATTTGTAAACGAGTCGATTCACCTAGTGCCTTATAGACTTTTACCGCAATATCATCATCTTTCACCGCTAAAAACCTCCTTTCAACAATTCTTATTTCAGTATTTCTAGAAATATTGTATTTAATCAGAGATGCTCTGTCAAGAGAGTCCTTTTCCTTTTTTAATTCAAAGGCTGTTTTCTTAATTTAAGAATGTGATTGTGATTTCCTAATCAAGGAGAGAAGCTCAAAATTAGCTTCTCTCCTTCGCGTAAAACATTTAAGATGTGTCACTTAAACTTCCTCTATAGTTTCTAATAGTAGTATGGTTTCTAAACAAACAAATTAAGCAATAATACACCGCCAAAAGCAACAAATGAAAGGATTGTCTCCAGCACTGTCCACGTTTTAAAGGTTTCTTTCACGGATAATCCCAGGTATTCTTTTACCATCCATGAACGATTAGAAGAATAAAGGATTATCTTTAGGTAAAAATATCAGTGACTTCAGCCTAAAAATTTCTAGAGGAGGAAACATATTAGCTATGAATACGATGAATAAACAAACTAACAATCCCCTGTTACCCGAAGATCTACGTCGATTCAACCCTGTTACGGTTATTGGAGCCGGTGTGATTGGGATTTCGTGGACGGCCTTATTTCTTGCAAAAGGTTTAGAGGTACGAGTAAACGATGTTCGTCCTGACCTAGAGGAAGTTGTGCATGAAGGAATAAAACAGATTATCCCAACGTTACGTGAACTTGGACTTCCAACTGAAGGACTTACAAATCGACTAGTAATTGAGCAAAACCTGGAACGTGCGCTTGACGGTGCCGCTGTTGTACAAGAAAACGGCCCCGAACGTATAGGCTTTAAACAGGAGTTATACAATCAAATCGAACAATTTGTGAATAGAGAAACATTATTGTTTTCATCCTCTTCGGGTTTAAAAGCAAGCGATATATCAGAGCAAATGGAAGATCCAGAGCATATGTTAATCGGCCATCCTTTTAATCCACCACATCTTGTCCCATTGGTCGAGATTGTGCCTGGAAAAAATACGTCTTCTAGTGCGGTTGAAAAAGCGGTGGCTTTTTATGAAGCGTTAGGTAAGCACCCACTTGTGTTGAAGAAAGAAATACCCGGATTTGTAGCGAACCGTTTACAATCAGCATTATTCAGGGAGGCCATTCACTTGGTATTAGAAGGTGTTGTTTCGATCAAGGACCTTGATGAAATTGTAACAAGCTCGATTGGTCTTCGATGGGCAGCAGGTGGACCATTCTTGACTTTCCACCTGGGAGGTGGAAAAGGAGGATTTCCTGCCTTTCTCAAACACCTAGGTCCTGGAATGGAGGCACTTTGGGATAACCTTGGTAGTCCACGACTTGATGAAACTACGATTCAATCATTATCCGAACAGGCTAACTCTTCTTTTGGCAACATCTCTGAAAAGCAGCTTGAAGAAGAGCGTGATCGTCGACAATTATACGTACTCCATGCACTTAATGAGAAAAAGTAAAAACTCCTATTCACACTATATTAAATATGGAAGGATTTGCCATATTCTTTCCCATTAGGAACATGATTTTATAGGTTAAAGCTGAACAGATTTTTTACATCATGAAAAAAAGGATAAGATTAAAAAAATGATTACATTAAAGAGCTGCCTGGAGTATTAAAGGATATTTTAGAAGGAAAAATACGTGGATGAACGATTGTTAAATTATAACATGTTTAGTTTAAATCCTTTTGTTATGATTTCAGTATTATGTTTAAAACGCCTCAGAATTTGTGCTGAGGCGTTTTAACGTGATTCTCGGTATTATTTTGAAAATAAGAATGTAAGACAAACTTACATTGCAAAACACAGTCCTCGATAAGGCTTATATGCTTATAAATAAATTAGTACCAAGCAACGAATTGGATTTATTCAACAACCTGGAGAGTGACGTCAATATTCCCTCTTGTTGCTTTTGAGTATGGACAGAATTCGTGGGCCTTATGTACAAGCTCTTCTAATTTTTTCTTTTCCACACCTGTCCCTTTTACTTGCAATGTTACCGCAATTTTGAATCCATCATCAGCCTCATCCTTTAAGAAATCCACATTTGCAGTTACTTGTGATTCGAATTTGACATGTTCTTTCCTAGCCATGTGCTGTAATGCCCCATCAAAACAAGCGGAATAACCGCAAGCGAACAACTGTTCAGGATTCGTGGCATTTGGAATTTCTTTCGCTCTTGGGGAGCCTGGCATTGCTAGATCCACTTTTATTTTGCCATCAGAGGATTCAACTCTGCCTTGTCTTCCTCCAGTAGCTGTTGCAGATGATGTGAATAATGGTTTTGTAGTCATCAATTTTCTCCTTTTTTGAGATGATGTCTTGCCCTAATGTTCACAAAGAGAGAGCTTATTACCCTCTACTCAAAACCTAACATTTTGAAAAGCTAATCGGAATATTTCCGACTAGCTTTTCAAGAATTTTATTGATTCGCTTTTTTGACCCACTCGGCAACAGTAACTGTACGTTTAGCTTGATGTTTAACAGCTGCCTGAACATCTTCGATCATTTTCCCATCTTGTCCAACAGTAACACTTGTTCCATAAGGGTTACCGCCTGCACCAAAGGTAACTGGATCAGTATAACCAGGAGCTGCTACAATGGCACCCCAATGATACATGGTTGTATAAAGGGATAAAATCGTTGCCTCTTGACCGCCATGAGGATTTTGTGCAGAAGCCATGGCACTTACTACTTTGTTTACAAGCTTTCCGTTAAACCATAAGCCTCCTGTTGTATCCAAAAACTGCTTCATTTGTGCTGGCATGTTACCAAATCGAGTAGGTACGCTGAAAATAATGGCATCTGCCCATTCTAAATCGTTTAATGTTACCTCAGGTACTGCCTTCGTTGCTTCAACATGTGCTTTCCAACCCGGATTTCCTTCAATAACTGATTGTGGAGCAAGTTCAGGGACTTTTAATACTTTAACTTCTGCACCCGCTTCTTTTGCTCCTTCTTCAGCCCATTTTGCTAGTTGGTAGTTTGTTCCACCCATGCTGTAATAAATTACGGCTAATTTTACATTTGTCATTGTTTCAATCTCCTTTTTTGATGAATCTCCAAATAGTTTAGATAAAAAACCCATTTTAATACACCACCTATTTTCTCAATCATTTTCAATTAATATTCATAATTAGGCATTTTAACTTTTTGATTCCCAATTAAAAAACCAGTTGAGTATCATTCATTACATAGTCTATCCGAAATATTTTTTATTTAAATAATTTGCGATACCATTGAGCCGCGGCTTCTACCTCTTCAACGGTTAGCTGATGGCCTTTGTTCTCCCAATGAAGTTCAACCTTTGCGTTTGCGTGCTCAAGTAACGATTGTAGTTCAGCCGATTCCAGTGGTGAACAGATTGGGTCATTTGTTCCAGCCGCAATAAATACTGATTTCCCTGACAAATCTGGAAGATCCATTCCTTTTCTCGGCACCATTGGATGATGGAGAATGGCACCCTTTAATGCATCTTGATAGTGGAATAATAAACTAGCCGCAATATTCGCACCATTAGAATACCCGATAGCAATAATATTATTCCGGTCAAAATCATATTTTTGAGATGCTTCGTCAAGAAACTCATTTAATTCTTTTGTTCGGAATATTAAATCTTCCTCATCAAATACTCCTTCCGCTAATCTTCGGAAAAATCGAGGCATGCCATTTTCTAATATATTTCCCCGTACACTTAATACTGAAGCCTCATTATCAATTCTTCCCGCAAGAGGAAGCAGGTCTAATTCATTTCCACCTGTACCATGAAGCAATAGTAAAGTTGGTTTTGATGAATTAGTCCCCTTATTAAATATATGTTTCATCATTTATCTCCTCCCAGAACGCGAACCTCCACATATGGTAAGGTTTCTTGTAATTCTTCATGCTTTGACTCTAAAGTGAATTAATCTAATTCTCTTACTTCAATCGGAATCAACACTTGTTCAATTTGTCCTCTATGAGATTCATATTGTGATGGCAGCATCAAATTTTCTCCCATCGTTGCGTGTGTTTCATCATGAGCGAATCCTGGTGGATCTGTTGCAATTTCAAATAGAATTTCCCCATGTTCTCTAAAGTAAATGGCATTAAAGTAGTTTCTATCTTGAACTGGTGTAACACCATAACCGTTCGCCTCAACATACCTCTTCCAATCCAATTGATCCTGGTCATCCTTAGCCCGCCATGCAATGTGGTGGACTGTTCCTACACCCATTTGACCGCGTCCAATAGGAGTTAATTTAAGGTCGATAATATTTCCGATATCTGCAGAAGAACGATAACGAGCGAAATCTCCTTCTTTTCCGATTAATTCGAGTCCCATTACTTTTTCTAACAATTCCCCGGTTTTATTAGGTTGTGCCGATAATAGAGTTGCGCCGCCAAACCCTTTAATCGCAACTTCAGGAGTTACCCCACCGAAAGTGAATGTATTGACTTCACCTTCTTCTCTTTCAACAATTTCCAAGTGAAGCCCATGCGGGTCATCAAATTCTAAATATTGCTCTCCAAAGCGTTCCATTTTAGTAAATGAAACATTGAATTTTTCCAATCTATTTTCCCAAAATTCCAATGCACCCTTTGGAACAACATAAGAAGTGACCCCTACTTGACCATCACCAATAATTCCTTGACGAGCATCTGGCCATGGGAAAAAGGTAATAATCGTACCTGGTTTTCCCCCTTCATTACCGAAATAAAGATGATAAGTACCAGGATCATCAAAATTTACCGTTTGTTTCACTAATCGTAACCCTAGAACTCCAGCGTAGAAATCTACATTTTCCTGCGGATGCCCTACAATTGCTGTTATATGGTGAATACCCATAGTTTTCTTAGTCATTTTTGTCACTCCATTTTTTAATGATTTTTTTACGAAACATGTTCAATTGTCTGATCCTTAGTAGAACAATTTAAATTTTATTAATCTAATCTATAAATTATTTTCTGCAAATAATGCGATTAAACTCTTATCAAACAACTGCATTAAATTCAAAAATCTCTAATTAAAGATATTTAATCTAAAAATTTATTTTTTCACTCTTTTATTAACTTTTTTCAAAAGATTAACTAGTATTTGAGCCTCATCCTTATTTAATGTACCGAAAATATCATCCACCACTTCCTTTAACAAAATATCTCACATTAATATATCTCTAATACGAGATATTAATAAAAATAATATTATACGATGTTATTTTAGAGAATATATTTTTTTATTTGTTTTAAACCTTATATTTAATAAATCATTCGTTGAGCTTCACGAAGTTGAAAAGTACGATTTTTACGTGGCATAAATCTACGAATTTCTTCTTGGTTATATCCGACTTGTAACTTTTTTTCATCAATGATTAATGGTGTTCGTAATAATTCTGGGTTATCTTTAATGATCTTGTACAATTCTTGAAGTGATAAAGATTCAATGTTGCCATTCAATTTTTGAAAAGCTTTCGAATTTTTTGAAATGATTTGATCTGTACCATATTCTGTTAGTCGAAGAATATTTTTAATCTCATCGATCGTAATCGGTTCAGATAAAATGTTTCTTTCTTTGTAAGCAATTTGGTGGTCCTCAAGCCAAGCTTTAGCTTTACGGCAATATACACAACTAGGTGTTAAATATAAAGTTACCATTTTAACAAGACCTTCCATTTAATACTTTTAATGAATTTATCTCAAATCTAATTATCTCAATTTCAAGATAACTTAATTATAAATAATTTTATCAATTTGTCAACAATCTATTTTTTATATTAAAAAATGGAAAAAATTTTATTATTACCTAATGTATCATTTCCGTTGTTGTTATAAATTTTTAAGTTACAGCTCCATGATAAAGTATTCGAGGCAATTTATTAAAATCATACTGAATTACTTTATCAAAGCTATCTAAATAAGCATGTGAAGATTGTGCAAACATAAGATTTACCACTTTTTCTTTTGTATTAAAAATAATTATAGGTTTTTTAAGCGACCATGCATATCCCACTTCCCACATTGTTCCAGGATCCTGATCGTTATAAACTGCAAAGATAATATCGCTATACTGAATGGCATTTACATCCGTAACAAAGTTTTGATATTGCCATTGATAAGATCCAAAAGGAAACTCACTTTTGTATTTTCGTGCAGAAAAAACATTTAATCCTTTATTAAATAAAATTATTTCTAATTTTTCTAACAGTGCAATTTGTTCTGAGTTAAAAAATGGTCCCGCCAAATATACGTTCATTTATTGACCTCCAAATGTTTATAAACATAATTATTAGGAGGTTTATGAAAATAGAAATCCTAAGTAAAATTTTTTTAAAAGTTTCAAAAATTTTAAATCATTTTCTGATTTTACAAAAGAAAAGCTACAAGGGATTGCAAAGAAAAAAACCAGGAGACCCCCTGCAAGAAAAACAGGTTTCTTTACAAATTGTTAGTCTACTCTTAAAACCAGTCAATAGCATTTATTAAGTCCCCTGGAACAGATTGATTGTATTAAGGTATAACAATATTAGTGCACATTGAATTCCTCTAGTAACATTTTTTCTGTTTGAGGCATGGTTAGACCTAAATGCCAGCATCCCATTCCAGCTAGTCCATATTGGCGAACTAGTCGGAACTTAACCAGTAAGCTGCGTGGGTCTTCAAACCACACTTCGTGTAGATTTCCTTTATTGTCAACATAACGGAACCAAGGTGCAGCAGCACTCTCATTATAGTGTACCGGACTTTGATATCCTGTGTATAAATCAATGGCATGTTGAGTGGAATAAGCAGAACCTGAACGCTTATTTGTTCCTATAACCCAATCATATGCGTATTGAGGAATTCCCAGCATTAACCTTGATTTATCTACAACAGAAACTGCATAATCAAGTGTAGCTTTTACTCTGTCTATCGGAGCGATTGGGCCTGAAGGACCTCCTGGCCAGTGCCAATCATAAGTCATCAAAAACATTCTATCCAAGTATTTGCCGAGCGTTCGATAATCATAACCTGCAGAATAAGATGGCATTTGAGCACCTTCTTTTGGAGGAACGGCCATCATAACTTCCATTCCCGCCGGATGAAGTTTTGAAGCTAATTCCTTAATAAACTGGTTAAGGTTAGCCCGATCTTTTGTTTTAACCTGTTCAAAGTCAATTACTACTCCTTTGTAATCGTGACTATCTAAAAGGGAATATATATTATTGACAAATTTTTGTCGTAACCATGTCGTACTGATTAACCGATTTGTAAGATTAGGATCAAATCCTTTTTCACTTAAATTTGTAAGTGTAGCAAAAGGTGGAAGATTTTCTTTCCAAGCAATCTTATGCGCCTGGTTTTCTGGTGTTTCGATGATATTTCCTTGTTCATCGGACCGATACTCAAAAACGAAAATACTAGTAAGAGTCTTTTTATAGTTATTAAGCATCCAAGCATTTGAATTCTTATCTTTTGGAACAAAATAAGTTCCAGTCCAAATATTCATTTTTGGCGGCCTAGGAATACTTAATTTCTGACCAGGGACAATTACTCGACTCTTTAAATGATTTTGTCTCATTAATGTTATTTCACTAATTGCGTGACGGTTAGCGATCTCCCAAATACTGTCGCCTTGCTGGACAATATAAGTCGAACCAGGTATCATCATTGCCTGTCCAAGGACTAATTGAGTATTTTTAGCTAAACCGTTTAGCTTAGCTAGGTCCTCTTCGTCTACTTTGTATTGATTTGAAATTTTGGTTAGGCTTTCACCAGGTTTCACTTCATGGATGACTTGAGCACAAGCGAAAATGGGAGTCATTAAAACCACACTAACTGAAATTAAGTAAAACAAAAGTATCTTTATCATATGAATCCTCCTAGAATAATTTTTCTAAATCGTAATATCTCATATTGTTTTGAGACCGGATATTCTTTAGTTTATGACGTTAAAAAACAATGGGCTGTTGAGTATTAATAGGATATAGTTTTCCCTCTAAGGCAAAAGAAATTTTGCCCGTTTCTTCGGATACCACTAATACAAGTGCGTCGCTTCTTTCTGTTATTCCAAGTGCTGCTCTGTGACGTGTCCCCAGTTTTTTACCCTCTATATTCTTTGGTGTTAAAGGAAGGACATTTGCTGCAGAAACCACTTCGTTTCCCCTAATTAATACTGCCCCATCATGCAACGGGTTCCCTGGGTAAAAGATGGATTCCAATAATTTAGGCGTTACTGATGCTCCTAAAGTCGTACCTTTTTGAATGATAGGCTCAACTGAATCACCACGTTGAACTACAATCAGGGCACCATGTCTATGTTTCGAGAGGTTTTGAACAGAGTTGGATAAATCTTCATAAGTGTCAGTAAAAGATGATAAATAACAATTTAAGTAAAATGAGGCCGCCATTGATTCAATTTCAATTAAATGTTGTTTTACATCCTCGAGACTTCCCAATAAACAATAATTTTCGTTACTAAGTACTTCTAAATTTGATTGCAGCAGAAGAATCAGGTTTTGAATACCATCTTCTAATTGTTGTTTCATAGGTGAAAAATCACAATTATTGCTGTCCATGCATGGACCCTCCATATACATTTTTATCTTGTAGGACTATTGAACATTAAATTCCCTTAGTAATATCTCCTCTGTTTGTGGCATAGAGGTACCTAAATGCCAGTAACCTAATCCTCCTAATCCATATTCTTTAACTACCCTGAGTTTAGCAAGAAGACTACGGAGGCCTTTAAACCATTCTTCATGAGAAGTTCCATTTTTATCTAAGATATCTTAAACCAAGGAGAAGCTACCATTTCATCATAATAAAAATAGTATTAGTTAGTTGTTCAGTTAATATAAAATGGTAAATCCATCCAAATCAATACATTTTAGTCAAATAAAAATAAGGATCCCATACTAGGCTCCTATTATTTGCTTATTTATTGCTTTATTTGCTTTAAATAATACAAATAAAAATCTCAAAATGGTACATTTAAAATACAGTATGTAATAATAAAAACATCTAGTTAGATAATTCTGGTGAAAATCGAAAAAAAATTAACGAATATTTTCAGGAGATCCTTTTAGGTCCAAGCTGGTTATAATCGACCTCATCCTCACTTATTAGCATCAGTAATTTTGATTTTTTCTTGAAGTAACTCGGTAATTAATTATTGATTAGCTTTTTTTACCCATTCTGCTATTGTAACTGTACGGTTTGCCTGATGCTTAACGGCCGCTTGAACAGCAGAAAACTCTTCAACCATTTTCCCATTCTGATCAACAGTAACACTTGTTCCATATGGGTTTCCTCCAGCTCCAAATATCACTTGATCAGTATATCCTGGAGTGGCAATAATCGCTCCCCAGTGATGCATTGTTGTATAAAGCGACAATATGGTTGCCTCTTGTCCACCATGTGGGTTTTGTGCGGATGTCATCGCACTTACCACTTTATTAACCAGTTTCCCATTAAACCATAAACTGCCTGTTGTGTCTAAAAACTGTTTCATTTGTGATGGCATATTACCAAAACGAGTTGGAACACTGAAAATAATTGCGTCTGCCCATTCTAAATCACCTAGTGATACTGTTGGAATGCATACTCCAACTTCCTCATAAAAGTTCTTCCACGCAGGGTTAGAATCAATAACTGATTGAGGAGCAAATTCTGGAACTGTTAATATTTTAACCTCTGCACCAGCTTCCTTCGCCCCCTCAGCAGCCCATTGTGCTAACTGATAATTTGTACCTGTTGAACTATATAAGATGATTGCAAGATTTACATTAGACATATTGCCAATCTCCTTTTCATTTAAAAAATAATAAAATTAAAACTTTATTAGAAATTCAAATATATGTTGCCCTTGCTTCTATTTTCAATCCTAAGTTTTACACCTTTCCTCATATTTTTTACCACAAAAAAAATAATCGAAAGATTTTAAGATTCGTTATGTTATTTTCTATTTGCTTTTTTGCCCATTTAGCAACAGTTACAGGACGTTTTGCTTGACGCCTTCAACAAGTCATTTTGATAGTTGGTCATTTGTCCCACCAATGCCATAATAAATGACGACAAATAAAAAAACTAATCGGAATTGTATCCGATTAGTTTTTTCATTGCACCCCAATGTGAGCTTCTTTCGCTCCAATCAACTGGCAAGTTTAACAGAGCCATAATTTTATTTAAATACTTTAACACGATCTTCTATTGGTTGGAACTGCTTCTCTTTAGGTGATGCAGTTGGCTTACCAAATGGCATTTGGGCTATCATTTTCCAACTACTTGGAATTCCCCATTTCTTTTTAACTTCATTGTCAATAAGTGGATTATAGTGTTGTAATGAAGCACCAAACCCTTCAAGCTCCAGCGAGGTCCATATTACATATTGAAGCATCCCGTTAGATTGTTGAGCCCAAACGGGGAAATTTTCGGCATACGATGAAAATTGTTTTTGATAAGATTCAATTACTGCCATTTCTTCAAAAAATAAGACGGTGCCATATCCACTTCCAAAGGCATTCATTTTTTCTTCAGTAGGAGCAAAGTTTTCAGCTGGAACGATTTTCCTCAACGTTTCAGTTGTAATACTCCACAAGTTAGTGTGATGTTCTCCTAATAAAAGAACTACTCTTTGTGCTTGAGTGTTGAATTCTGAAGGGGTATGCTTTACCGCATGATTTATTACTTCTTGAATTCTTTCATCAGATACAACTGGTTCACTGCTAATCCCATAAAAGGTACGTCGGCCCTCTACTGCGGTATAAAAATCCTTCGATCCTGTCATTTTATTATCTCCTGTTCATTCTATATAATGTTTAATATCAAAATTCAATTTTAATAATTCCTCTTTTTAAATTTCTTTATACCATTTTCACTCCAGCTAATAGCTCTTTGGCTGTTATTCCCGTCTAAATCATTTTTTTGTTACGCTTCGTAAAAAATCATTTAATTCATTTGTTCGATGGGATTTACAAGGACTATTTAGGTCTTTCTATTTCAAAAATCTCGCCAATTTTTGCATAATTATTGCCAGCCAAACGGCTTACAGCGGCTAAGCCACTAGGGTTTATTCTTCCCTTTTCATAAATTTCATTATCAATATGAAATTGAACCACTTTTCCGATAATAAGATCACAGCCAGGTGCTTCCAAACCTCCTAATTCTACGGAATGTTCTAAAACACACTCCATTCGGATTTTTGCTTCCTCTACTCCTGGAACAGAAATTTTTAAGCTTTTAATAGGAGTTAAATTTGCTAACTTAATCTCACTCTGATCTGGAGGCAGGATTGCCGCTGTTTTATTTACTTTTTCAACATTTTGTTCATCCACAATATGGACAACGAATTCCTTGGCCTCGATGATGTTTCTTGCTGTATCCTTCTGTCTTCCTTCCGGCCGTTGAATCGCTAATGAAATTATTGGCGGATTAGCTGTAACAATATTAAAATAACTGAATGGCGCACCATTCAAAATACCATCTTTCGAAATCGTTGTGACGAAAGCAATCGGTCTAGGTATAATGCTTCCTATTAAAAATTTATAATTTTCCCTTTCGGTATTTGCGGCTGGGTCTATTGAAAGCAAAGCAATCATTCCTTTTCGTTAATTAATCTAATTCTCTCACTTCTAATGGAAGCAATGCGCGCTCAATTTGTCCTCTATGTGGTTCGTATTGTGAAGGCAACATCAATTTTTCTCCCATTATTGCGTATGTTTCATCATAAGCGAACCCTGGTGGATCCGTTGCAATTTCAAATAGAATTTCCCCATGTTCTCTAAAGTAAATCGCATTAAAGTAGTTTCTGTCCCTTACCGGGGTTACTCCATATCCATTTCTCTCTACAAATCTCTTCCAATCCAATTGATCCTGGTCATCTTTAGCCTGCCATGCAATGTGGTGTACTGTACCCACAACCATTTGACCGAGTCCAATAGGCGTTAATTTTAGGTCAATGATATTTCCGATATCAGCTGAGGAACGATAACGAGCGAAATCTCCTTCTTTTCCGATAAAGTCGAGTCCCATTACTTTTTCTAGCAATTCCCCCGTTTTGTTAGGTCGTACTGAAAATATAGTTGCGCCGCCAAACCGACCTACAAAGCGGAGAGGTAACCTCCATTGGTTCCGGAACCATTTTTCTTAAGCGTACCAGATCGGTTCTATATATAATGTTCAGGTATTCGCGTTTATAAAAATGATAGGTTCCTAAAGGGAACGCCCCTGCATCTAACGGAGTTGTAAATTGCTTAACCACTTCTTCCTTTCTCATCTGAAAGACGCCTTCCTTACCTTTTCAGGTTCTGTAATATTCCATTTTGCTATTTAGCTTGACCTATGGGGACTATTTCTACTACCTCATCAGCGTTTTATTTTTGGTATCGAGGAGAATTAAGAGAACGCGGACTTGCAACCTTAAGTAAGGCTTAAGGCACCAGTTTGCTAATATGTACCGCTAAAGATTAACTCGATTTTCGTTATATCCAGTCAATTTTTGTATCGGACTGAAAATAAATTTCACACACTTTAGCTAATGCACTTTTAATCGGAACGTATTTAAACTATCCCTTACTAATCAATCAAAAAAATAAGAGCCAACAATTTTGTTGACTCTTTAATAAATTTCCTATGCTTATAATTATTGTTGATTAAGTTTTATAAGGGCTAAACCGCGTTTTCATTTCCGTGGTAGCTTTCTTTTTTCAAAAACAACTGACAGTGCCAATCAACTAAAAAGTATGAGCTAAATCCTTTGCTCTTGCAATTGCA
>NZ_JBALSN010000120.1:0-123 GCF_036966985.1 Neobacillus drentensis | reverse complement strand
TGCTTTATCTGGCATTGCGTTATGCCCTTCTACAAATAAACCTTCAAAAGAAGGAACTCCGAAGAATTGCATCATCACATTTAGATAACGGTGTCCCATTTCCATTTGAGCTGCAGGACCTTC
>NZ_JBALSN010000119.1:6971-20462 GCF_036966985.1 Neobacillus drentensis | reverse complement strand
GGCGGCATACAATATTGTGAGGAAATATGGAAAAGGAGATTTATCGATGGAGAATCGCAATTTTCAGATGGATACCCAATGGAATATTATTCATTACCCAGAGAAGCCTACAGGATTTGGGATCTTAATACTTGGAGATGAAAGGCATTTTGTCGATGACTGTAAATGCTTTTGGACACAAAATGAAGGTAAGCTGGCAATTATCAAACAGCTAAAAGAAAAAGGGTACACCATTTTTTCCTCGAATCTTTATGGGCGAAACTGGGGGAGCGAGAATGCTGTTGAACTTGCAGAGAGGTTGTATCAGCATGTAATCCGAAACGAGATTCTTAATAACAAAATTCATGTTTTGGCAGAAGGTATGGGGGCATTGGTTGCTTTGAAATTAATGGAAAAAATGAAGCACAGGATTAGGTCGATCATTTTACTTAATCCGATTCTATCCCTAAAACATCATCTTGAACAAGAAAAGGAACATAAATTTTTTTATAAAAAGTTACTGAGGGAATTATCATTGGCGCATCAAATGGAGCAGAAGGTACTTGAAAATACTATTCTTAGCAAGGAAGAAACCATTAAACAACCATTTGACTGTCCAGTTAAAATAATTCATGTCTTGTCTGGGGCAAAGTCTTATAACCAGTCTAAATTGTATCCACAATTAATTAGTGTATCAGAAATAAATCCAACATTTATTCTTCCAGAAAAAAAACAACAACTAGCGATCATTATGATAAATTTCTTCAACAGCCATGAATCGGTCTTATAAACTTCATCCTCCCCGCAAGAAATAATTCCTTAACGATGCGCATAGGATTCATTAAGGTTAGTGTGGGGAGGAAAAATATATGGACAAGGCAATTCTTTTTGGTATGTTTGACTTTGTGAATTTTCATATTTGCAAGAGTTTGTTAAATAAAGGGATAGAAGTAGAAGGTATTCATCTAGAAGAGACGGATCATATGGCATTTATAGAAGAAAAAAGGCTTGAAGTGGGCCGAAATGCAAACTTGATTGAACAATCATTATCCGAGTGGGAGAGTGAACCAGTAAAACCCACACCTAATACTAGTCTGATCATTTCAATATATGATCTTTATATGAGTAAAAAAGAACAATTTTTACAGGATAAAAATGTAACTAAGCAGATGATTCAATATCTGGATGTTAATAAGAATCATGTCAATAATGTTCTAATTCTCCCCGTACAAATGCTGGCGAGTACATTTAGGGGCAAGGAAATAGAGGGATTTCTAGATTTAATAAAAGAAACAGGAAAGAATACGCAGTTTATTTACTTACCCGCAGTTTATGGCCCATGGCAAACGTCTACTTTTTTATTTCAGAAAGTATTAATTTCAAAATATCAAGAAATAAAGATTACTACTGATGAACGGGAATGGTCCAATGATGTTCTTTTTATTAATGATGCGCTAGAGGCGATCTTAGATATAATGGAAACAGGAAAGGCAGGCAGTTATGTTCTTGAAAGTGGCAAGCAGAATCAATGGTTGAGATGTGCCGACTATCTAAATATCACTGAAAATCATCGGGTTAACAATGGTTTTGAATCATTGGATTTGAATTCTGACATTGTAAAAGTCTCCATAAAAAAAGGAACTCCATTAAAAACATCTATTCAGGAACAAAAGGATCATGTCCAACGATTGTATGCAAATCAGTTGTAAAGTGTCCTGATTTTTGTATAGAATATGTTGGAAATAGGGATGATGAAAGAAAGGATTCATTTCGCTAATGACAGTTAGAAGGAGATAAAAGATAATATGATAAGTCAGGATAAATCTTTAGAATTTATGCAGATCGCGATGAAGTACTTACCCGAAGCTAAAGAACAATTGGACAAGGCTGGCGTTGAATTATCAATGGATTTAATCCAGCCGTTTATGAACCTTTTTACAAAGGTTATGCAAGAGGCATACGAACTCGGGTTATCTGAAGGACGTAAAGAAATGTAAAAAGAAATAAGCTCTCGGATGCGGGAGCTTATTTCTTTTTCAATATTTGCCCTAAACAGTTGCTTAAAATAGACTTTATTTGATAAAATTAGTACCAAGTCATAATAATTGATATTAAACAATAGGATATAGAATCTTGTCATAAATAAAGGAGATGGACCGTATGAGAGCAGGGATTGTAGGTATCGGTAGATATTTACCAGAGAAAATTGTCACCAATAAGGATTTAGAAAAAATTATGGATACATCTGATGAATGGATTCGGACAATGACAGGAATCGAAGAGAGGAGAATCGCAGCCGATGATGTTGAGACTTCGGACATGGCATTTGAAGCGGCCCAAAAGGCGATTCAAGATGCAGGGATTACTGCCGAAGAGATTGATTTAATTTTGGTAGCTACGGTTACCCCTGACACTCCTTTTCCTTCGGTTGCATGCAGAATTCAAGAAAGGCTGGGAGCAAAGAAGGCAGCAGCAATGGATGTCAGTGCTGCTTGTGCTGGTTTTATGTACGGTATTGTGACGGGTAAACAATTCGTTGAAACCGAAGTTTATAAATATGTCCTAGTCGTTGGAGTGGAAAAACTTTCGAAAATTACAGACTGGTCTGATCGAAATACAGCAGTTTTATTTGGGGACGGTGCTGGAGCGACAATTATCGGACCTGTTTCAGAAGACAGAGGAATTCTTTCCTTCGAACTTGGGGCTGATGGGACAGGTTCTAAGCATCTGTACCAGGATGAATATATTATTATGAACGGTAGAGAAGTTTTCAAATTTGCTGTTAGGCAAATGGGGGAAAGCTGTATTAATGTTCTCGAAAAAGCAGGTTTATCAAAAGATGATGTCGATTTCTTGATTCCTCATCAGGCAAATATTCGTATTATGGAAGCGTCAAGACAAAGATTAGAATTACCAGTTGAAAAAATGTCAAAAACCATTAATAAATATGGTAACACTTCTGCAGCGTCGATTCCGATTTCAATTGTAGAAGATTTGGAAGAGGGAAGAATTAAGGATGATGACATTATTGTCATGGTAGGTTTCGGTGGAGGCCTAACTTGGGGTGCAATTGCGATCAAATGGGGAAGATAAAGAACAGAATGAGCAAAAAGATAAGAAATGAAGGAGATAGATAATATGGAAAAGCGCAGGGTTGTAGTAACAGGCATAGGTGCAGTAACGCCGCTAGGAAATGATGCCGAAACTACTTGGAAAAATATATTAGAAGGGAAATCTGGGATTGGGCCGCTGACGAGAGTTAATGCAGATGAATATCCGGCAAAAGTTGCTGCAGAATCAACTGATTTTAATCCTGAAGCATTTATGGATAGAAAAGATGCACGCAAAATGGACCGTTTTACACAATTTGCGGTTGCCTCGGCAATAATGGCAGTGAAAGATGCCAATTTAACAATTAACGAAGAAAACTCCCATCGTGTGGGAGTATGGATTGGTTCTGGAATTGGCGGAATGGAAACCTTTGAACAGCAATTTGAAATATTTCAAAATAGAGGATATAAGCGTGTTAGTCCATTTTTTGTTCCAATGTTAATTCCAGATATGGCAACAGGACAAGTTTCCATTACATTAGGTGCGAGAGGATTCAATTCATGTACGGTAACCGCCTGTGCAACAGGAACAAATTCGATTGGTGATGCCTTTAAAGTCATTCAACGCGGTGACGCAGATGCAATGGTTACAGGTGGAGCAGAAGCACCGATTACAAAAATGTCAGTCGCAGGGTTCTGTGCGAATACTGCTTTGTCCACCAATCCAGACCCAAAAACAGCTAGCAGACCATTTGATAAAAATCGTGATGGATTTGTAATTGGCGAAGGTGCAGGGATTATTGTCTTGGAAGAACTTGAACATGCCTTAGCGCGTGGTGCCAAAATCTATGCTGAAATTGTCGGCTATGGGGCAACTGGTGATGCCTACCATATTACAGCACCGGCACCAGGTGGTGAAGGCGGCGCCCGTGCTATGAAAATGGCCATTAATGATGGCGGTTTAAAGCCGGATGAAATTGATTATGTTAACGCCCATGGGACTAGTACAGAATATAATGACAAGTTTGAAACCCTTGCAATGAAAGAGGTATTTGGTGAGCACGCCTATAACTTAGCAATTAGTTCAACGAAATCTATGACTGGGCATCTTCTTGGTGCTGCAGGTGGTGTAGAAGCGATCTTTACGGTACTAGCGATAAGAGACAGCATACTTCCACCTACCATTAACTATGAAACACCAGATCCAGAATGTGATTTAGATTATGTACCAAATAAAGCACGACAAAAGGAAATTAAAGCAGCCATGAGTAATTCATTAGGATTTGGCGGACACAACGCTACGATTGTATTTAAAAAATACGAATAAACACCTACGAACGACTAGACATATATGTCTGGTCGTTTTTTTAACCATTTTACCTATGAACCTCTTTCGATAATCTTCATAAACTGTTCAGAGAGGCTAGGTAAATGGGGTGTAAGGATGGGGATCATTCGAACAGATTATTGGATAGAAGAGGAGTTTGACAGACCTGTAAAGTTGTGTGAGAAACTAGAGCCATATTTTATAAAGCAAACGCCAAAGGAAATATATAATCAATTATTGAATTTTGGTATGTACCGGCCCTCCAGATCCGCTCTGATAATTATTGACCGAATGAAAGAACAAAAGGCTTGGACTCAAGTGGAACAACTCTTTCATCACTATAAAGAGAAATGGAATGGTCCTGACGTACCAGTATTTCTTTTTCCCGTAGCACAAGCAGGCGGGTTCTTTCTTAGAGAAGTTAAAAGTAAAGCTGGTGTCTCGTTTCCTGATAAAATGTTTCTATTTCTCTCGCATTTTGAGGATCCGAAAGAAATAGAGGCACTAATGGTCCATGAATATCATCATGTCTGCCGGTTAAGAAAGTTGAATAAAAGAATGGAAGACTATACCTTGCTTGATTCGATAATTATAGAAGGTCTTGCTGAATATGCTGTTTTAAAAAATTGTGGCTCGGAATATTTAGCCCCATGGTGCCGTATGTATAATAAAAAAGAATTACTAAAATTTTGGGATAAATATATAAAAAAACAACTAGGTACGAAGAAAAATGAAAGAGGACACGATGAATTACTTTACGGAGAGGGGAGACTGCCAAGACTTCTTGGTTACGCAGTTGGATATGATATTGTTGAACATTTTTACAAAACCAATCATTATTCTACGAAACTATCTTTTGCCATTCCTGCTATAAAATACCTAGAAAACTATAAGAATTACATCGAAAAAAGCCAATAAAACTAGGCTTTTTTTAAAAAATCAAATGACATATGGTATAGGGGATTCAAATAATTCTTGCAATTGTAACAATTTCGTAATAAAATTTCAAGTAAATAGTTTGAATAAACAGAATAATTTAAAAAGTTAGAAGGTGTACTATGAGCACAAAAAAATCGTTGCACAAAGAGGCACCATTGCTCGAGGTGAAAAACTTAGAGACGGCATTTGATATTGACGGAACTGATTATAATGCAGTAGATAATGTATCATTTAATATTAAGCCAGGGAAAATTGTTGGAATTGTTGGAGAGTCTGGTTGTGGCAAATCCGTTATGAGTCTCTCCATTATGAAGCTTTTGCCAAAGGGAAGCGGAAAAATAAAAACAGGTGAGGTTATTTTTGATGGAATAAATCTTGAGAAAATGTCCGAATCTCAAATCAATAAAATTCGTGGGAAAGACGTCTCGATGATTTTCCAAGAGCCGATGACTTCATTAAATCCAGTTTTTACAATAGGCTATCAACTACAAGAAGTCCTTTTTAATCATTTAAAAATTTCGAAGCAAGAAGCCAGGCTAAGATCAATTGCCCTATTAAAAAGTGTCGGAATCTCACGACCTGAAAAACTGGTTGATGAGTATCCACATCAACTATCCGGCGGGATGAGACAAAGAGTAATGATCGCTATTGCTATTGCTTGTCAGCCTAAATTATTAATTGCTGATGAACCAACGACTGCTCTGGATGTTACTGTTCAAGCTCAGATATTAGAACTTCTTAAGGAAATTCAGGCAGTAAATGACATGTCTATAATTTTAATAACACATGATTTAGGCGTGATTGCTGAAATGTGTGATGAAGTTATGGTGATGTATGCCGGAAGGATTGTTGAACGTACGGATGTTGATACACTTTTCCATAATCCAAAACATCCATATACTAGTCTACTATTGGGGGCCATCCCGAAAATGGATGGACAAGAAGAAAGGTTAAGTTCGATTAAAGGTATCGTGCCCTCGCTTATTAATATGCCAAAAGTGGGCTGCCGTTTTGCGAATCGATGTCCAAAAGCAATGCCTGAATGCACGACAATCACCCCTTTACTTGAAGATGTAGAACATGGCCACGAAGTTGCATGTTTACTCTATGAAACAAGTAAACCAATTGAAGGGGTGAGATCATGAAGACCGTTTCAGTACATAAACAGGGTGACCATTCTCCCATGCAATCAGAAAATCTATTAGAGATTAAAAATCTTAAAACCTATTACCCTGTTAAAGGCGGATTTTTAAAACGCACAATTGGAAATGTAAAAGCAGTGGATAATATCTCTTTTGAGATTAAAAAAGGGGAAACCCTTGGGCTAGTTGGTGAATCTGGATGTGGTAAATCAACTGCAGGCAGAACAATCCTTCGACTATTAAAACCAACAGAGGGCCAAATTCTCTTTAATGGTAAAGACATTACCAAAGTATCAGGCAAATCACTTCGCGAGATTCGAAAGGATATGCAAATGGTGTTTCAGGACCCTTATGCTTCTTTAAATCCGATGCAAATGGTTGGGGACATTATCGCTGAGCCTATTTATAACTTTTCTAAAAAAAGTAAGGATGAATTAAAACAGGAAGTCATGGATTTGTTAAATAAAGTAGGGTTACCGCCAGATGCCTATTACAAGTATGCACATGAATTTTCTGGGGGCCAGCGTCAAAGAATCGGAATTGCTAGAGCGTTAGCATTAAAGCCGAAATTAATTATTGCCGACGAACCTGTTTCAGCACTCGACGTCTCAGTCCAATCTCAGGTTTTAAATTTGTTAAAAGATTTGCAGGAAGAATTTAACCTTACTTTTCTTTTTATAGCACATGATTTAAGTGTTGTTAAACATATGAGTGACCGAATTGGTGTTATGTATCTAGGTAATATGGTAGAGGTTGCGGATAAAGAAGATTTATATACTGAGCCTCTCCATCCATATACACAAGCATTAATTTCAGCAATTCCATCTCCTGATCCCAGGGTGAAAAAAGAGCGGATTATCTTAAAAGGTGATGTGCCAAGCCCAATTAATCCTCCAATGGGATGCTCATTCCATCCGCGCTGCCCCATGGCAATGGAGCAATGTTCAAAAAGTAAACCGGTATTAAAGGAGGTGAAGCCCTCTCATCGAGTAGCTTGCCACCTTTACTAAAAAAGCGAAAGCACATGAACGCTTTCACTAGACAGTAACGAAAGGAAAAATAAAAACAATAGGGGGGAAAAAAATGAAGAAGAGAAGTATGCTTATGCTAGCCGCATTGATGCTGGTTCTATCTGCATTTTTAGCGGCCTGCAGCGGCGGAGAAAAAACAGGGACAAGCAAAAACGAAGATGATGGTAAGACTGGCGAAACTGCTGGAAAGCCACAAGATGGCGGGACACTAATTTATGCACTTGATTCTGCACCAGAGGGTAAATTTAACTATTCTTTTTATGGTAATGCAACTGATCAGTATGTCATTGATTTCTTTGATGAAAACCTAATTGATTATGATGAAAATTTAAAGGCACAGCCTCATATTGCCTCATGGAAAACAGCAGACAATAAAGTTTTTGATTTCGAAATCAAACAAGGTGTAAAGTGGCACAATGGCGATGAATTATCAGTAAAAGACTGGGAATTCGCATTGAAAGTTATCGCTGACAAGGATTATGATGGTCCACGTTTTGATAACGTAAGAAACATAGTGGGTGCACAAGATTATCATGATGGAAAAGCGAAAGAAATCGCTGGTATCAAAATAGTGGATGATTACCACATCCAAATTACTTTTGATAAAGCACGTGTAAACAACTTGGATAATCTTTGGACATACCCGATGAACCGTACGGAATTTAAAGGACTTGCAGTAAAAGATATGATGGCATCTGAACAAGTTCGGACCAAACCTGTTGGTTTAGGACCATTTAAAGTAACGAAAGTGATCCCAGGTGAATCCGTAGAATTGGAACGCTTTGATGATTACTTTGGCGGCAAACCTCATATAGAAAAAGTTGTTATAAAAGTTATCGATCCATCTCTTTCTGTAGGAGAGCTTAAAAACGGAACACTCGATATGACTTCCTTCCATCCTAGTATTATTGATCAAGTCAAAGCACTTGATAATGTAAATGCTGTAACCTATCCAGGCGTAAGCTACTACTATGTTGGTTTCAGATTAGGTACTTGGGATGGCGAGAAAAATATCATGAACGAACCTAAATACCAAGAGAAAAAGCTTCGTGAAGCAATGTATTATGCTATCAATCGTGAAGAATGGGTTAAGGCGTTCTTCTTTGGTGTAGGTAAGCCGGTAAACCGTCCAATTCCAACAAACCATTGGATTGCAGCCCCAAATGAAGATTTAGAGCAATACAAATATGATCCGGAAAAAGCTAAAGCATTATTAGATGAAGCTGGATACAAAGATGTTGATGGCGATGGATTCCGTGAAGATCCAAATGGGAAGAAATTTGTTGTTAATTTCAGCCACTATGCAACTGATAACCCTACATTTGAATCGCGCGCCAAGGCAATGACTCAATATTGGGAAGCAGTCGGCTTGAAAACGAAATTAACAATGACCGATGTAAACCTATATTATGAAATGCTTGATAAAGCTGATAAATCAATGGAAGTATTCTTTGGCGGCTGGTCAACTGGTTCAGACCCAGATCCGACTCCACTTTGGGGATCAAAAGCAGTTTGGAACTATCCACGCTGGGTAAATGCTGACAGTGATAAATTGTTAGATCAAGCACTTGATATCAGTGTTGTAGGAACAGATAACGAAAAGCGCAAGGATCTTTATGTAGAGTGGCAAAAACTATTCATGCAAGATTTACCAGCTTTACCAATTGCTGAACTAGAAGAAACAATGGCAGTCAGCAAGCGAGTGCAGGATGTTAAATTTGACGTATCTGGAATGAACCGTCCAAACGAATGGTGGATTAAGCAATAGATTCGTAAAAAAAATACTAACTCAATCTTAAACTTCAAATGGGAGAAGGATTACTTCTCCCATTTAAATACGCTGGTATTGGATTTACACAGCTCGTGTGTACCAAAGCTTATTAGACAAGGAGAATGCACATGCTGAAATATGCATTTCGAAGAATATTGGGAATGATTCCAATGTTACTCCTTACCTCCATTGTAGTATTTACATTGGCAAAATTGATGCCGGGCGATTCACTAAGTGGAGAAATAGATCCTAGAAATACAAATCCAGAGTATATCGCAGAAATGCGTGAGAAATTGGGTTATAATGACCCACTGCCTCAGCAGTATTTCCGTTGGATTAGTGGATTCGTTGAGGGGGATTTTGGAAAATCAACACGTTTCAAAATAGAGGTATCCGAGGTTATTGGTGAGCGTCTTCCTAATACGATACTTTTAGGTTTTTCATCAATTTTAATAACTTATATTCTCGCATTTATAATGGGTTCCTATGCAGGACGAAAGCCATATACCTTAACAGATAATCTAATTGGAGGATTAAACTACATAGGATTGGCCATTCCATCCTTTATTGCTGGGGTATTCGCCATATTCTTCTTTTCTTTTACACTAGGCTGGTTTCCATCAAATGGTTCAGTCGATATTAGTGTTACCGATGGAACCATTGAATGGTGGTTAAGCCGTTTACATCATGTCTTTCTGCCTGCAGTCGTACTTGGATTATTAAGTACAGCTAGTTATACCCAATTTTTACGTAACGATATTATAGAGAATAGCCGCAAGGACTATGTCCGCACAGCACGTGCAAAGGGCACGCCGGAACGAAAGATTTATAATGTTCATATTTTAAGAAACTCAATTATTCCACTTATAACCTTTTTAGGCTTTGATATTGTCGCCATAATTAGCGGTGCGATTATTACTGAGACAATTTTTACCTATCCTGGTTTGGGACAACTATTCCTACAATCAGTAGGGACAAGGGATTATCCAGTATTATTGACGTTGACAATGTTATTCTCCTTCTTAACACTAATCGGCAATTTAATTGCTGATGTCTTATATGGTGTTGTAGATCCGAGAATTAGGCTAGATTAAGGGGGAGAAAAAATGCAGATAGCAACGCAAAATGAGAAAAAGATTTTAGTAACACCCCCGAAAAAAAGTTTATCTCCTTTTGCAATAGCTCGAAAGAAATTTGTGAAAAATAAATTGGCGATGATTAGTCTTTTCTTTTTACTAATTGTTACAATTGTTTCTATCCTCGCACCCTATATCACTACGGCAGATATTACGAGAATCAACATTGGACAAATGTCGTTAGAACCAAGCGGTGAACATTGGCTTGGAACAGATAAATCCGGCCGGGATGTATTTACAAGATTACTCTATGGCGGACGTATTTCGTTATTAGTAGGAATCAGTTGTACATTATTTGTTATTCTACTGGGAACATTAATCGGCTCGATCTCAGGGTATTTCGGCGGAGCCGTTGATAGCTTATTAATGAGATTTACTGATTTTATCTTAAACTTTCCATTCCTTGTATTTGTCATTGTTCTTAATGCCATTCTATTTGGAAAAGTTAACGGTTTATGGGTCTTAATTGGGACAATTAGCTTGCTAAGCTGGGGGGGGATTGCCCGAATTGTCCGCAGTAAGATCCTTGCCGAAAAAGAAAATGAATACATTACAGCAGCCATTTCTATTGGTTGTTCACCAGCAAAAGTTATTGCGAAGCATCTGCTGCCAAACATTCTATCTACCATTATTGTTCAAGCGACGATTACATTTGCAACTATGATTGTTGCTGAAACTGGTTTAAGTTTTCTTGGCTTTGGGGTACCGCAAGAAATTCCCAGCTGGGGAAATATGTTGAATTCAGCAAATGAGCCGGATGTTCTCCAATTCAAACTTTGGATTTGGGTCCCGCCAGCATTAATCATTACAGTAACCATCTTATCAATTAACTTCATCGGAGAAGGTCTAAAGGATGCTTTTAATCCAAAATCAAAACGTTGAAAATCTGCCATTCAAATGGTGGATTTTTTTGTTGGCGAGTTAAAGGTCATTGGTCATTGTTAATTGAAGTTCATAAATGTAATTGGAGCAAAATATATATAAAGGAATAATTTAACTAAGGTCTGCCCATACTGATTTACAAACAGTTTCTTGAAGTGAGGGGTTGTACAATGTTGTATCTTCATGATGTATGGGTAAATTGGTTTGAAGGGGAAGAAAACGGTTACAATGTATGCCACTTCCATGAATGGCGTAAGGATGATGGTGTGGAGTTATTAGACCAGGTGCCATTGATGAAAGTTGAACCGATTTTGTTTAATTACATTGAAAATGATTTGTCAGAATTACCTCAACAGCTCTTGGATGATATCTTTCAAAAAGCTTATTTGAGGAAGAATCATGAAAGAGTGCAACTTGACTATTGCTTTGTAGTCACAGATGGAATTGGAATATTAGCCATAGATACTATAGGCTATAATATTCCGATCCGTAAAAGCCGGTTAATTCCAAGACAAGAGCAGTTAGTTTACGAGATGATAAGTCAACATGAGGCTAATAAATACCACTTTTATGAGCAGCCAAAGTTAAAGGACTATCACATTCTCTCACCTGAGCCGGAATTGATGAGAGGTTTAACAAGAAAAGAACGTCAATTAAAACAACTATTATTTATGGCACTTGACCAATTACTCTCATCGAGTAATGAAGCAGAAGTAAGGTATTGGTACACTGAATGGTGTCCGGAGAATTACTCAACGATTCAAGCTTTAAATTTTGAAGCAGCATGGGAACAGTTATTTGAGGAAACAAAGTATGGATGGTCGAAGAGACATGAAACATTCTGTGAAAATCTAATAAAAGGACAGCCGTTTTTTGAAAAACTTTGGGAAATGGAACACGGTCCAAAAGTAAATTAAAAGCCTGCCCCAAAAGATATACACAACATATCTTTTGGGCTCAGGCTTTTTTTAATTTATAAGAAAGTATAAGTTTTTGAACTTAGATTACTGTCTAGCTCCAGCGCCCTAGCGGCTAGTGTCCTTCGCTCTCCGCCCTACGATAAGTCAACATCGAATCGCCTCCGGCTCTTCGTGTTTCCTTTATCTCAGTTGGAGCGCTCCACAAGGAAGGCTTCGGCAGCATAAGCATCGCACGAAGAAAGAGCGTTAGCTCTTTCGAAGAGGCCATACGCCGCTGAACAGGGCGCTTGCGCTTTTCTTATTGCTATCTTCTTTTACGACCTAACCCCATAGCATTTTCCATTTTCTTCAAAGTCTTATTAGCCACAAAATTTGCTTTTTCTGCACCCTCATCCAATATACGGTCAAGTTCAGGTGAATCAAGTAATTCATAGTATCTTTCTTGTATTGGTGTAAAGAAATTGACAACGACATCCGCTAGGTCACTTTTAAAATCACCGTAGCCTTTCCCTTCGTACATTCCTTCAATTTCAGAAATAGATTTTCCACCCAAGATAGAGTAAATAGATAATAAGTTTGATATGCCAGGTTTGTTTTCTTTATCGAATTTAACAATCCCTTCGGAATCTGTCACAGCACTCTTAATTTTTTTCACCATTTGCTTTGGATCATCTAAAGGTGTGATATTAGCTTTTTGGTTTGGATCTGATTTGCTCATTTTTTTCGTTGGTTCTTGCAGAGACATAATTCTAGCACCGACCTTAGGAATACTTATTTCAGGAATGGTTAAAATGTCGCTGTATTTTTTATTAAATCTTTCTGCTAAGTCACGTGTTAATTCCATATGCTGCTTCTGATCTTCTCCAACAGGTACTAAATCCGTATTATATAGAAGAATATCGGCGGCCATTAGAGGAGGATAGGTTAATAAACTGGCCTGTACTGCCTCTTTACCCGTAGATTTATCTTTGAATTGAGTCATTCTTTCTAATTCACCGATATAGGCTACACATTGCATCAACCATCCTGCTTGAGCATGAGCAGGAACCTCTGACTGAACAAACAATGTAGCTTTGTTTGGATCAATTCCAACTGCTAAATATAACGCTGCTAAACTTCGGATATTTTTCCGAAGTATTCCCGGATCCTGTGGAACGGTAATGGCATGCTGGTCCACGATACAAAAAAAGCAATTGTATTCGTTCTGCATTTCTACAAACTGTTTCAACGCTCCAATATAATTACCAAGTGTGATCGTTCCGCTTGGCTGAATACCAGAAAAAATCGTTTTCATAATAACTTCCTCCTAAAAAT
>NZ_JBALSN010000119.1:0-6948 GCF_036966985.1 Neobacillus drentensis | reverse complement strand
CTAATCCTACTTTTTATAAAACAAAAGATAACTTGTTCAGACAGAGGCTCCAAAGTCCATTCCGTATTTATTCGTGTTTGTTTCCACCACCCACAAACTCTCTGAACCGAATGTAAATACGTACTACTCTTTATCATCGCCTTTTAAGCAACTATACAATTGTACTTAATTATAATGAAACGAATAATTATTTTCAAGTCAGTTAAAAATAATATATGACAAGGGCAATAAGCATAAACAGCCCATTAATAAGCCCGTAAAAAACTAAGGGTTTTTGGTTGAAAGTAACAAGTTCTGATAAAGGAGGTATTTCATCAAAGCGTCTTTTGTTCTGGCCTCTTTGAAATGCAAAACTAAAGGATCTTGAAATGACGTCATAGAATCCTGAATGAATAGTAAAAACAAGCAATGAGGTAAGCAGGAGTCCTGCAGAAAAATAAAAAGATATATTGATATAGCTTAACAAAGAAATTTTGTGATAATTAAGGAACGAAATTAAAATAATCACTAGTTGTGTGAATGCTAAGATTAAGAGCCTTTTCTTAAGTTGATAATTCACTAAATAACCTCCAAAAGATTGATTTAATAGGGGTTCACTTAAGTATATTATATTAAAAATCCGTATAAGTCTAAATTATAACACAGGGAAATGTAATGATAACGTAAAGATTGTTTCTAAAATGTAAATAAAGTTCAAAAAAATAATGTACAAAATGTAGAAAATATGTATAATAGAGAATGTAGTAATTTTTCAGAATAATAGAAAAGGGAGGTCTACTAGTGAAGAAATCAAAACTTTCACTACTATTAGTACTATCACTAGTTCTTAGCATGTTCCTTGCAGCATGTTCGGGCGGAAACAAGAATGAAGGTACGTCCAAAAATGAAGGCGATAACAAAGCCGGCACTGAAGAAACTCAATTAGCAGATGAGCAAGTTCTAAATGTTCTTGAGTCTGCAGAAATTCCTTCAATGGACAGCGTAATGTCTCAAGACGTATTGAGCTTCACAATGTTAAATGCTACAAACGAAGGACTATATCGTTTAGATCCAGACCAAAAAGTTATTCCTGGAGTTGCTGAAGCAGCACCAACTTATAATGATGATAAATCAGTTATCACAATTAAATTAAAACAAGATACAAAATGGTCTAATGGTGACCCTGTAACTGCACATGACTTTGTGTTTGCATGGCAACGTGCAATTGATCCGAAAGTTGCTGCTCCATACGGTGCATACTTTATGGAAGGCAAAATCAAAAATGCATCTGAAATTGTTGCTGGTAAAGCAAAACTTGATGATTTAGGTATTAAAGCTCTAGATGATTATACTTTGGAAATTACTTTAGTAAGACCACTTCCATACATCGAATCTTACTTAACTTTCCCATTGTTCTTCCCGCAAAACAAAAAGTTTGTTGAAGCGGAAGGCGATAACTATGCGAAAGATGCAACACACCTACTTTACAATGGTCCGTTTAAAATGACTAAATGGGATGGTCCTACTGGTACTGAGTGGGTATTAGAAAAGAATGCTGATTATGTAAATGCAAAGGACGTTACTTTAGAGAAAATTAACTTTAACGTTTCTAAAGATCCACAAGCATCTGCAAACGCATATACTGCTGGTGAAGCTGATATCACACCAAAACTTGCACAAGCTGCAATCCTTTCACAATTTGAAGGACAAAAAGATTTACTTCGCTATCAAGAGCCATCAATCTGGTGGTTAAAAATGAACGAAAAGAACCCAGCATTGAAGAATGTTAATATCCGTAAAGCAATTGCTTTAACTGTTGACAAAAAAGCTTTAACTGAGGATGTATTAGCAAACGGATCAATCCCTGCTGATTTCCTTGTACCAAAAGGTTTCTCATTCTTAGATAGTAAAGATTTCCGTGACACTGCAGGAACTTACTTAAGCACTAACAAAGACGAAGCTAAAAAGCTTTGGGAACAAGGTCTTAAAGAAACAGGACTTAAAGAAGTTAAGTTTACTTATGTAGGTCAAGATACTGAAACTTCAAAAGTAACTGATGCATTCGTTAAAGATCAATTAGAGAAAAACTTACCAGGATTAAAAATTACAATCGAAGCAGTTCCTTTCAAAATTCGTATTGCTCGTGAAGATGCTGAAGATTATGATTTATTAATGGGTGGTTGGGGACCTGACTACGCTGACCCAATGACTTACATGGATCTATGGGTTACTAACGGCGGACAAAACCACATGAGCTATAGCAATCCAGAATTTGATAAGTTAATCAAATCAGCTAGTGAAGAACTTGTAGCTAAGCCACAAGATCGTTGGAAAGCTCTTCAAGATGCAGAAAAAATCTTGTTAGAAGATGATGCAGCTATCGCACCACTTTACCAACGTTCAGTGAACCTACTAATCAATCCTAAGGTTCAAGGTTTTGCTCACCACGCATTTGGTCCTGACTATAGTTACCAGTGGATTAAAATCACAAAATAGTAACTATAACTAATCAAATAAAAAGAGAGTATATTGGTAAATATACTCTCTTTTTACCTGTGTGAGAATTGTCGTAATATGTCGAAAATTCAAATTAATTAGGAGGTGTAGGCATGGTCAAATATATACTAAAACGTGTTGGCTATATGATTATTACACTTTTTATCGTAACATCGCTTACCTTTTTCCTCATGAAGCTAATTCCAGGTAGTCCTTTTAATAACTTCGAAAAGCTGTCGGAAGTTCAGAGAAATATTCTGCTGGATAAATATGGATTGAACGACCCCCTGCCTGTTCAATATTTTAACTATATGATGAGCTTGGTAAAAGGGGATTTAGGAGTTTCCTTCCAATTTGATAATACCCCTGTAACAGAACTTATTGCAAATCGCCTGGGACCTTCTGCACAATTAGGTTTTCAAGCTATGGTAGTAGGTTCAATTTTAGGTATCTTATTAGGTGTAGTTGCTGCATTAAAGCAAAACACTTGGATAGATTACGGTTCTACTTTTATCGCAGTAGTTGGTAAATCTATCCCATCATTTATTTTTGCTGGATTAATGCAATATTATATTTCGGTAAAATTGGGCTGGCTTCCAGTAATGTTATGGAAAGGACCTGAATATACAATTCTTCCTACTATTGCACTAGCGATGTTCCCAATCTCGATTGCAGCGCGTTTTATGCGTACTGAAATGGTTGAAGTATTAGGGTCTGATTATATTACTTTGGCGAGAGCTAAAGGTGCGAGCCGTTGGCAGATAAGCTTTAAGCATGCCTTAAGAAATGCCTTAATACCTGTTGTAACCGTCTTAGGGCCTTTAGCAGTTAGTTTAATGACTGGCTCCCTTGTTATTGAACAAATTTTTGGAATCCCAGGAATTGGTGAGCAGTTCGTTAAATCAATTAATATGAATGATTACCCCGTTATTATGGGTACTAACATTTTATTTGCAGTCCTATTTATCGTAGTAATCTTAATTGTTGATATTCTTTATGGAATCATCGACCCACGTATTCGTGTATCGGGGGGGAAAACTAAATGAGCAACAAAGACATAACAATTTCAAAGGATATGTTTGCTCCTGTCCATATTGATCCATCAAAAAGTGAAAAAATTGCTAAACCAAGTTTGAATTTCTGGCAGGATTCATGGCTAAGAGTCAGGAAAAATAAAGGTGCTGTAGTCAGCATGGTTATCCTGGTAATCATGATTATCATGGCCTTTGTGGGACCAATGATTACGCCATATGACTATGATACGCAAAACACTAAACATAATAATTTGCCACCGCGAATTCAAGGTTTAGAAAATGTTCACTGGCTTCCTTTTGATGGAACTTTGTCAAGAAGAGATGGTACAGTTTATAACGCTTATGAAGTTCGTAAGGTGGATGCCTATTATTGGTTTGGCACAGATGGTTTAGGCCGAGACCAATTTGCACGTGTTTGGAAAGGTACACAAGTATCGTTATTTATCGCTTTTATGGCTGCGTTAATTGACATGGCTATTGGGGTTGCATATGGAGCCATCTCAGGTTATCTAGGTGGACGTATAGATAGTGTAATGCAGAGGATTATCGAGGTTATAGTGGGTATTCCGAACCTGATTGTTGTTGTTTTAATGATTCTCGTGTTAAAACCAGGTATTATCCCAATTATTATTGCCTTAACCATTACGGGATGGACAAGTATGGCCCGTGTGGTACGTGCCCAAGTATTAAAATTTAAAGGTCAAGAATTTGTTCTTGCGGCTAAAACATTAGGTGCTTCAAATTCGTCTATTATTTTTAAACACATGATTCCAAATATGTTTGGAGTAATTATTATTAATACGATGTTTTCTATCCCGAATGCCATTTTCTTTGAAGCATTTTTAAGTTTTATCGGGTTAGGATTACAGGAACCTCATGCATCTCTTGGAACATTAGTAAATGCAGGATTTAAATCGATGATTGCTTTTCCTTATCAAATGATTATTCCTTCCATTATGATTGCGTTAATCATGGTATGCTTCAACCTTGTTGCAGACGGATTACGTGATGCATTGGATCCAAAAATGCGTGATTAGAAGGCAGGTGGATGTAAATGGAGAAAATTTTAGAAGTAAAAGACTTAAATATATCGTTTCATACCTTTTCAGGTGAAGTTAAAGCTATCCGTGGTGTAAGTTTTGATTTATATAATGGCGAAACATTAGCCATTGTAGGTGAATCTGGTTCAGGTAAATCTGTAACCACCAAATCAATCATGCGTTTACTTCCTGAGCATAATTCAGAAATTAAAGGCGGACAGATTCTATTTGATGGCAAGGATTTAACAAAATTAAAAGATAAAGACATGCAAAAAATCCGTGGAAAAGACATATCAATGATTTTTCAGGATCCGATGACATCTTTAAATCCAACCATGAAAATTGGCAACCAGATTATGGAACCACTTATTAAACACCAAAACATGAGCAGACACGCAGCAAAGGAAAGAGCAATTGAATTATTAAAGCTAGTTGGTATTCCTAAGGCGGAGTTACGTGTGGATCAATATCCGCATCAGTTCTCTGGTGGTATGAGGCAAAGGGTTGTTATCGCTATTGCTTTGGCATGTAACCCGAAAGTACTCATTGCNNGAAAATTGATACATCAATTATTTTTATTACGCATGATCTTGGTGTGGTTGCAAATGTAGCCGATCGTGTTGCTGTTATGTACGGAGGGAAAATAGTTGAAATTGGGACTGCAGATGAGATTTTCTATAATCCAAAACATCCGTATACATGGGGATTAATTAGTTCGATGCCTGATATGGATACCCAAGATGATGAACTATTTTCTATTCCGGGAACACCACCAGATTTATTAGATCCACCAAAAGGGGATGCGTTTGCCCCACGTAATCCATTTGTTATGAAGATAGATTTAGAGCAAGAACCACCATTCTTCAAAGTGTCGGATACGCATTATGCTGCAACATGGCTGCTCCATCCGGATGCACCAAAAGTCGAACCGCCAGCTGCTGTTCTAAGACGGCAAAGTCAATTTTCTGGTAATGCAGATTTAGTCAAAGTTGGAAAAACTGATCAAGCACCATTCCCTGAAAATAAGGAGGGGAAATAAATGGCTGAAAAAGAAAAATTACTTGAGATCAAAAATCTCAAGCAATATTTTAATGAAGGTAAAACAAATGAAGTAAAAGCTGTTGATAATGTATCCTTTGATATCTATAAAGGTGAAGTAATGGGCCTTGTGGGTGAGTCTGGCTGTGGTAAATCCACAACAGGACGTACAATTATTCGTTTGTATGATGCTACTGGCGGAGAAGTTTTATACGATGGAGTAAATGTTCATGGGAAAAAATCAAAGAAGCAATTAAAAGATTTCAACCGAAAAATGCAAATGATCTTCCAAGACCCTTATGCATCTTTAAATCCTAGATTAAAAATAGCAGATGTTATTGCCGAGGGAATTGATATTCATGGTTTAGCAAAGTCTAAGGAAGACCGGATGGAGCAAGTGTATGAGCTCTTAGAAACCGTGGGCTTGAATAGAGAACATGCAAACCGTTATCCACATGAATTTAGTGGTGGTCAGCGTCAACGGATTGGAATTGCACGTGCACTTGCTGTTCAACCTGAATTTATTATTGCCGATGAACCGATTTCCGCACTGGATGTTTCTATCCAGGCTCAGGTTGTAAACCTAATGAGAAAACTGCAAAAAGAGAAAAGCTTGACCTATCTGTTTATTGCTCATGATCTTTCAATGGTTAAATACATTAGTGATCGGATCGGTGTTATGTATTTTGGTAAAATGGTGGAGCTTGCATCTGCGGATGATCTCTATAAAAACCCACTTCATCCGTATACACAATCACTTTTATCAGCAATTCCATCTCCAGATCCAATCAGTGAACGGACTCGTAAGCGGAAGTCTTATGACCCGGCAAGTCATAATTACGAGCCGAATGAAACAGTGGAATTTAGAGAAGTTACACCAGGTCACTTTGTATTATGTTCTGAGAAAGAATTCAAACAATACCAAGCACAATCTAGATAATCATAAAAAAACGATCTCGCATTTGAGATCGTTTTTTCCCTGTTAACGACAATATTTAAGTATTCTTATTTCCGATTTCCCCCAACAGTTTTCCATCCAGTCTGGTATTTGGCACTTTCATCAACAAATTCACTTCGATTTTTACCACCGAATACCTTTTCACCAAAACTGTTCGTAATAACACCCATTAAGGCTGTGATTCCTATAATTAATAAAGCAACAACCGTTAAATCCAATATGTATGAGCCCATGGTAATAACCCCTCCATTAATCAGCTGCTTAGAATATTTGTGGTGCAAATTTAAATATCTCCTACTTTATTGTAAAAGAACTTACCGTTGATTTAAAGAGGAAATTAAATTACATCGATATGTTTTCAAAAATAAAATGAATGCGTTTTCATTTCGGATTTATAATTGAG
>NZ_JBALSN010000118.1:8452-16548 GCF_036966985.1 Neobacillus drentensis | reverse complement strand
ATAATGAACCATATTCAGATTATGCATACGATATTTCTTTGCGAGAAATCCTATAGATAAGCCGGATAATACTAATAAACGAGGTTAATACATGAGCGAAAAAAGTTTTACGGATTATAATTTAAGTGATGAAATCACAAGAGCACTGGCCATTTTAAAATATGACACTCCTACCGAGGTTCAAACCGAAGTCATTCCCTTAGCGTTGAAGAATCAAGATCTTGTCGTAAAATCACAAACAGGCAGCGGTAAAACTGCATCCTTTGCCATACCTATTTGTGACATGATTGAGTGGGAAGAAAGAAAGCCCCAAGTATTAATTCTTACCCCAACAAGAGAACTTGCCGTTCAAGTTCGAGAAGATGTAACTAATATCGGCAGGTTTAAACGAATTAAGGCGATGGCCGTTTATGGAAAAGAACCATTTTCGAAGCAAAAAGAAGAATTGCAGCAAAAAACGCATGTTGTCGTTGGGACACCAGGACGTGTCATGGACCATATCGACAGAGAAACCCTCGTTCTAGACGAAATAAAGTACCTTATTATTGATGAAGCAGATGAAATGCTTAATATGGGGTTTATCGACGAAGTTGAAGCGATTATAAAAGAGCTCCCGTCAGACAGAATCACGATGGTATTTTCGGCTACCTTACCACAGGATGTTGAAAACCTCTGCCATAGATATATGAACAATCCTGTTAATATCGAGATCGCTTCTACCGGGGTCACGACCGATACGATTGAGCATTTGTTAATTGAGGTGAAAGAAGAAGACAAGCTTTCCCTGCTAAAAGATGTTACAGTTGTTGAAAATCCAGACAGCTGCCTTATTTTTTGCCGCACAAAAGAACATGTTGATACGGTGTATAGTGAATTAGAAGGCTCAAATTATTCCTGTGAACGACTCCACGGTGGTTTAGAACAACAAGATCGTTTTGCCGTAATGGATGGCTTCAAAATGGGAAATTTCCGCTATCTCGTCGCAACGGATGTTGCGGCACGTGGAATTGATATTGATAATGTCACCCTCGTCATCAATTATGACGTCCCTATGGAAAAGGAAAGCTATGTCCACCGAACAGGCCGAACAGGTCGTGCCGGCAATAAAGGAAAAGCGATTACGCTTGCAACACCTTATGAAGGAAAATTCGTTCGAGCGATTGAACGATATATTGACTTTGAAATACCTAAGATAGAAGCACCGAAGCCTGAGGAAGTTGCCAAAGGAAAAGAGGCTTTCGAGGAAAAAATAAGCGGCCGACGCGTCGTGAGAAATAATAAAACGGCCCGGATTAACCAAGGCATCACAAAACTCCATTTCAGTGGTGGAAAAAAGAAAAAGATGCGCGCGGTAGATTTTGTTGGGACCATTGCGAAAATTCCTGGAGTCACAGCGGAGGATATTGGGATTATCACCATCCAGGATCAAATGACCTATGTTGATATTCTTAATGGGAAGGGCTCACTCGTCTTACAGGCGATGGAGAATGCCACCATTAAAGGGAAGAAACTGAAGGTTAGTAAGGCGCTTAAATAAGGAAAGTATTAAATCGAACGATTATCCAGCATAATCGTTCTTTTCTTTTGTTTACTCACAGAAAATTCCTTCTATTCTGATAAATATTGTAATATTAAGATATTAACAAGAAAAGCGGAGGATTTTTCTATGAAAAAACGAAAGTGTGCACTACAAATTATTGGCGGTATCGTTCTTGTTTTTCTAATTGCAACCGTTTTCGACACTTTGACAGTCAAAACACAGCAACCCACCCCTAAGCCAACAAAATTGGTAATTAACGAGTAGGAAGCTGTTCAGCATCTATCCAAAGCCATCACCTTCAAAACAGTATCTTACCAGGACCGCAGTAAGTTTGATTTTAAGGAATTTGATAAGTTTATTGAAGATACGATTGAAGATGATGATATTAAGGTGAATATAACAGGCAATGAGGCATCCAAGGTTTCATCGATTGAGGGATGGCAATTTCAGTCGATTCAACAAGCAGCAAGGAATGTTTACGGGAATGCCGTCATTGCTCCTTACTTAATGTTTGCCGGCTCTGATGCGAGGCAGTATGATCGTATTTCGAAAAATACGTATCGGTTCTTACCGGTACAGATTACTTCAGAGGACCTCAATCGAATGCATGGCACGAATGAACATGTCAGTGTCGACAACTATCTCAACGCGAATAAGTTTTATACAGAAGTCATTTTGGAGTCTAATAAATAGAAGGCTTTCGTCGCTTTTTCAAACTTTTTATATTAGCTTTAAATTTGGTAAAAATATTGAAACTCATTTATAACAATGCATGCTTCAAGCCTTTTTAATCAAACGTTTGATTAGTTTTTCATTCAAACGATTGCCCATGAAGAAAACCTTATACCTCCAGGCTTGAAGACCATTTAATCAAACGTTTGATTAGTTTTTTCTTGAATCCTTATTTCAGTGTTACATGTTCGTTTCGTAGTGGGTTTATTTAGATCCCTTTAAGCCATTTTCATATGCCTCTTTAATACTATTCCACTGGAGATCATCGGTCGTTCCTACTTGGTAATATGCATCACGAAGTGTACTTCCAACCGCTACTGAAAACATATCACTAGCATTGATGGACTCAATACCTGCTTGAGCATCTTCGATTCCAATCGACCGCTTAGGGTTTGCCCCTAATCCCTTACAAGCTGTGAGGAAAATTTCTGGATCTGGCTTGGATTTTTTAATTTTTGCTGCATCGGCAATATAATCAAAAGCTCCTTCTAACTCTAATGCTTTTAAGACCGTACCCGCATTTTTCGAAACAGATGCCAATCCAACTGGAATTCCTTCTGCCTTTATTTTGGATATTAATTCTAAGATTCCAGGCAGAACATCGTTTGGTGTTAATTGTTTTAATAAGTCACAATAATGAAGGTTTTTCTTATACGCCATTTCTTCCTTTTCTGCGATTGTGAAGTCATTTTGTCGGTTTCCTTCTTTTAATATTAATTCAAGAGAATCCATACGACTAACACCCTTTAAGCGTTCATTAAAAACCTCATCTATGATAATGTCTAACTCCTCAGCAAGTTGTTTCCACGCTAGATAATGAAAATGAGCAGTGTCGGTTATGACCCCATCAAGGTCAAATACGACTGCCTCTATAGCTGGATTTATCATACTCTATTCCCTCCTTTTTGAATTAGCGCCGCAATATTTCGAGACGTTGTCTTAATATTCGTGTAGGCGCCCTCCATAATTTGTTCTATTGGAAGTAAGGCAGGAATCGTTGGAAAAATAGCATCAAATCCATGTTCATAAAGTGCTTCACTGCCGGCACCCACACTTCCGCAAATCGCAATAACCTTGGCATGTGGCGGAGCACAGGATGCAACGCCCATTGGTGCTTTGCCATATAAGGTTTGCCCGTCTATTTTCCCTTCCCCAACGATTACGATGTCAGCATCCTGACAAGTTTCCTTTACCTTCAATTGTTCGAGTATAAGTTCAATGCCTTTTTTAATAGTAGCGTTAGCAAATAGGATGAGCCCCGCACCCATGCCGCCACCTGCACCACTGCCTGGCAGCGTGGTGACGTCCTTCTCTAAATGACCGCAAGCCATTTGATAAAATTCACCCATTGCTTGATCTACTTCACATAATATAGATTCAGGCAGACCTTTTTGAGGTCCATACACATAGGTCGCACCATTTTGACCTGTTAGTGGATTATCGACGTCTGCAGCAATGGTTATTATTACATGATCTAATCGTTTATCTCGATTTATATCAGACATTGAATGGACTTTAAACAAATCTTTACCAACACCGTCGACTAATTCCCCATTCCGATCGAAAAATTGGTAACCTAGCGCTGAAGCCATTCCCAAACCGCCATCGTTAGTCCCACTTCCCCCAACTCCAATAATCAATTCATCAGCCCCGCGGTTGATGGCATGTAAAATTAATTCCCCTACACCATAAGAAGTTGTTTGTAATGGATTTCGTCGATTTAATGGAACAAGATGCAACCCACACGCTTCTGCCATTTCAATAAAGGCTTTTTTTCCATCATTGGAAAAAGCGATCTTTGCCACAACAGGATCATATAAAGGTCCTGTTACAGTGACGGTTTCCAGTTTGCCGCCCGTTGCGGATGACAAAGCTTGAACTGTTCCTTCCCCACCATCCGCAATTGGCAATAAATGATACTCTGCTTCAGGGAAAAATTCCATGAACCCAGCTTGTATGGCCTCAGCTACTTGGTCTGCAGCTAGACTTTCTTTAAATGAATCTGGTGCAATAACAATTTTCATTGTTTTCTCCTCGATTTATAAAGTCACTTCAATTCGATCAGTCAAAAGGAATTCAGTTCCGTTAATTTCTAGTAAAAGATCAGGTCCTAAACACTTGGACGCTACGACGTTCTCATGTGTCATCAAGATTTCTATCTGGCAACCGTGAATAGTCAACCTAAACTTAAGTTCAGACCAATTTCCTGGTAACTTAGGATCCAGTCTCAAACGATTATTTTTTAAGGAAATATTAGCAAAGCCAAACATAGTTGTCAGCCAGATCGCCCCTAGCGATGCAGCGTGAAGCCCTTCGTCTGAAGAGTGTGGGTTGGGACCCAAATCGATTAAGCATGCCTCTTGAAAAAAGCGATAAGCAGAATTACTATCATTACATCTCGCAGCAACAATCGCATGAATGGCTTTACTTAGCGATGAATCGTGGATCGTATGCTCTTCATAATAGCTTAAGTTTTTCAAAACGACATCGGCTTCAAATAGTTCCGGGAACAAGTACATCAACATGACAACATCAGCTTGCTTTAAAATTTGCATTTCATTGACTTCTGCCCGTGAATAATCCAATAATATGCCTTGGCTGCCTTGATTTTCTTTATAGCGGGATAGGTCAATCTCCGGCTTATTCAAGAAAGTATCATCCTGCGGAATAATTAGCTGTTCATTTGGCTTTGGTAAATACAATTGTGTTAAAAAAGCTCGTCCCTGCTTCTGGAGCACCTCATCAACTTCACCATATTGCTCCATAAAATAAAGGGCTTGGTCTACATTGTAATACGCCATATAGTTTGTATAGGCATTATTATCAATGTGCTCGGTATACTCATCAGGCCCGATGACATCTTTAATGGACAGTTGTCCATTCTCATCTACAGCTCGGCTGATCCAAAACCGTGCCGTATCTTTAAGAAGCGCTAGCCCTTCTTTTTTCATAAATTCTTCATCAAGGGTCGTTTGATAATATTGAACCACAGCATAAGCAATGTCCGCGACAATGTGATGCTCGGCTAATGCGGATGCGACTTTCTGCCGCTTCCCTGTTCTAATATTAATAGCGGCAAATTCAGGTGTTTCTTCTTCCCCACTAAACGCGCTTTCCCAGGGGAACAATGCTCCCTCATAGCCATTTCGTGCAGCCTTTTCTTTTGCTTGCTGCAAATGTAAATATCGATAGATTAGTAGTTTCTTAGCCGTTTCCGGTTCTGTATATAGATGAAACGGTTTAATAAAGATCTCCGTATCCCAAAAAACATGTCCTTTGTAACCTTCTCCAGTCAGCCCCTTTGCTCCAACACTGAAGCGTTCATCATGGGCAGGTGTCATTATCTCAAGATGATAGAGGGCAAAATCCATTGCTGTTTGATCAAATTGATCAGTAGAAGAAATTTGGATACGTTTTTGCTGCCAAAACTCCTGCCAATTAAGCGCTGACATCTCCAATAAGGCATCATATCCGTAGGCAGAAATCACTTGTAATTCATTGATACTCGCAGCTTCGGGATCTATACCAGCTTCACCTTGATCAAGTGAGGTGAAAACAGTACCAAGTTTTTCAAAAACAAATGGATGATTAACATTTAGTTTATCCTTAATGATAGTTTGAAGCTGGCGATTCTTCGCTACAAATGCAATTTCACTCTCTGCCGGGCATTTACAACTTGTTGCAAGTGCAATCGTATGCCCCGATTCCGTAGTTTTATATACTCCTTGCATTACTTCTTCATCAAAAACTCGAACCTTTTCTTCAATTAAATGCTGTTTCCCAAAATTGGTTTGCTGGGCATTAATTCCGGTGACAATTTTTATGCTGGCCGTGTTATCTAGGCTCGTGACGGTCACTTTTGAAGCTAATACATGCAGGTTATTTTTCGCGACAAACCGTTGGAAAACAAAGCTAAATCGGGCCCCGCCTCTGTTTTCCCACAATAACTCACGTCTTAATTCCCCTGTTACAAGATTTAAGTAGCGTTCATATGAAAGAATCTTCCCATTTAACATAGAGAAAATCTCGTGATCAATCTCGATTCTTATACCTGCTAAATCAGGTAAATTCACTAAATCTGATGGTTCATTTTCAGAGGCTTTATTATAAATACCAGCAACATACATACCGCGTATTTGTTCAAAATAATCTTCATCAAACGCAGCACGTAAGCCTAGGTAACCATTACCTAATGTCATTAAACTAGCAAATTTATTAATAGAATGTAAATCAAATTTATGATCGTATATTACTTGTTCGTTTTTCATAGGGATACACTTTCACCTTTTTCAGCAGATTGATATAGAGCTTCTATTAGTTGTTGGATAATGTATCCTTGATTTCCATCCGCAATCATGACATCTTTTCCTAAACACTTATCGATAAAAGCAGACAAGCTTTTGTGATGGCGGTCTGAATCTGCCTCTTCTCTTGATAGTAGTGAGACAAGTTCTCCGTTCTCATCTGTATAGATTTGGGCAGGAAAAAGGTTTGCTCCTGCTTGGTCCCCGGAAAACTCAACATTCATGACAGATGTCTCTTTGATATTTAAGGCAAAGGAAGTTTCTATTTGTAATAGACGGCCGCCTTCTAATTCTATAAATCCAAACAGGGAATCCTCAACTTTAAATTTTGCTGGATCCCATTCACCCAATGATCCTTGGGATTTCTTAGTGCCGATCTTTTGATACATTTTCGCCGTAACCTTCTCGATTTTTGGAAAACCAAGGACATATAAAGCGGCGTCCAACATATGTGCACCTAAATCAATAAGAGGGCCTCCACCTTGGATCTCTTTATCTGTAAAATTCCCCCATCCTGGTATTCCACAGCGTCTTAATGCTTTAGCCTTAGAAACATAGATGTCACCAAGGACACCATTTTCAACACTTTCACGTACCATCCTCACATCATCAGCAAACCGGTGGTGAAAATTATAGGCTAAAATGCAGTTGTTTTTTTCTGCAGCTATTTGCATACTCTTTGCATCAGCAGCAGAAATTGCAGGAGGCTTTTCACACAGTACATCGCAACCAAATTCCAAGGCCCGCATCACATTTTCATAATGAAACTTATTTGGCGTACAAACACTAACTATATCTGGTTTTTCCATTGCAAACATTTCAGCGGCATCTGTGTAAAAGTGAGGAATGCCATTCCTTTCAGCAAATCCCCTTGCCCGTTCAGAGTTTGGACTAACCACTGCAACTATTTCTAATTCTTCACGTGCTTGATAGTTAGGAACATGTACCTTTTCTGCTACTTGTCCTCCGCCGATAATCGCAACTTTCTTTTTAACCACGATATAACCCCTCTCAAATTAATGATTCTTGAAGGTGATGTAAGGCTTTAATATACTCAGCTCCCGGATCGTTTCCTCTGACACGACATTCTATTGTTAAATATCCGTTATAGCCGTCTTCCCTTAACTGATTAAAGTGCTTTTTGAAATCAAGCGAGCCGCTTCCTGGTTGATAACGGTGATTATCGGCCAGGTGAATGTGACCAACTAAATCACGATTCTGGTGCAAGGCTTCAGAAATATCATCTTCTTCAATATTCATATGATAAAAATCAGCAATGATTTTAACGTTCTTTAAGCTATTTTCTTCTATATATCTTCTAGCATCTGCGAGAGTGTTTATCATATGATCCTGATAACGGTTTAACGGTTCTAAGAAAATAGTCGTTCCTGTTTCTTCAGCAATTCCATCCAAGTAACTAAGGGACTCACTTACTGCCTTTTGGTCCCCTGCTAGGCTCCGTGGTGAGGCCATTGGTGGCAAGCGGAAGGTAAACATGCCCCATGCGGCAGGGACTACAA
>NZ_JBALSN010000118.1:0-8430 GCF_036966985.1 Neobacillus drentensis | reverse complement strand
GACTACAATCCCTTTTCCACCGACTTCCTGCAGTGCTTCTAGAATCTGTTTAATTTCTTCTAAACCCTTTAATCTGCGTTCTTCAATAAAGTCTCCGATCCAACCGCTATACCCTCCACAAGCAGTCGTAACCGGAATTCCTGTTTCCGCTATCGCTTCTTTTACCTCATCTAAATGATCGACTAAAAATTTGCCATCTATTTCGAAGCCTTCAAAGCCTACTTCTTTTAAATATCTAAACTTTTCTTTAATATCTTCAGGAAAAAACGCTTGGTTTTGTGTACCGATTTTCACAGAAAACTCCTCCAATATATTGGTGTAAAACTAAAATCCATATCATCTTTTAAATGTATGGATTTCAGTCAGATTGAAATAGAGATGAAACGGTAAATAAACTATTATTTTTTATATTCGATTCCCATCTTAATACTTAGTTCAGGATGTTGGTCCACATATTCCATGTATGCATCCGCACTTGTTTCAAATGTAACGATTGGTTGAATAATATCTTCACAATTCAGATAACCGTTCATTAACAATTCCCAGCATGTGTCTTCGATTCGCTTACGATTCCAGCGAGGGTATTCAGGGTTTGGCTCACTAGCAGCACGTGAGAAAACAATTTTAGCATTGTTAAAATGAGCTTCACGGCCAAAATTTAATCCTGCAGGGAATGACTTTCCAAAAGCTACATAGGAAATGATTCCACCATAGGCAATTCCTTTTAATGCATCCTGAAGAGCAGCAGCATTTCCACTCGTTTCAATGATCGAGTCCGCACCCATTTTATTTGTTAGCTTTTTCACTTCATATCCTACATCACAGGAAGTAGGGTCGAAACAAACATCTGCACCATTGCGAAGAGCTATTTCACAGCGGTGTTCAATAGGGTCAACTCCCACAACAATACTTGCTCCCGCTTTTTTCGCTAGTTGAATGGCGATTTGGCCAATTGCTCCTAATCCTACAATCACAACAACATCACCGGCACGAACATGTGCATCACGCACACCGCTCAAGGCAAATTGTGCAGGGTCATAGCAAACAGCATTTTGCCATTTGGCACCCTCAGGCATTTTACGTAATCGGTGGTTGTTAATAGCATTCACAATAACTGTCTCCATAATTGGGCCATACGTACATACCGTATCGCCGATTTGGTACTCTGTTACTTCACTGCCAATTTCAACGATCTTACCAACGACCATGTTGCCAAGCTGAAATTCACCAAACACGATACCAGGTGCTGAACCCTCTTCACGAGGCATGAACATGCGCCATTCTTCATTAAAATTCTCACCCATAAAAGGTGTTTGTCCACGGAAGTCGATGACTTCTGTCCCGTGTTTAGGTGCCGCAAAATCAACATCAATTTTCACTTCATTTGGGTGTACATGGCGATCTTCATATTCTACTAATGCCGCTTTTCTCGGTTCTACAGCAACTAACTTTTTCATGATTACATTACTTCCTCTCGTTTTATCAAGTTTATTAACCTTTTACTCCGCCTGCTGTTGCATCCCCTTTAATAAAACGCTCGGAAATGGCATACATAATGACAACTGGTAAGGCTGTTACGAGCGATGCTGCCATCATTCGTCCCCATACATAATCTGGCGTACTGAACAACGCATTTAATCCAATTGGTAAAGTAAAATTGGCTGAATCGGATAAGAAAATCGATGCAAATAAATAGTCATTCCATCCAATCATAAAAGCATATACAAATACGGATACGATTCCTGAAAAAGAAAGTGGAATAATGATATGGAAAATAATCTGGACCCGGTTTAGCCCATCAATCATTGCCGCTTCTTCTAAGTCAACTGGAATCGTATCAAAGTAACTCTTTAACATGAAGATAGCAGTCGGCAATGTTTGCACAATCATTGTAATGATTAGCGAAGTTTTTGTATCATATAAACCTAATCCTGAAATGATTTTAAATAATGGCACAACTAGCAAAATACCTGAAAACATATAGACGGTATAAAAACTTGCATTAATCGTAGCTCTACCTTTGAAGTTTAGTTTTGAAAGCGCATATGCTCCAAAGATCCCGATTGCAACCGACAAGATCGATGCAGTTAGTGACACGACTAAACTATTTTTAAAATATGAAAGATATGGGAAGATATCCGGATTGAAGATATCGAGATAATGCTGTATTGTCCATTCTTTTGGAAAAAATGTTGGATTTGTCGAAACGGCTTCCTTCGAACTTTTAAAGGATGTCATTAACATAATGAAAAAAGGAAACAGACATAAAGTTAAAATGGCTATAAGAGCCGTGTAAAACCCAGCTGTTTTTGCTGCTTTGTTCTTTTTACTACTTGCCATTGCCATTCAAATTCACCCGCTTTCTTGCAATAATAATGACAATAAAGAGAATAATGAACAATATGACGGAAATTGATGCTGCTTTGCCTAAGTCGTTAAATGCAAATGCTGTTTTATACAAGTAAATTCCGAGAATATCTACTTTGTTTGTTAAAAGGTATACATCTGTGAACATATAGAACATCCAAATGGAACGTAGTGTGAGTACCGTTAACAAGACTGGCATAATTGCAGGTAATGTTACAATTTTGAATTTCCCCCAAGCACTGGCTCCATCAATTTCAGCCGCTTCATACAAAGTAGAGTCAATCGTTTGAAGGATAGCCAAAAAAGAAATGAAAGCGTAAGGGAAGTATCTCCAAATGGCAAAAAGCGATACCAAGAAAAAGCTGCTTATCGGGTTGTCAAACCAAAGTGGAGCCTCATTAAACAGGTGTAAAACGTCATCTCCTAAATAATTAACAACACCATAGCCGTTATTAAACATATATTTCCACGCAAAAACCAATGAAATCGACGGTGTTACATAAGACAAAATGATTAATGATCGAGCAGTTTTACGAAATTTAAAAGGACGATTAAAGAAGATGGCAATCCCCAACCCCACTGCCGTGCTTCCTCCAACGGTAAGAAGCATATACAAAAGAGTAATCCCTAATGATTTAAAAAACTCAACATCCGTAAGAATATCTAAATAGTTTGTTAATCCTACAAAAGTGGCGCTTAACCTCGGATTAATTGGTTGATCAAAGAAACTGATTTGTATATTTGCTACCATTGGATAAGCAACGAGCAATAGAAGCAAGAAGATACTTGGGAAAAGTAAAGCTACCGCCAATTTAATATCCGATTTTTTTCTTATATTCGTTTTCATGTTACCCTCCCCATGGAGAACTAATTTATTCTTTGTTTAAAACTTTTTCGAGTGTTTTTTCTGCCTTCTTCATTTCACTTTTGATGTCTTTATCACCAACCGTGATACTGTTAACCAACTTAGGAATAGCTCCTGAACTAGTTACGTCACCCATTTTTATGAAATTTTTGCTATCTACTAAACCAAATACTTGGATATTATTAAAAGATGCCGCTATTTCAGTTGATAGGTCACCAAAAGCTTTTACTACTTCATTTGCTTGATAGTTTTCATTTTCTGTTACTAGCTTGCTTACTGGTTGAGCTCCGCCTGGAGACATTAACACCCATTTTGTCATGTTTTCAGGCTTGGACATGAACCTAACAAACTTACTAGCGGCTTCTTTTTGGTCTTTTTCTAAAAAAGAGGCAATCGTTAAAGCAGAAACAGTTCCGAAAACGGCCTTTGTCTTCTCACTAGGAATAGAAAATCCAATATTCTTGGCATTTCCCTCTTCAAATACAGGAGGAAGAATATAAGTTGAATAAATCGCCATCGGCGCAGTACCGTTCATGAAAGCATCTTTTACTTCCGTGGTGTCATTAGATCCAGGCATCGTATACTGAGACAACTTTTTATAATAAGTTAATGCCTCTTTCATTTCAGGTGTATTCATATTTAACTTACCTTTGTTGTCTAACACATTCGCATGATTTGAAAGGGCAAATTGTGAAAAGGCTTGTTCAGANNCTTCTACTGTCGGCATGGCAATCCCATATTTTTTCTTCTCTTTATTCGTAAATGCTTTAGCAATGGTGATGACATCATCCCAATTTTTCGGTTCCGCAAACCCTTTTGCTGCAAGCATTTCTTTGTTGTACCAGATCCCTTGCACCCATCCGCTGATTGGAACACCTGTATAGCTTTTTCCATCTTCCGTACTCATTAGCTTCAAGGCGCCATCATAGTAATTCTCTTCACCAATCTGAGTAATAATCTTTTTAACAGCCTTCTTATCAATCAGTACTTCTTTATCCATTACTTTGGCATAATCTTGCCCTACTTCAAGTACAGTTGGAAGTTTGCCTGCACTTGCTAAGGTAATAATTTTTGTATTATAAGAATCTTCTTCAACAGGAATTTGTTTTATTTTAATATCTGGGTTTTCCTTTTCGAATGCTGCAACCAGTTCGTTAATGACTGCTAAACGCTCTTGTTCAACAGAGGAGTGCATAAATTCTATGGTTGTTTTTCCGTCCGCATTTTGATTGCTTCCACATGCAGTTAATGCAAAAGCTGCTAACAAAATGATTGCTAGACTTAAGCCCTTTTTAAACAAACTAATTCCCCCCTAGTCAATTGGTTTTAACCACATGAATTCATATGGGTTTAGTATTAAATCTTCATTAAATTCAACTTTATCGTCATTAACCATATTTATATATCTTCCGGTAATTCCACACGTAACCGTTTCATTTGTTAGATTGTTTACTACCAAAAGGCTATCATTATGTTGATTTACCCTTTTAAAAGCAAAAACTTTCTCTCCTAGATTGATGACTTCCATTGCGGCATTTGGATGGAAAAGGGCTTCATTTTTCCGAGATTGAATAATGTTTGTTAACTCAGAAAACACTTTGTATCGTAAAGAGTCTTTAGCAGCTAATTCCTTCTTAATCTCTGTTACGTTGTATTTTTGTCGATTAATCGAACGATTCATTCCTGTTTTTGAAACACCGTCATAGTCATTTCTTGATCCCAGCACACTTTGAATATAAACAGCTGGTACACCTGGAAGAGTTAGTAGAATGGAATGAGCGACCAAAAATCTTTTTACTCTGATCTCATCATCATCTGATTGTTTATTTAACGCATCCATGTACGTGACGTTAATTTCGTATGGACTTTCACTTCCATCCGGGTTCTTCTTGTAATTGACCAAGGCCCCTTCTTTCTTTAAATCCTCTACCATTGCTAAAATTTCTTCTTCTGGAATAATGCCGCGAATCGGATTTAGCCCAATTCCATCATGGGAAGCTAGGAAGTTAAAAAAAGTTGTATTCTTCCCCGTTTGCGGCAGCTCGCTCGCCCATTTTGTGAGCGCGGCCCCATTTCCATTGTGAAGAGCATTCAGAACTAAAGGCGGCAGTGGAAACTGGTAAACCATATGTGCCTCATCGCTTCCATTACCGAAGTAAGCAACATTATCCTTATGTGGGACATTTGTTTCAGTAATAATAACGGTTCCTTTGGCCGCTTCATCTACAACATCACGGAACAGTTTAACAATCTCATGGGTTTTTACATGATGGATACAAGTCGTTCCAACTTCTTTCCACATAAATCCGATCGCATCTAAACGAATATATTCTGCCCCTTGCTCTAAATAAAATAGCAAAACGTCAATCATCTTTAACAAAACTTGTGGATTACTAAAATTCAAATCGATTTGATCCTCACTAAAGGTTGTCCAAATATGCTTTTCTTCACCATTTTTTAGAGTAAATTTTGTTAATAACGGAAGTGCTCTAGGTCTAGTAACAGCGCTTAAATCAATAGTTGGATCCATTTCAACAAAGAAGTTTTGATATTCGGAATTACCATTTAAGTATTCTTGGAACCAGTCACTTTTTGCCGAAATGTGATTGCAAACATCATCAAACATAATTCTTGCTGATTTTGATAAACTCTCAATCTGTTCCCAATTACCGAGAATCGGATTGACTTTTTTATAATCAATAACTGAAAAGCCATCGTCCGAAGAATAAGGATAAAAAGGTAAAAGATGCACAATTTCAAATTTATCAGCTAGGTACTGGTCAAACATTTTCTTAAACGTATCTAATGTTGGTTCCTTTTTTTCATAAAATTGATCTCCATAAGTAATTAAAACAAGATCCTTTTCATCCCAATTTTGTTTTCGTTGCTTAAGAGATTTTGTCTTTGTTTTTACAATACGTTCCTTTATGCTTTCCCAAATTGGCTCAATATCTTGATTTTCATAGATAAATGAAAGTCTTTCTTTAATTTTTTTCATAGATTCCTCCTGTGTGGTACCGCTCCCAGCGATAAAAAAAAATATAGATTCATAGAATGAATCTTTTATGGTACCGCTCCCAACAAAGGGTAAAAAAATTTATTTTTATTAAATTGATATTCCTACGGAACCATTATTTTAAAAATAGCTATATTATTTTCAAAATAAAATTTTATGGTACCGCTCCCACGACGTTAATATAATATAGATTACGTTTTCTGTCAACACTAATTCAACTGGTCTTTATCTTAGGGTCAGATCGTTCGGAAATATTAATATAGTAATCACCCAAAAGTTTCTATTGCTACATTTGGCATTCATCCATATAATGAATCCTATATTACTCCCACCCCAAACAAATAAACCTAACTCCCACATAATGCGATCGTTTTCATAACAAAATAATGAGACACAGTTAGCTGCATGATTTTTCCAGTAGCTTCGATTACTATACTTATTCCTGAAAAGTTTAAAAGAGAGAAGGAGAAATAATGGTTCACACCATTTACGATATAGCGCGGGTCGCAAATGTTTCCAAATCTACTGTATCCCGTGTGCTAAATAACCAAACTAATATTTCTGAGGAAGCTCGTGAACGTGTATTAAAGGCAATCGAAGAATTAAATTACCAGCCTAGCAAATTGGCCCGTGCCCTTTCTTCAGGTTTTGATGCCATCTTGGTTGTTTCACGGTCCGCAAAAACTACTGCTAACAATCCTTTTTTCTCTGATATCATCCACAGAATTTCTTCAAAAGCTGAGGAAGAGAACTTTGATGTCATTATACAAACATCGAGAAACAGTCATGATGAACTTGAAAAGTGTATCACTAAAATTAAAGAAAAAATGATCAAAGGAATTATCATGTTAAGTTCTCCAGCTAATGAAGACTTTTTCAAACAATTAGATGTTTTTAATATTCCCATTGTGGTGATTGGAAGAGTCGACGGGGAATATAACAATATCTTTTCCGTTGATACGAATAACTACCAAGATAGTTATAATTTGACTAAACTTTTAATTGAACAAGGACATCGAGACATTGCATGTCTACACTCACCGCTTGATTATCATGTTTCAATTGATCGCTTAGAAGGTTATAAAAATTGCATGAAGAATTATGGACTGCCGTTACGAGAAGAATGGATCATTAATAGTGGCTACACAGTAAATACTGCATACGAATCGGCTACTAGCCTGCTTCTTTCTCCTAATCGCCCTTCTGCTGTTTTTGCGACAGATGATTTAAAGGTATTGAGTCTTTATAAATCTGCATCAGATAATGGAATCTCTATTCCTAACGACATATCCATAGTTGGATATAGTAATCCCAGTATTTCAGCATTTCTGTCGCCAGCATTGACTAGTATTGAAATTCCGGTAAAAAAGTTAGGAGACGCTGGTACTACACTCCTTTTTGAAAAAATCAAAGGGGAGAAAAGTAAACATAATCAAAAAATCGTGCCCACCGAAGTGATTATTAAGAGCTCAGTGGCAAAAGTTCTAGAAAAGAACGACTAAGTGAAAATTTATTGGATTACCCATATTTTGTGCCAACGGACATCGAACCGTTGGCTTTTCGCGATTTTACGACTATTCTTCTAACTATTTATTTACAAATCCCTACTATTTTAATAAATAGTTCCATCTTATAATAGGATGAAATAGATAAGAAAGAATGGGGGAAGAAATCTTGAAAAAACGAAAGATTACGCTGACATTATTTAGTGGGATCCTTATTATTTTTCTAATTGTAACCGCTTTTAATGTATTCACCATTAAATCAATGCAGCCTCCGCCAAACCCTACACATATAGTTCTTAACGAGGATGTTGCAGTTGAGAATTTATCCAAAGCAATAACTTACAAAACGGTATCTTATCAGGACCGCAGTAAGTTTGATTTTAAGGAATTTGAAAAGTTTATTGCCTTTTTACATGAAAGTTTCCCACGCGTTTACGAACAGTTAGAATTTGAAAGAGTAAATAATTACGCCCTTGTATATAAATGGAAAGGCAGCGATGCAGGCAAAAGGCCTATCGGTTTAACAAGTCATTATGATGTGGTTCCTGTTTTAACTGGAACGGAAGCCAATTGGGAGCAAAAACCTTTCAGTGGCGCCATTGTGGACGAAAAGATATGGGGCCGGGGGACATTAGATGACAAAATTGGTGTAATTGGAATAATACAAGCGGTTGATT
>NZ_JBALSN010000117.1:0-6795 GCF_036966985.1 Neobacillus drentensis | reverse complement strand
GTGTAAGGTATTCTAACACGAAAACTTACTGTGTTAGAAAATGTTACACAATGAATTTCTTTTCACAAGATTTATGGAATAATAGGTGATATTTATGGTTGCAGTGACCGACATATTTAACTAGCGGAGGTTTTTAGAATGGAAAAGCAAAAACTCGTATTAATAGGGAATGGAATGGCGGGTGTCCGATGTATAGAGGAAATTTTACGAGAAGCGCCAGAACTTTTCGAGATTACTATTTTCGGATCTGAACCGCACCTTAACTATAATCGAATTCAATTATCGGCTGTTTTGCAGGGTAGTACTACGTTTGATGCTATTACAATCAACGATCAGAATTGGTATAACGAACACAACATTGAGCTGTATACAGGCGAAACGGTCATAAAAATTGATTCCAAAAATCAAGTCTTACTAACGGATAAGAGTCGAGTGCTCCCCTATGACCGACTCATCATTGCAACAGGGTCCGTGCCATTTATGCTCCCAGTACCGGGTGCAGATAAAGATGGAGTAATCACGTTTCGGACCATTGAAGATTGCCAGAAAATGATCAATACCGCCAAAAGTTATAAAAAAGCCGTCGTTATTGGAGGCGGAGTCTTAGGATTAGAGGCTGCCAAAGGTCTGCTAAATCTAGGTATGGAAGTAAAAGTGGTTCATAACGGCCGCAATTTAATGGAAAGACAACTGGATGAAACGGCAGCTAAACTATTGCAAACAGAGTTGGAAAAGCAAGGATTGCGTTTTCTTTTTGAAAAAGATACAAAGGAGATTTGTGGAAGAAAGCGCGTGGAAAGAGTTACCTTTAAGGACGGTACCGAAACAGCTGCTGATTTGGTGGTGATGGCGGTTGGGGTGAGACCCAATATCCAATTAGCAAAGGATAGTGGCATTGAGATAAACCGGGGGATCCTCGTCAATGATTATCTAGAAACGAATATTTCCAACATTTTTGCTGTCGGTGAATGCGTGGAACACCGCGGGACGGTCTATGGGTTGGTTAAGCCGCTTTATGACCAAGGGAAGGTGTTGGCAAAACGGATTTGCAGCCATGAAGGAAAGGGGTACGAAGGAACTGTTCTTTCTACTCAATTAAAAATTTCGGGAGTGGATGTGTTTTCAGTTGGACAGTTTACCTGTGAGGAAAGATTGAAGTCGATTGAAATTTACGATGAGTTAGATGGTGTTTATAAGAAGTTGGTTTTTGAAGATTCTAAGTTGGTAGGTGCCGTATTATTTGGAGACACAAGCGATCGTACAAGATTAGTAGAAATGATCTTGAAAAAGAAAGATGTGTCAGACATGGAGAAAGTTACTCTTTTTCAAGAATTAAATGGGGATGGCAATTCGGTCGCTTCCATGGCCCACCATGAAATAATTTGCAATTGTAACGGAGTAGCGAAAGGGGCAATTATCGAAGCGGTTCAAAAAAACGGATTAACGACTGTCGACCAGGTGAAGAAATGTACCAAGGCTTCAGGGGCTTGCGGGGGCTGTAAACCATTAGTAGCCGATTTACTCCACTACATTCAAAGTGATGAATTTGATGAGGTCATGGGACAAAAATCAATGTGCGCCTGTACACCACTAACGGAAGATGAAGTAGTTTATGAGATGCAATGGCAAGGCTTGACTACGGCACAAGAAGTGATGGACGTCCTTGATTGGGGCAATAAGGAAGGATGTTCTGTCTGTCGACCTGCCTTAGCCTACTATTTAGGCATGATTTATCCAGAATATGAGAGCCAACAAGAGAATCTATTTATATCCGAACAAATGATTGCCATCGTTCAGAAGGATGGTACGTACACCATCATCCCTCAGATGTACGGAGGAAAAACAACAGCAGGACAATTGAGGACGATCGCCGAGGTTGCTGAGAAGTACGGCATTACAAATATGGCTGTCACTAGTGAACAAAGAATTCATTTGATGGGCGTGAAGAAAAAAGATTTGTCTGCGATGTTGGCAGATTTAAACATGGAAGTAAGTTCTACTTATGGAAATATGGTTCAAAATGTAAAAACGAGTATCGGAGAACATATTTGCCGTTGTGACAAACATTCATCGATTGAACTGGCTATCAGTCTTGAAAAAAGATTGGAATTTCTCACAACTCCCTATCGTGTAAAAATGGGCGTATCTGCTTGTATGCATAACGGCGCAGGTTCAACGACGAAAGATATCGGTGTGATTGGAACGGGGCTTGGCTGGGAAATTTACGTCGGTGGCAGCAGCGGTCGAAACGTACGTGCAGGTGAGTTATTATGCCTTCAATCAGAGAATGAGGATGTGATCGAAATAATTTGTGCTTTTATTCAATATTACCGTGAAACAGCCAATTTCCTCGAACGCACCGGGCAATGGATTGAAAGAGTCGGTCTAGTGCATGTGCGTGAAATTCTGTTTGACCTAGAACATCGCAATCAATTATTGCTGCGGTTAGAGAATGATCGTTTGCTCCGCAAAAAGTTTAACGGAAAGCAAGTGCTTGGAGCGGAAATCAACAAGCAAGTGTAACAGAGCCAAAAATAGAAAAGGGTGATCAACTTGACAGAAGCGTTGTTAAAGTATTTTCGTACAAAGGAACAAGAAGTGAAATCTGAAAAAAGATACGACTCCCAATGTCCTTACTGTAGTATGCAATGTAAAATGCAATTGGTTGAACAATCGGTTGTATCTAGAAAAAAATATATAACCATCGGAAAAGACAATCCAACTTCAGAAGGGCGCTTATGTGTAAAGGGCATGAACGCCCATCAACATGCATTTCATAAAGAGCGATTAAAATATCCATTGGTAAAAGTCAATGGAGAATTTGTACGTGTGTCTTGGGAGGAGGCTTTGAATCATATTAAAGAAAACTTTATGAAGATTCAGGCTGAATCTGGTCAAAATGCCCTAGCCGTGTACGGTAGTGCGTCAATCACGAATGAAGAGGCCTATTTATTGGGGAAATTTGCCCGCGTGGCGTTAAAAACTAAATACATTGATTATAATGGCCGTCTTTGTATGTCTGCGGCTGCTTCGGCTGCGAACCAAACCTTTGGGTTGGACAGAGGCTTCACGAATAGCTTGGCAGAAATTCCATCCACTCGTTGTATCATTTTGGCGGGAACGAATATTGCTGAATGTCAGCCAACCATTATGCCCTATTTTGAAAGAGCAAAAGAAAATGGAGCTTATCTCATCGCAATCGACCCGCGTGAAACAGCCACAACGAAAATAGCAGACTTGCATTTAAAACCAAAACCAGGAACAGATGCTGTATTAGCAAACGGGCTATTGAAAGTGATTATTGAGGAAAATTATGTGGACGAAAAGTTCATTCAAGAACGTGTGAACGGGTTTGAAGATGTAAAAGAGTATGTAACATCCGTCAGCATAGAAGAGATAGAAAAGATCACCGGAGTGCCAATCCCCCTTATTCGCAAGGCAGCAGTTAGGTTTGGCAAAGAAGAGACCGGAATGATTTTTACAGCGAGAGGGGTAGAACAACACACGAATGGGTCGATGACTGTCCGTAATTTCCTAAATATTCTGGTTTCAACAGGAAAAATTGGCAGGCCGAATTGTGGTTATGGTGCGATTACGGGACAGGGAAATGGACAAGGGGCGAGAGAACATGGCCAAAAAGCAGACCAGCTTCCTGGCTATCGTTCGATTGAGAATGAACAACATCGAAACTATGTGGCCAGTGTTTGGGGAATTAATGAGGAAGATTTACCACGTAAAGGAGTTTCGGCTTATGAAATGATGGAGAAAATCGATGAAGGGGAAATAGAAGGGTTGTTTCTCATGTGTTCCAACCCCGTTGTCTCCCATCCGAATGCCCACTTCGTCAAGGAGGCCATAAAAAAATTAACTTTCTTTGTAGCAGTTGATTTGTTTGTTTCAGAAACTGCTAGATTAGCAGATGTCATTCTCCCAGCCTCTTCCTATCTAGAAGATGAAGGAACTATGACGAATCTAGAGGGGCGGGTAACATTACGGGAAGCAAGCTTCCCGTGTCCTGGGGAAGCGAAACATGATTGGCAAATCATTTGCGAACTTGCCCGTGTGCTTGGAAAAGAAGAGTATTTTTCTTTTTCATCTGCTGAGGAAATTTTTACTGAACTAAGGACGGCAAGCCGTGGGGGGACTGCTGATTATTTTGGAATCACTTATGAGCGTCTTCGAAAGGAAGGCGGCATATTATGGCCTTGTCCATCCACTGACCATGCAGGTACGACAAGAGTGTTTGAAAGATCCTTTGCTCATTCAAATGGAAAGGCGGCGATGGTGGTCGTACCAAACATTCCTGAAATTCCAAAAGAACAACTATGTGATGAGTTTCCACTCTTTTTAACTACAGGGAGAGTCATGTCACATTACTTAACAGGGGTGCAAACAAGAAAAAGTCCAGCACTAGCGGCAAGAAACATCGAACCATTTATGGAAATTCACCCGGTAACCGCAGCGAAATTTCAGATACCAGATCAATCCTTAGTGAAAATCGAATCGAGAAGAGGAAGTGTTGTCGTTAGAAGTAAATGGTCGGAAACGATTCGTCATGATACCATATTTGTTCCTTTTCACTGGGCAGACTCGCAAAATATTAATCTCCTCGTTTCGAAAAAATTGGACCCTGAATGCAAAATGCCTGGATTTAAAGTCAGCGCTGTTAAAGTGAGCCCGGCTGTTGATTTCCTTACTTAAAAACTTTTATGTTAGAAGACCTTACACAGTGAGTTAGTTTTTAAAAAGTCTGTGATATAGTTTAGGAAACTTTCAAACAGGAGGAAAGCTTACATGGATAAGAAAAAGTTAGTTCTTGTGGGTAATGGCATGGCAGGAGTGAAAACAATTGAAGAGATTTTAAGGTTATCAAGTGAATCATTTGAGATTACCATATTCGGAAGCGAACCGCATCCGAATTACAATAGAATCCTTCTTTCAAAAGTTTTACAAGGGGATACAAATGTAAAAGACATTACCCTTAATGACTGGGATTGGTACAGAGAAAACAACATTCAATTATTTACAAGTGAAACAGTGATCAAAGTCGATTCGAAACGGAAAGTCGTTGTCACTGACTTAGGGAGAATGGAACCGTATGATGAATTGATTATCGCGTCAGGATCACTTCCATTTATCCTTCCGATTCCAGGTGCTGAAAAGAAAGGAGTTACAGCATTTCGGGATATAAAGGATACAGAAATCATGCTTGAGACTTCAAAAAAGTATAAAAAGGCGGCAGTGATTGGCGGCGGATTACTTGGGCTCGAAGCAGCAAGAGGTCTTTTAAACCTAGGAATGGATGTTTCGGTCATTCACCTCGCCCCCTATTTGATGGAGCGCCAACTAGACCCACAGGCAGGGAAGTTGCTGCAAAGCGAACTAGAAAAACAAGGTATGAAATTTTTATTAGAGAAACAAACACAAGAAATCTTTGGAGACGATCGCGTTGAAGCTCTAAGGTTTAGTGATGGAACGTTGCTAGATGCAGACTTAGTTGTCATGGCTGTTGGCATTAAGCCAAATACAGAATTAGCCAAGATAAGCGGGTTAGCTGTCAATCGAGGAATTGTCGTCAACGACTATCTGCAAACGAGTATTCCTAATGTTTACTCAGTTGGGGAGTGTGCCGAGCACAACGGTTCGGTATACGGTCTAGTGGCCCCTTTATATGAACAAGGAAGAGTATTAGCAAAACATATTTGCGGGTTGGAGACCAAAGGTTACCATGGGTCTGTTTTATCGACACAGTTAAAGGTTTCTGGGGTAGAAGTGTTTTCTGCTGGTGACTTTATGGAAGGTGAAGGGAAGGAAGCCATCAAGGTTTTTGATGGAAATGACAGGATTTATAAGAAGATTGTGATCCAAGACAATAAAATTGTTGGTGCCGTGCTGTTCGGTGATAGCAGTGATGGAAATCGTCTCTTTTCGATGATTCAAAAGGAAGCGGATGTTTCCTCCACCACGAAGGTATCACTATTGCAACCTCTAAATGAGGAATTTGGCAGCAGTTTAGTTCAATCCATGAGTAACGAGGAAATCATTTGTGGATGTAATGGTGTTTCCAAAGGAGCGATTATCGAGGCAATCCAGAACAAGGGTTGTTCATCCGTTGATGAAATCAAAGCTTGTACAAGTGCTTCACGGTCTTGCGGCGGATGTAAACCGCTTGTCGCGGAAGTATTACAACATACACTTGGTTCGGAGTTCGACGGCTCTATCCAGAAAGAAGCGATTTGCAGCTGTACTGATTTATCTAGAGATGAAGTTGTGGAAGAAATTAAAATAAAAGGTTTGCCCCATATCAAGGAAGTAATGAATGTACTTGGTTGGAGTTCTGAGGAAGGCTGCTCAAAATGCCGCCCAGCTCTGAATTACTACTTGGGGATGGTCCATCCAATTGATTATCAGGATGAAAAAGAATCCCGATTTGTTAATGAGCGGATGCATGCGAACATTCAAAAGGATGGCACCTATTCGGTTGTACCACGAATGTATGGCGGTGTCACAAACGCACAAGACTTACGACGAATTGCGGACGTGGTAGAAAAATACGATATCCCGCTAGTAAAACTAACCGGCGGCCAACGAATCGACTTGCTTGGAGTAAAAAAGGAAGATTTGCCTAAAGTATGGACCGATTTGGATATGCCGTCAGGGTCTGCCTATGGGAAATCGCTACGTACGGTGAAAACCTGTGTTGGAGAACAGTTCTGCCGCTTTGGGACCCAAGATTCCATGGGACTCGGGATCGACCTCGAAAAGAAATTTGAAGGACTACAAACACCACATAAG
>NZ_JBALSN010000116.1:7493-8036 GCF_036966985.1 Neobacillus drentensis | reverse complement strand
GTCATTTACTTAATTAAATACATATTAGATTGCTTTAAGGAGGTAATAGGTTAATTGATTTTAAGTTCTGTACGGAGTGTGGAACGAAGGTTCCAAAGCATTTTCGCGTCTGTTCAAATTGTGGAAAACAGTTTGCTAATGTTCAAGATAGCTATGATCAAAGACAGGATGGCATTGCAATGGGAGGAATCTCTTCTCCAAATTATCAAGAAACCACGGTAACCCCAGTAAATACACATTCTTTTAAAAAATCTTCCCGAACTAAGAAGGCATCTCTTATTATTGGGGGAATTCTTGCAATCTTTTTACTAGGTGGATATTATCTCGGGTCCACATTAACAAGTAAGCAAAAAGTGATTCAAAAATTTGACGAAGCATTAAAGGAAAAAGATGCGAGTATGCTTGTTGGAATTGTTGATTCGACAGATCCCAATATAAAGATTTCAGAGGAAAAATTATTCCCTTTCATATCGTACATAGAAGAAAATGCGCAGAATCCCACTTTTTCTGCATTAGAAAAAGCAGGTCTTGTGAACATCCATC
>NZ_JBALSN010000116.1:0-7465 GCF_036966985.1 Neobacillus drentensis | reverse complement strand
AATTCGTTTTATCCGGTTATTTCAACAAATTATGACGGGACAGAAATTTATATTAATAAAAAAAGGGTTGGCAAGATTAATCGTGGCGAGGGAAAAACATTTGGTCCTTACCTAATTGGTGAATACAAACTAAAGGCTCTCTATAAGGGGAAATATGCAACACTCGATAAGGAAGAAGTAATTGACCCTAAGAATATTAACAGTAAGGAAATCGAAGTTAAAGTTACCCTTCCAGAAAATTATCTATCTATTTATTCAGATGAAAATGAAGCCTATCTATTTGTAAACGGCAAGAATACGAATCAACGGATTGGAGAAATTGATCAGTTTGGACCGGTCGTATTTGATGGATCGATTACTATCCATGCTGAAACTGAAATAAACGGAAATGTGATAAAGAGCAATGAGATTACCTTGGTTGACGAAGACTTCACTAAGGTTGGATTAATATTTGATTATCAAGAAGATAATCCGGCGGGAAGCGAAGTTGTGACAGCTGGGGATGATCGTGAATCAAGTGAAGTTGTAACAACAGAAGAAGACCTTTCTTCTCTCAACGTTGAGGATGAAGTAAAAGTCATAAGGGCCGAGTATAAAAGTATAAATAAGGTGCATAAGAACTATAACGTTAATAAGTTAGGTGCAAGTTTTACCCAGTACATTAACGATAATGGAATTATCAAGAAAATCGTTAAAAAAGAGAATGGGGTGACGACCGAATATTATTTTTGGGATGACGGATCACTTTTCTTTATTTTCACTACAACTGCTAAGCCTCTAGAAAACCGCTACTACTTTAAAGATAATCAAATGATTCGCTGGATTGATTCAGATAAAAGAACAATCGATATAAATAGTGGTAAAGTGAATCAGGAATATAGGGAATGGGAAAACTTCTGGGTGAATCAAATTCTTAGTTCAATCGATTAATTCCACAAGTACCTGAATGGGTTCCGTAGTATAGTATGGGCCCCATTTTGGTATATTTTTTTTATATGAAAGAATTTATAAAAAGGAGGAAGGTAGGATGAAGATAAGTATCTTAGACCAAGCTCCAATTTCTTCAAATCAAACGGCACATGAAGCATTGAATGAATCGATGAAGTTAGCCCAAGCGGCTGAAACCTTTGGTTATACACGCTATTGGATAGCTGAACATCATGATTTAGTAGGATTAGCTTGTTCTGCACCGGAAGTGATGTTAGCTTATATCGGAGCAAACACTAGCAAAATTCGGATCGGGTCGGGGGCAGTCTTATTACCACACTATAAACCATATAAAGTGGCAGAAGTATACAATATGTTAGCCACTCTATTTCCAGGAAGAATAGATCTTGGAATAGGCCGCGCACCAGGCGGCTCAGCTGAAGCAACAAATGCCTTATCAGATAATTTTCTTCAGCAGATATGGAACATGCCTGCGTCAGTGGAAACCCTGCTTTACTTTTTAGAAAATAAATTTCCAGGTGATCATGAGTTTGCTAAAGTATCGGCTTCACCAATCCCAGTGTTTTCACCTGTTCCTTGGCTATTGGGGACTAGTAAAAAAAGCGCCTTGCTAGCAGCTGAAAATGGCCTTCCCTATGCCTTTGGTCAATTTATGAGCGAAAAGGACGGGACAGAAATTATTAAACAATATTTACAGACCTTTAAGTCACGGAACCAGAACCACGGACCAGAAGTAATTGTGGCGATTTCCACCATTTGTGCCGACACGGATGAGCGGGCGGAAGAAGTCGCATTAAGTACACTTATATGGGCATTGCAAAGGAGAAAAGGCGAAGGCGGTGGAGTTCCATCCATCGAGGAAGCCAGGCAATATCCACTAACTGACCTTGAAAAAGAATCATTAGAAAACATGAAACAGAAGATGATTATTGGGAACCCACAAAAGGTTTACCATAAACTGAAGGACCTTCAGGATAAATATAACGCGGATGAAATTATGATTGTCACCATTACCCATTCTCCGAATGATCGGATCCGCTCTTATCAACTAATTTCAGAGACAGCTAACCTTTCAAGCTAAAAACCTTCCTATGGAGAATTAGTTCATTTTTTTGAGGAGATCCATAGCAAATAAATTCAAAAATAATTGGCCAAATCGCATACGATTTGGTCTTTTTATTGCTCATATAAGATCAACTCTGAGAAAATTTATAAAAGTTTTTAGAAAATTCATTGACTCCATGTATACATTTGTATACATTATAAATATAATCAATCGTGTATACATTTGTATACGAAGAAAGGGGTTATAAAATGAATAGCGAAGAATTTAGGGATCATGAAAAAGGAAGACATCACCGCGGTGAAGGTTATAAACGAAAAGACAAGGATTCTCACCACCGTGGTGCAAAAACATTCCGCAGAGGCAGAGCACTTGCATTTCTAGAAATGATGAATGTTAAACGTTCCACCATAATGAAACAGTTAGAAGCACCAGAGTTTCAATCTATTAATCAAATTCTAATCGGTGAATTAAAAGCAATGGATATGATTATCAATGAATATACTCAATTATTTGAACTTCACGAATTTGATGCTATGGATTCAATCCATAAAAAGACTGATGAAGAGGAAACTTCGCTATTAGCTACTAATGATAAGAAGGAAATGGATTAACCAAAATAAAAGATTGGAGATGTTTAAATGTTCGTTCAGTTAAGAAAAATGACAGTAAAAGAGGGAAATGCAGAGCAAGTCGTAAAACGATTTAGCGGGGAAGGTTTGATTGAAAAGCAGGAAGGATTCATTGATTCAACTGTTATGGTGAAAAAAGTTAGGCGAGGGGATGAAGAAGTCATCGTTATGGTTCGGTGGGAGTCAGAGGAATACTGGAAGCAGTGGGAAAAGAGTGAAGCCCATATAGCGAACCATAAAGCAAACCTAGGTAAGCCGAAGCCTGAATATATAGTTAGTTCCGAAGGTGGATTATACCAAGTAAAAGCGGTTAAAACTGCAGCCAAACAGTTATTATAATAAAACAACGCTAAGAGCGAGTAGTTCTCAGAGCGTTGTTTGGTGATTTTTTTAGCGCCTAATAGCCTTTTGCCGTATAGTATTTCACTGGTTCTTTACTCGAAGCTTTTAGTTCGGAAAAGATTGTCCCTGTCAAACTATGTGACCCTTGAGCATCTAAACCTACTTCCCACATCATCATCCCGCCAAAACCGTGATCAAGTGCGAGTCTTGTTTTCTTCTTCATTGTCGCACTGCCATTATAATGGTAGGTTGTCCCATTCATTTTCACGGTGTCCTTGACGGCATTTGCTTGATTTTTGTTAATAATCGCCGCAAATGAGACTTGTTTGATTTTAGGATCTTCTGGTTGGGCATACGAAGGGACGCCCAATACTAATTTCTCTTTTGAAAGTTTATGAGTTTCAAAGAGATTTGTCCAATAGTTTACAATTTTCTCAGTAAACGGATAGGGCGATAGATTAGCGGCATTGTATCCCCCGTCCCACTGACCATCATAAGCCATGATATTAACATGGTCGACAAATTGGAACATGGTTGGTTCATACTGAATAAAGCCAGCTTCGGTTAACGTGACCGCATGAATTTTTGAATGAACAGCAATAGACAGTTCTTTCTTTTTCGAGTGAAGCTGGCCACTTAATTCTTTCGCAAAGGAAGCGAGATTTTTTGCATCCGCTGCAGTGCGTGGGTGTTCAAAATCGATATCAATTCCATCCAGTTTCTCGCGGACTGCAAGATTAGTTAGCTCTTTCACTAGCTTTGTTCTAGATTTAGGATTAGAGATTGCTGGTTGAAAATAATTATAGGATTCTCCACCCTTGATATGGTACCATCCACCGATTGCAAGGATTACCTTGGTGTCATGTCTGTCAGCTTTTTTAACAACTGTTCGTAGGTTTTTTAAAGCTTGGTCGCCATTAAATAAAACCGTGCCATCCTTGGTGGGATGGACAAACGAGAAAATGACATGTGTTAATTTCGAATAATCTACAATGTTCGGATCACGATAATCCTGAACATAACCGATGAGTACCTTTGAAGGTACTTTTTTTAATGGTGGTAACTTTTTTGCATTTGGCTTAATTGCCGATTTTGGTGCATCTTCTATTATTAGCGTGCTAGGACGCTCTTGGTTATCATTATTTTTGGTGAAAATAACTCCAGTTAGGATTCCTCCGATGAAGGTAACCGCAATTACCAAGCCAAGGAGGAGATGACGTTTCTTCATAGTTTTAGGTCCTCCTTATTATTGCTCACTAAAAAAATTGTAACAGAAAAAGGAGGGAAGAATGGTTGGTAATATCCACCTATGCAGGAACTGCCGCCTTTGGAAAATGAAATAATTTGAAATCAACTGTTGATTTTTGCTATAATCATAAGGTTAATGTTAAAAACCTAGTGTTTTTTATATATAAAATTTGTAAGGTGGTAAACATGAATCAAGAATATCGAGTATTATTGTACTATAAATATGTAACCATAGAGAATCCTGAAGAAGTCACCCAGGAACATCTTCATTTCTGTAATGAACATGGCCTAAAAGGCCGAATTATCATTGCTTCTGAAGGAATTAATGGTACGGTGTCAGGCACCATAGAACAAACTGACGCCTATATGAAATATATGGATGAACATCCGTTGTTCGCGGGTACTATTTTTAAAATTGATGAAGCGTCTGAGCATGCCTTCAAAAAGATGAAAGTTCGGTTCAGACCAGAGTTAGTTACTTTGCGTTTGGAAGATGACGTCGATCCGAATGTGCAAACAGGCAAGCATTTGAAGCCAAAGGAATTTTTTGAGGCGATGCAAGATGAAGATACGGTTGTCATTGATGCCCGAAATGATTATGAGTTTGATCTAGGTCATTTTCGTGGAGCTGTCCGCCCGGATATTCTTAACTTCCGTGATCTGCCACAATGGATCCGAGAAAATAAGCAGGAGTTTGAAGGCAAGAAGATTCTTACTTATTGTACTGGCGGGATTCGCTGTGAAAAATTCTCCGGCTGGCTGCTTCAAGAAGGTTTTGAAGATGTATCACAGCTTGAGGGCGGAATCGTCACCTATGGTAAAGATCCCGAAGTTCAGGGAGACTTATGGGATGGTCAACTTTATGTGTTTGATGAGCGCATAAGTGTTCCTGTTAACCGTAAAGAGCATGTCGTTGTCGGGAAGGATTTTTACAGTGGTGAACCATGTGAACGCTATGTGAATTGTGCTAACCCTGAATGTAATCGTAAAATCCTTTGCTCGGAGGAAAATGAACATAAACATTTACGCAGCTGTTCGCACGAATGCCGTGTTCATCCACGCAACCGTTACGTGGCACAGCACGGGTTAAGTGAAGAAGAGGTAGCGGAAAGATTGGCTGTCATTGAGAAAGAGAAAGAGTTAACCAAATAAATTTTTAAAAGAAAGCAGGTCATTTCGGTGGCCTGTTTTTCTTATGTTTTTTAGGTTTGCCAATAGGAATTTCGGAATATATTGTTTATTATAGATAATAAATACGGTTCAAATAGAGAGGAGCGGATGAATGAATGGTGACCTATACCAATAGAAATGATGTACCCGTCCATGAGAAGTGGAATTTAGACGATATTTACGCCGATATGAGTAAGTGGGAAGGGGACCTTCTGAAAATAGAAGAAATGGCAAAAAAACTGAAGCAATTTGATGGAACGATTCATGATGGCCACTCATTGTATCAATATCTTAATCAACGCGAAGAGTTATCTTTCCTATTCAATAAGGTTTATGCCTATGCGATGTTAAGTGTGGATCAAAATACACGGGATACCCAATCCCAATCCCACTTAGATCGAGCAAAACAACTAAGTGTAAAAGTAAGTGCGTCGACCTCCTTCTTTATGCCTTATTTATTAAGCCTCGATGAAGAAACATTATCAGGATACATAAAATCTGAAAAGAAGCTAGATTACTTTGCAGAGGATTTATGGGAGTCGTTTCGCTATAAACAACATGTTTTATCTAAAGAACAGGAAGCCGTCCTTTCCCATTTAGGGGAAGCCCTCTCGGCTCCGGGGAACATTTTTGGCATGATGAATAACGCAGATATTAAATTCGGGGAAATAACAAGTGACAACGGGGAACGTGTGGAATTAACGAGGGGCATGTACTCTAAATTAATCGAAGATACCGATCGTGAAAAACGAAGAGAAGCCTATAAGGCATATTATCAGCCTTACCTGCAATTAAAAAATTCCATAGCAGCTACACTTTCAGCAGCCATCAAAAATAATGTGACCACGGCTAAAATACGTCAATATCCTTCCGCGTTGGAAAAAGCCCTGTTTGGGGATAACGTACCAAAAGAGGTCTATGAGAATTTAATTAAAACAACGAAACAAAATATTCAGCCACTTCATCGATATTCACGGATTCGCAAGGAAAAATTGAATCTGGATGAACTTCGTCAATATGATATGAGTGTCCCGCTTGTTAGTGGTGTGAAGCAAGTCATTCCGTATGAGGAAGCTTATAACACAATGTGCAAGGCGTTATCTCCATTGGGTGAAGACTATGTCAATATCCTGAAGGAGTTTAAAGAAGCGCGTTATCTTGATGTCAGAGAAACACCTGGGAAGCGGTCAGGTGCCTACAATCTGGGAGTATATGGCGTCCATCCCTATATCCTTCTCAATCATCAAGATGATTTGGATAGTTTATTCACGTTGGTCCATGAATGCGGACATGGCGTCCACAGCCGATTAAGTTCCCAGTATCAACCACAAATCACTGCAAGGTATAGCATTTTTGTGGCAGAAGTGGCATCAACGGTCAATGAAGTATTGTTAATTAACTACTTATTAAACAATGAGAAAAACCCTGATGTTCGGAAACATTTAGTGAACCATTTTATCGATCAATTTAAGGGGACGTTTTTTACACAAGTCATGTTTGCTGAGTTTGAAATGAAGACCCATGAAATGGCTGAAAAAGGAATGCCGCTTACTGTCGAAGTATTTAACCAAACCTATGAGCAATTATTCCGCGAATATAATGGTGATGAGGTTGTCTTCGATGAGGAAGTAAAATTTGGCTGGTCAAGAATCCCACATTTTTACCGCCCATTCTATGTTTATAAGTATGCAACGGGATTTGCTTCAGCCATTCACTTGGCTACCAAGATTCTTGAAGGGGACCAAGAAACATTAACTTCCTATTTAGAATTCTTAAAGAGCGGCAGTTCGGACTATCCGCTTGAATTGTTAAAGAAGACGGGCGTCGATCTTACGACATCCTCCCCAATTGAAAACTCATTAAAACGATTTGGTGAACTAGTAGAGGAGTTCTCACGTTTATAATAATAACCCCCTTAGACCCATGACTTTCTTCCTTATCGGGAGAGTCCATGGGTTTTTTTAATAGAGTATTAGATGAACTTATTGTAGAATAAGGAAAGTTAAGTAAATAAAAGGGGTCATTTGGATTATGAATAGTATAAGAGATAAATACCGAGGAA
>NZ_JBALSN010000115.1:8541-27775 GCF_036966985.1 Neobacillus drentensis | reverse complement strand
ACTAAGCTGAATGATATTCTGGGCCACACCACACAAAGCCGAGCCAATCAGAAAGACTATTAGTCCAAAAATAAAAAAGCGTTTCCGTCCGTACATATCGGAAAGCTTACCGAAAATAGGCATCCCAGCCATCACTGCTACCATATAGGCAGATGTGACCCAAATAAATTTATCAAAACCACCGAGGTCTGCTACAATGGTAGCCATCGCCGTTGCTACAATCGTATTGTCCATAGCTGCCATTAAAATCGCCAATAGTAAACCCGCGACAACGGGCTTAAGATTCGTGTCTTTTTTGATCATACAATTTCCCCTTAATATTAAAAATAAAAGTAATAAATACGCTCCTTTTTTTAAAATTGATAATCAAGCTAAACCAATTTTAAAAGGAAGGGTGTAGACTGTCAATTTTTATGTAAAATGCATCTTAATTTCGCAATGAAAGAAAAGGGACTCAGTCAGCTGAGTCCCTTTCATTTACTAAATTTACCGTTGGAAAAACTCGACCTTTTCACCATCGGGGCCTTGCACGAAGAAATTACGATACCCATTAGGAAGCGTCACGATTTCATCACTAATAAAGACTACGTTTAAACCTTTTAAACGGTTGAATTCCTCTTCAATATTATCAACCAAGAAGGCGATATGATTGACTTTTCCTTCAGCTGGAAGATCAGGATTACCGCCATACACTAATTCCAGTTCTGTTTCATCCGATCCATTGAATCCAAGGAAGGCTAACGTTCTTGCACCGTTGGCAATCGTAAATTGGTCTTTTAATTCTAACCCAACTACTTTTTGATAAAAAAGTAGTGAGGCATCAAGGTCGCTTACCATTACACCGACATGGTCCATTTTCCTAACCACCATTTGGCCTTCCCCCTTTATGTACCTTCCCTTGTTATGCTTTTAAAACATCATGGTCAACATAGCGTTCACCATTAATTTCACTGATAACATTAATCGCCACTTTGGCCCCATCGCCAGCAGTAATGATGGTGTGCATGCTCACACCCGCAACAGTTCCGGCTGCCCAAATACCGTCAATATTTGTTTTACCTGAAGCATCAACATCAAAAATTGCTTTGATTCTTGGCTCAGTTCCTGGCTTTGTTGTTAATCCAGCAGCTTCAGCAAGATCAACAGACATTCCTGTAGCAAGGATTACATGTTTTGCTTCATATTCACCCTGATCTGTTTCTACTTTAAATCCAACCTCTGTTTTACTGATATTTGAGACAGTAGCTTGGACAATTTCTGCACCAAATTTGCTTGCTTGTTTTTTCCCAATTTCAACAAGATCTGGTCCAGTAATTTCTGCCACTCCATAATGGTTTTCAATCCATGCTCTCTTCGTCACGCTCTTATCATTATCAATAACCACTGTTTTCTTTCCAGCTTTCGCAGTGAAAAGAGCCGCACTTGCGCCAGTAGGTCCAGCACCAACAATTAATACATCAATCATATTATTTACCTCCCATATATTGAAAAATTGATTTCAAAATAAGATTAGCGTAAATAGAAACATATGTAAAATCAACTGCCTATCTTTCGATTAAATATTTGAATTTTTATAATAAACAAACTTCATATCACTGTCCGCAAACTAAAAGAACCATCATTCCCTGCTTAGAAATGAAGGTTCTTGTGTTTGAGGTGGTATAGATGGTCATTTTTGAGGTAGCAGTTATTACGAGTTAAGGTTATTTGTTGCTCTTTGGCTATGTTCTTTAAACGAAGCATGTTTTCGGGTATGAAGAAAATAATAAAGAACAATCCCGATTAGAACATAGAAGGAACTAAAGAAGTAAAGAGAGCTATAATCCATTTTTGCGGCTGCTAATCCGACCACAAACGAGCCTAAGGCGATCCCGATATCATAGATTGATAGGAAAGTAGCGGTAGCTAATCCTCTTTTTCGAGGCGCGGCGTCTTGAATCGCAATTGTTTGGAAGGTTGGAAACAGCGTTCCCCAGCCTAAACCAATCATTCCTGCTGAAAGGAGAAAGCTTACCGCGCTGCCGCTTTGACTTAAGACAAACATTCCTATTGCAAATAATAGGATAGAAGGAAAGACAATCACATTGGGACCATACAGGTCTAACCATTTTCCAGTAAAAGGTCTTGAAATTAATAAAATAATCGCATAAACCACAAAGAAAAGGGAGGAAACCTCTGCAAGGTGTATTTCCGTTGCAAAAACAGATACGAAAGAAAGAAGTGCTGAATAAACGATGGCAAGGAAGCCGCCAACAATTGCGATCGGAACGGCTGAAGGCTCAATTAAGTTTTTGAATGAAAAGGCAGATTGTATAACAGGATGGTCTGTTGGATCTGTTTCTTTAACTTTTACACTTAACCCCGTAATCAACGCTCCGAACGCCACAATGACACTAATGATGAACAGGGTTTCCGGCCCCCATTGCTGGATGGCAGTTAAGCCGAGAAATGGTCCTAATACCATTGCCATATTCGTCGACATGATAAAATAACCCATTCCCTCGCCACGGCGCGAAATCGGAATAAGGTCTGCCACGATTGCCCCTACAGCAGTTGTAGCCATCCCAAAACCAACCCCATGTAATAATCGGATGGCCAAGAATCCCATGATTGTTTTTGGAAAAAAATATAATAACGAGGCGCCTGAGAAAACAATCAGCGCAGTAAGCAGCACTTTTTTATAACCAGATTTTTCAAGCCATTGTCCAGCAAGCGGACGTGATATAATCGCTGATATTAAAAACACGGTTGTCATTAATCCCGCCTGTGACGCATTACTGTCAAACTCCTGTATTGCATAAATAGGAAGTGTAACGAGTAAAACATAAAAGGTTAAAAATAGAAAAAAGTTACTTAACGAAATACTAATGAAATTTTTCGTCCATAATTTAGGCTTATTCATATGATCGCTCCTTTTTATAAAAGCTTTTGTAACCAGCTTTTTTGTAAATGAAAAAGNNGTTCTGGAAGATGCTTCAATAATGATTGATTATTTTCCATGACGGTTTTTTCCCACTCAGGGTACAATTTTAATGCCAGATCTGTTAATTGAATCAGTTTCTCGCGCTTGTCCTTACCTGGGACCTGACGTACGTATCCTTGTTTAACAAGCCGTTGAATGGTGCGGGTCATTGGTGGGGCTTCAACGAATAAGTATTCACAAAGCTCTTTTTGGGTTAAGGAGCCTTTGGTTTGTAAAACAAAAATGACGGACCATTGTGACCCGTATAAACCTAAAGGTTTGAGTGCTTCATTAAGTGTATTGGTCAGATGACGTGAGAGCTGGTGCAGCGTATGGAATAATTCGTGGCTATTCATTTATGTAGCACACCTCAAACTTCTTTTTATTAATTAGTTACCTAGGTAACTATAGTAGATTTGTTTTAAAATGTCAAGGCAGGTGCACACACAAAAAAATTCCGCGGAAGGTAATAATCTCCCGCGGAATCCCAAGAACATCCCTATCTCAACACATTAAAATACCTAGCTTCCGGATGTGCAAATACGATTGCTGAAACAGAAGCTTCAGGCTCCATCATACAGCCTTCTGTTAACTGAATGCCGATCTCTTCCGGTTGAATCAACTTAAATAGTTTCTTTTGATCTTCCAATTCTGGACAAGCAGGGTAGCCAAATGAAAAACGCTGACCTTGATATTTAGCCGTAAAACGGTCCTGCATGGTGAAATCAAGCGGATCTGGGAAGCCCCAGCGGTCGCGCATTTGACGGTGAATTAACTCGGCAAAGCCTTCTGCCGTCTCTAATGCAAGTGCTTGGAGAGCATGGGACTCTAAGAAACGCCCATCCCGCTTAAATTGCTCAGCTTTTTCCCGGATTCCCCTGCCAGCTGTAACCGTAAAGAATCCGACATAATCTTTCTCACCACTGTCCACTGACTTAAGGAAATCAGCTAAACAAAGATGTGGTGCCGATTCCTGACGAGGGAAGTCAAATGTTTCAATGACCTCGTCTGGATTTTGCGGATTATATATAAGCACTTTATTGCCATCCGCTTGTGCTGGGAAAAATTGATAAGCTGCAGCTGGAGAAATCCAGCCGTTTACACGAGCATCAGTCAATAATTGGTCAACGACTTCTTTCACCTTAACCGCTTTTTCATCCTTTGCAGCTATTAACTTGGCGATTTTCCCCTTCACACCAAGATGGTGACCAATCAACATTTGCATATTGATATATGGTTCAATATGAGAAAGGGAATACGATTTAAGGACATGCCTCTTTGTATCCATTGGCGTAAAGACAGGAACCTGGGTCGACACCGCTGGCTTCGGTTTTACCGCAACGGAAACAGATGAGGGGCGCTCAAACTCCCTAGGAACAGCTAAAGAGGCCAATTTTTCATTTTTTTCAAGCATTAATTTCTGAACTTCCTCTTCCGAATTCAATTGATTCGCAATCGAAAGACCGGTCATCGCATCTTTGGCATAAAGGACAAGTCCATCATACTCCTTGGCAATCTTCGTATCGGTGAATTTCCGAGAAAGTGCCGCCCCGCCAACGAGGATAGGTACAGCAATACCAGATTCCTTCATATCCTGAGCCGTTAACACCATTTGCTGTGCGGATTTCACCAGTAAGCCTGATAAGCCAACCATGTCTGGTTTTTCACGATGGATTGCTTGAACTAAATCAGTTGGGTTGACCTTAATCCCAAGGTCAATTACATCATAGCCATTATTGCTAAGGATGATATCGACGAGGTTCTTCCCAATATCATGAACATCGCCTTTCACCGTAGCTAAAATGATTTTCCCTTTTGTAGCAGAAACATCGCCTTTTTCCATGTGTGGCTCTAAATGCGAGACAGCTGCTTTCATGACTTCCGCACTTTGAAGAACCTCGGCAACGATGAGTTGGTTGTCGTTAAAGAGACGGCCAACTTCCTTCATCCCTTCCATTAATGGACCATTAATAATATCCAGCGGGGCAGGGTAAGCTTCAAGGGCTAAATCTAAATCTGGCAGTAATCCTTCTTTTGTTCCTTCCACCACATAATAAGCCAGTCGCTCTTCTAGACTCATATTTGGAACAGTGGATTTCGATTCTTTCTTTTTGCCGCGATAAAATTCAGTAAAGGTTGCTAAGGTCTCATCAGTTGTATCAAATAAAAGAGCTTCTGCTAATTGAACTTCTTCTTTAGAAATGGAAGCAAACCGCTCTAGTTTTTCCGTATTAACAATCGCATAATCTAGTCCTGCTTGGGTGCAGTGGTATAGGAATACAGAATTGAGAACTTCTCTGCCGACAGGAGGAAGCCCGAAGGAAACATTACTAATTCCGAGGATTGTTTGTACCTCTGGTAAATTTTCCTTAATTAACCTAATTCCCTCAACCGTAGCCTTGGCGGAACCGATATATTGTTCATCGCCAGTCCCAACAGGAAACACGAGCGGATCAAAAATGAGATCCTGTGGTTTTAGACGATATTTATTGACAAGCAGATCATGGGATCGTTTCGCAATCTTTAGTTTTTGCTCCGCGGTAACTCCCATTCCTTCCTCATCAATGGTCCCGACAACAACAGCAGCACCGTAGCGATGGATTAATGGAACTACTGCTTCAAAGCGTTCTTCGCCATCTTCGAGATTAATGGAATTGATAATGGCTTTACCTTGTGAATATTTAAGTGCCCGCTCAATAACCTTTTCATCAGTAGAATCGATAACAAGGGGAGCCTTTACTTTCTTAACCACTTCTTTAATAAAGTTTTCCATATCAACCATTTCTTCACGGTCAGGGTCGGCAAGGCAAAGGTCGATGACATGCGCACCGCCTTTGACTTGGGCACGGGCAATCTCTGCTGCTTCTTCAAATTTTCCTTCTGTGATTAAACGTTTGAATTTACGTGAGCCAATTACATTTGTTCGTTCGCCGACCATAATTGGTCGTAACGTCGGATCATCATAAATGAATGGTTCAATACCTGAAACCATATGAACGGCATTTGGCTTAAATTCTCTCGGTTGGAATTCCTTCATCGCATCTGCGATTGCTCTTATATGGGAAGGAGTCGTTCCACAACATCCGCCAACAATATTCAGCCAACCATGAGCAGCAAAATCAGCCAGCTTTTTTGCTAACGTCTCAGGTGTTTCATGATAATGTCCTTCTTCATCAGGCAAACCAGCATTTGGATAGCAGCTGACAGCTGTGGATGCCAAATCTGCAAGTGAGCGAACATGGTCCTGCATGAATTCAGGACCTGTAGCACAGTTAAGTCCAACGGCAACAGGATTCATATGCTCAATGGAGATAAAAAACGATTCAATTGACTGTCCTGCAAGTGTTGTCCCCATTGGCTCAATTGTTCCCGAAATAAACAGCGGCAGTGTTTTACCAGTTTTTTCGAACGCCCGCTCAATCCCAACATAACCTGCTTTTACATTCAACATATCTTGACTTGTTTCAAGAAGCAGGAGGTCAACTCCACCATCGATTAAGCCAATCGCTTGTTCTTCGTATGCGGCGGCAAGGGCATCAAAGGTAGTTCCGCCTGTAACACTTAATGTTTTTGTCGTCGGACCCATCGAACCAGCCACATATCGAGGCCATTCATCTGTCGAAACCTTGTAAGCTTCTTTCACCGCAAGGAAAGCAGCGATTTTATTAATCTCATAGGCTTTATAACCTAACTCATATTCATCGAGAACAAGACTTGTAGCACCGAATGTATTGGTTTCAATGATGTCTGCCCCTGCTTCTAAGTACTCTCGGTGAATATTAGCAATGACAGAGGGTGCGGTTAAAACCAGGTTCTCGTTACAGCCTTCATACTGCTCGCCGCCGAAATCTTCGGCTGATAGATTTGCTTCCTGGATCATCGTTCCCATCGCCCCGTCCATGACGAGGATTCGTTTTTTGAGTTGTTCAGTAAATGGTGTTTTCGGCATAGTTGCTCCTCCTCATTTCACTTGCACGCTGACGAGCATATAACGCCAATTCAGCAGTTAATTCATAGCGTAAAAATGGTGTAATCAAATAAATTCCGTTAAATAAATCGAGTGCAGTATCGATTAATGATTTAGTAATTTCAATTCCTTCACGCGCTGCCTGCTCAGGGTTATCGTTGAACATTGCCATTCGGTTTCGGATCGAATCAGCAATTTTAATTCCCGGCACTTCATTATGAAGGAACTCGGCATTTTTACTGCTTGTCAGTGGCATTAGGCCAATATAAATAGGTGCATCAAGATGTTTGGTATTTTCATAGACTTCGATTAATTTTTCCTCTGAAAAAACAGGCTGGGAGATAAAGTAATCAGCACCGAATTGAATCTTTTTCTCCAAACGCTTCACCGCTTTTTCGACAGAACGGACATTCGGATTAAATGCACCCGCCACACTAAAAGCTGTTTTTTGTCCCAAGTCTTTACCGGAGTAAGACAAGCCTTCGTTCATCTGTTTAATCATTTGTATTAGTTCAAATGACGACACATCATAAACGGACGAGGCACCAGGGAAATCTCCGACTCTAGCAGGGTCACCTGTAATGGCTAAGATATCATTCATTCCAAGTGTGTGAAGACCCATCAAATGAGATTGAAGCCCGATAATATTGCGGTCACGGCAGGCAATATGAATCAGCGGCCGCATACCTAACTCACTTTTTAAAAGATAGCCTAAGGATTCATTAGAAATACGAACGGTTGCCAGTGAATTATCCGCAAGCGTAATGGAATCAATGCCAGCTTCTTTTAGCGCCTTAGCCCCTTCGAAAAACTTAGTTGTATCCAGTTTTCGAGGAGGATCTAATTCGACAATAACCGATGGTCGTTCTTTCACAATTTCCTGCAGGGGAGTGTATTCCCTTTTAGGAGATGATTCGACAATAATCGGCTTTTGTTTCAATTTTACAACTTTTTCAGTCACAGGGATACTATTCTTTAATTCAGAAGCATAGGCGCGAATATGGTCAGGTGTTGTCCCGCAGCAGCCGCCAAGCAAGCGTATGCCTTCGTTTCTAAAGCGCTGCGCAGATTTTTGGAAATAATCGGCATCGCCTTCATAATGAAACTTTCCGTCTGTATAGGTTGGAAGACTTGCATTTGGATAGGCAGATAGGAAAGCATGCTTCGGAATCTCAACCTGTTCCAATGCCAATAGCATATGGTGCGGACCTAACCGGCAGTTAAGGCCGACAACATCGGCGCCAAGGCCTTCCAGTCTTTTTAAAGCATCATTAACAGGTGTCCTGTCCTGTAAGAAACCAGGGTCCTGAAGGGAAACTTGAGCAATAATCGGCAGCTTTGTTTCCTTCCGCGCAATCGTTAGGACGGTTTCGAGCTCTTCTAAATCGTAAAAGGTTTCGAATAACAGACCATCAACACCTTCAAGCAAAAGGCAATATAATTGTTCACGGAAGCTTCGTTTTAATTCTTCTATTGTAATCGAACTTGTTTTGATCCCGCGGTTGCCACCCATCGTTCCGAGGACATAAGCATTCGATTGAGCGGCTTTTTTTGCATTGTGGACAGCAGCGCTGTTGATTTCCTTAACTGAGTCTTCTAATCCATACCGCTGCAGCTTTAAATAGTTGGCTGCATACGTATGGGTTTGAATGATGTCTGCTCCGGCGTCAATATAGGCCCGATGGATATTTTGAATCTGCTCAGGCTGAGATAAATTGAGTTCTTCTGAACATGTATCCACGCCAAATGAATAAAGCAGTGTGCCCATGGCACCATCGCCTATTAAAATTTGTTTTTTTAATTTGTCTAAAAAGGTCATGATGATTCTCCTTGATGTAACACTAAATGTTGAGCACGAACCTCCTCAAGGGCCTGAGAAAAATCTTTAATCAAATCATCTGGATTTTCTAATCCAACTGATAGACGGACAAGTCCATCTGTAATTCCACGCTCCAAGCGGTCCTGTTTAGACATAGCAGCATGAGACATTTTGGCCGGATATGAAAGGATGGATTCAACCGCACCTAAACTTACCGCAAAAACAGGGATTTCCACATTCGCCACAAAGGTGCGTAGGGCATCTTCAGTAGCTAATTCAAATGATAAAACGGCCCCAGGACCATCTGCTTGATCTTTTTGGATTCTATATTGCGGGTGGCTTACAAGCCCTGGATAATGAACCTTTTCAACAAGCGGATGTGCATCTAAAAATTCTGCAATTTTTATCGCTGATTTTTGTGATTGCTCGAGGCGAACACTCAGTGTCTTAATTCCTCTTAATACGAGCCAGGCATCTTGAACACCTAAAATTGCACCAAAACTATTTTGTAAGAATCCTAGTCTTTTAGCTAAATCTTCATCTTTGACAACGGCAAGTCCTGCCACTACATCACTGTGACCTGCTAAAAATTTCGTTGCACTATGAAGGACAACATCTGCACCCAAGACAAGCGGTTTTTGGTGGTAAGGGGTAAGGAATGTATTATCAACAAATGTTAATGCATTGATTTCTTTAGCGATTTCGCTAATCGCTTTAATATCTGTTACTTTCATCAATGGATTTGATGGTGTTTCCACATAAAATGCCTTTGTATTCGGCTGAACCGCTTCTTTTACTTCCTCTAAATTAGTCATATCAACAAAGGTATGTTCAATCCCAAGTCTCGAAAGAACTTGAGTGACCATTCGGAAGGTACCGCCATACACATCCTCGGTAATCACAATATGGTCGCCAGAGGATAGAAGAAGGAAGGCAGTTGAAATTGCTGCCATCCCTGATGCAAAAGCAAATCCTTTCACTCCGCCTTCGAGTTCTGCAATCACGTCTTCAAGTGCTTCTCTCGTCGGATTTAAGCTGCGGCCATAATCATACTTGCCAAACTGATCGAAATCCGATTGGTGGAAGGTCGATGCATGCTGGATTGGTACACTAACTGCTCCAGTTATCGGATCAATTTTATGCTTATTATGAAGGAGTCTGGTTTCAAAAGTATATTGATCGTGTGACATTAGGCAATCACTCCTTCTTGAACATGGACAAACGCTTTTTCCAAATCTTCTATTATATCTTGTGAATCCTCAAGTCCTACGGAAAAACGTAATAACCGATTACAAACGCCTGCTTGAATTCGAACTTCTTCTGGAATATCCGCATGTGTTTGTGTTGCCGGATAGGTAATAAAGCTTTCTGTACCACCTAAACTTTCTGCAAAACTAATTAGCTGTAAACCTTGTAAAAATGGATTAACCCATGTTTCGTCTTTGATCCTAAAGGAAACCATTCCGCCTCGACCGGGGTAAAGGACATCAGTGACCGCATCATGCTCAGAAAGAAATTCGACAATGTTTTTTGCATTTTTTTCATGTCGTTCCATCCGAAGGGACAATGTTTTCATTCCGCGCATTAATAACCACGAATCAAATGGACTTAACACCGCTCCAGCACCGTTATGGTGGAAGGCCAAGGCTTCACAAAGTTCTTTTCCGGTTGCAACAACAAGACCGGCAAGAACGTCATTATGTCCTCCTAAGTATTTCGTTGCACTGTGGATGACAATATCCGCGCCAAGGGTAATCGGCTGCTGCAGGAGTGGAGTGTAGAAAGTGTTATCGACGATTAACAATAATCCGTGCTGCTTTGCAATTTTTGAAACGGTTGCAATGTCAGATTCCTGCATAAGCGGGTTGGTTGGTGTTTCTATGAAAATAGCTTTTGTTTGCGGGGTGATTTTCTTTTCAATCTCTTCCGGACAACAGGTATTCACATATTGAGTGGTTAAGCCCCATTTTTTATAGCCCTTTTCTAATAGACGGTAGGTACCTCCATATAAATCTTCACTAACGATCCATTCGTCACCAGATTCAAATAGAGCAAGGATAAGTTGAATGGCAGCCATACCAGAGCTGCATGCAAATCCCTGATCAGCACTCTCTAAATCAGCAATTGTTTTCTCAAGGAGCTGGCGTGTTGGATTTCCTGTTCGCGTATAGTCAAAGCCAGTTGATTGGCCAATTCCCTCATGACGGAAGGCTGTTGAAAAGTATACTGGCGGATTAACCGTTCCTGTTGTTGTTTCACTTCGGTTTCCTATTTGGGCAAGTTTCGTATCAATTTTGTACATGAGTACCACTCCTTGTGTAGTATAAAAAATAATAAAATAAAAAAAGCCATCTTTGTAAGAAGAAGGCTTTTGTAAGTACGACCAAAAAGTCATTCTTCTTATCTTGCAAATTAGCAGCTAATTTGCAGGACTTAGCACCTTTTCAATGAAATAGCCATTGATGGTTGCTGAGGTGTCTTCGGGCCATTCCCTCAACCTCTCTTGATAAGAAAATTAATATTTAGATTATTTATAAAATTTACTACAAGTTAATACGTGGAGTCAATAGTTTTGTTAATCTATTTCATATTAAATAAGAAAACCTGTATTTTTTTCTGGCTATCGATGGTGGCAAGCAATATATTTCTTACTTCAACCTGATGAAGGCTCCTAAGTGTGTGAACAAGCCAGTCTTCCATTACATTTAACTCTTTTAGGGCAGAGTAATCTAGCTTGCCTTCCCTTATGACTGTTTTTGGAAGATCAAATGGCTCAACGGTCATTTGGTAATTTGCCGGTGTCAGTGCAGTATATTTTGGATCTAAAAAAATAGAGATTTTTCCATCAGATTCCCACAAGGCCAACGCTACTTTTTTTACATCTTCTACTTTTTCTTTTCGTAACTCTGCTAATAAATGATCAATAGAAATTCTCGCTTTCTTTAGGCCCTTATAATTGATTTCCCCATTTTTAATAAGTGTGAAAGGTGCCGGGTCGAGAAACTTTTCAATACGGTTTGATTTTAGGGTAAGTATTAATCCTCCAGTATACAAAATCACCAAGACAACTGTGGTAATCATGGAACCTTTCATCCCAAGGCGTTCATCGGACAATGGGTGAGCAATGATATTTCCTAAGACTAAGGCAATAACAAAATCCAATAACCGTAACTGTGAAATGGCGCGTTGACCCATGATTTTTGCAACAATCAGCAAAAAGAAAAAGGCAATAACAGCCCTGACCATCCACTCGAAGGAACTAAGTGTTTCCTGACTATGAAAAAAATCTAACAACGGAGACACATCCTTTACAAAAAAAGCATCCCACTTAGTATTGACTCGTATTACAAGAATTTATTAAAAAACAGGATAAGTTCGTCACTTATCCTGCCTTGATATTATACATGTAAGAATTTAATACAAACTGGATACGGAACCTCTATATCGGGCTGTATTAATGTAAGTTTTCCAGTGTTTTCATCACGTGAAAACAAAACGAGGTTACTGGACTCTTGGTTCGATGCCACAATGAATTTCTCCGATGGGTCTAACATAAAATCCCTCGGCCAATCACCTTCAGTTGATGTACGATCAACAAAGCTAAGCTCTCCCGTTTCTTGATCCACACGGAAAACCGCAATACTGTTATGGCCACGATTACCAGCGTATACAAACTGTCCATCCGATGAAATATGAATGGCGCTGCCTTGATTATTCTCGTTGAAATCGTCAGGCAGCGTAGAAATATATTGTTTCTCTGTGAAATGACCATTCTCCGGGTGATAGGTTAACACAATCACCTCGGAACTAAACTCCGTCATGATATAAGCAAATTGTTGATTTGGATGGAAAACCAAATGTCTTGGTCCGCTTCCAGCTTTTAATGGAAGAAGATTCGTTTTTGAAAGAGTGCCATCACTGTTAACTGCATAAGTGATTAAAGCATCTATACCCAATTCAACAACCGCTAAATAATTCTCATCAGGGGTGATGCCGGCATAATGGGTATGAGGTTTCTCTTGTCTTGGGTCTGGTCCTGAACCTTCATGTTTAATGATGGATGCTGCTGGTTGAATCGTTCCATTTTCCTGGTTAATTAGATAAGATTCTACAGATCCTTTATGATAATTGGCACTGAATGCAAAGCGATTTTTACTGTCAACACTCACGTGACAAGGGGAAGACCCTGGAAGCATCTGACGATTAAGTTCAGTTAATGTGCCATTTTCACTAATAGAAAAAGCAGCGACGCCACCATTGTCACCTTCTTTGGCAACAGAGTAGAGGTAGCGATTGTCATTACTAATGGTTAGGTATGTAGGATTTTCTAACTTAGCAGCAACTGTAATATCGGTGATTCTTTTCTCGTTTGTATCTAGTTTAAAGGAATAGATTCCTTCGCTCCCACCCTTCGTATACGTTCCAATAAAACCAAAATATTTTTGATTGTTTGTCATTTTTTTACTCCTCATATAATGTAGTCTGTTTATTTTATCAAAGTTTCAATTTATTACTCAAATATTGCACCTATGGTGAATGGAATTTTATTAATATGGTATAGTTAGCATATCAAAAAAATATAGGGATGAGGAAAACTACATGATCTACCAAGCAGCCGAAAATCGTTATGAATTTATGAAATATAATCGCAGCGGCCGTTCAGGATTAATGCTGCCGGCCGTTTCGCTGGGACTTTGGCATAACTTTGGCGGAGTAGATCCCTATGATAATGGACGGGCCATGCTCAAAAGAGCGTTTGATTTAGGGATTACCCACTTTGATTTGGCCAACAATTATGGTCCGCCGCCAGGTTCAGCTGAAGAAATGTTTGGTCGAATCTTAAAAACAGACTTTGCTCCTTACCGTGATGAAATGATCATTTCTACAAAAGCAGGCTATTATATGTGGCCTGGACCATACGGGGATTGGGGCTCAAGAAAATACTTGGTATCAAGTCTCGACCAAAGTTTGAAACGACTGGGGCTTGACTATGTGGATATTTTTTACTCCCACCGTCCTGATCCAAATACACCCTTAGAGGAAACGATGACGGCATTAGATTCCATTGTTCGTCAGGGTAAAGCGTTATATGTTGGAATTTCTAACTACAGTGCGGAACAAACTGCTGACGCCATAAAAATATTGAATCAGTTAGGAACACCTTTGTTAATCCATCAACCAAAGTATTCGATGTTTAATCGCTGGATAGAGGACGGCTTACAGGATGTGCTTCAGGAAAACGGGGTCGGTTCAATCGCCTTTAGCCCCTTAGCTCAAGGTTTATTAACAAATAAATACCTCACAGGAATTCCAGCAGATTCTCGTGCAGCAAGCTCAACAGGGTTCTTGCGTGAGGAACATGTAACTGCTGAAATATTGGGGCGTGTTCAAAAATTAAATGAAATTGCAACAGAGCGTGGTCAAAGTCTGTCTCAAATGGCGCTTGCTTGGGTTTTACGCAGTGGAAGGGTTACTTCTGTCCTAATTGGTGCGAGTAGAGTGAGCCAAATTGAGGAAAACGTTGATGCATTAAATAACCTTGATTTTTCTGAGCAAGAATTAGCAAGGATTGAGGATATTCTTAATAACTAAGAAGAAAGGATGGGCTTTTGCTCATCCTTTTTTAAGGTACTGTAATTCACAATACTTAGTTTATCGGATACACAAACTAAGGTTAAGATGCTATAATAGGTCCAATCGTAAATAATATAAATGAAAGCGGTGTTTTTACGATTACAAGAGGCGGTTAAAACTGAAGAGTATAAGTAATCCAACCAAGAATATCAATCAATCAGGAGGAAATTCTACATGAAGAATATGTTTATGATTGGAAATGCACACCTTGACCCGGTTTGGCTTTGGCGTTGGCAGGAAGGATTTCAAGAAGTAAAGGCGACATTTCGTTCGGCACTTGATCGTTTGAAAGAATATGAGAATTTTATTTTCACATCTAGCTCTGCTGCTTATTATGAATGGGTAGAAAAAAATGATTCGCAGATGTTTGAGGAAATAAAGCAAAGGATTCAAGAAGGAAGATGGATCATCTGTGGAGGCTGGTGGATTCAACCAGATTGTAATATTCCCAGTGGTGAATCGTTTGTCCGCCAAGGCCTGATTGGTCAAAATTATTTTAAAGAAAAATTCGGAGTAACTGCAACGGTTGGCTACAATGTTGACAGCTTTGGGCATAATGGAATGCTTCCGCAAATTTTAAAGAAATCCGGGATGGATTCCTACGTTTTTATGAGACCAGGCCCTGAGGAAAAAGGACTTCCAAGCCGTTTGTTTTTGTGGGAATCTAAGGACGGTTCACGTGTAAAAGCATTTCGAATTCCTTTTGAGTATTGTACCTTTGACCATCTCGAAAACCATATTATGCACTGTAAGAACGAACTTAAACATTCGTTTAACCATTTAATGTGCTTTTATGGTGTCGGCAATCATGGGGGGGGACCAACCAAAGAAAACATAGAGATTATTGAAAAATTAAATGAAACGATGGATGATACAAATCTTATCTTTAGTTCACCTAATGACTTTTTCGAACATGTGGAAAGCCTGAAGGACACACTCCCTGTTGTCCATGATGATCTGCTCCATCATGCTGTTGGTTGTTATTCAGTTCATTCAGAAGTGAAGAAGCTAAACCGTTATTCCGAGAATCTCACATTAATGGCTGAAAAGTTTTCTTCGATTGCGAACTGGGCAACCGGACAAGCCTACCCTTCAGACATGAACCAAGCTTGGAAAGGAATTTTATTTAATCAGTTTCATGATATCTTAGCGGGGACAAGCATTGAATCTGCATATGATGATGCAAGAGATTTATATGGGGAAGCTATCAGTATCTCCTCTAGAAATATGAATTACGCTCTACAATCCTTAAGTTGGAATATTAATATTGAAGAAGAAAAAGGCATGAAGCCAATGGTTATCTTTAATCCGCATTCTTGGCCAGTGAAGGTGAATGTTGAAATTGAAGATGGTTTATTTGTTAATTACCTGCTGCCAGAAGAGTTCATTATCGAAGATGCAAAGGGTAATGAAGTACCGTACCAAATTGTAGACCCAATTGCAAAAATTCCTAATCGAAAAAGAGTTGTATTCTTGGCAGAACTGCCTCCATTAGGATATAGCACATATAAACTTCGTGCACTTAAGCCAGCTAAAGAGTTTGAAATTGTAAAAGTCAGCGAAAATGAAATGGAAAACGATCGCTTCAGGCTGGTTATTGATCAAGAATCTGGTGGGATTCGCAGTTTATTTGACAAAGTTAAACAAATTGAAGTTTTTAAGAACGACGCAGCTATTCCCGTTGTCATGAATGACATTTTCGATACATGGGGACATGGGACGTTGCGCTTTGATGAGATGACGGGCGTATTTAAGCCAGTTCGAATTAAGAAGTTAGAAGAAGGACCAGTAAGAGGGGTTATCCGGGTAACATCAAAGTTTCAATCTTCAACAATTGTTCAAGATTTTATTATGTATAAACAATCCAATAAGATAGAAGTCAAGGTGAAAGTAAACTGGCAAGAAAGCTATCAAACTTTAAAAATCAAGTTTCCTGTAAGCTTTAATCAGCGGAATACCACCTATGAGATTCCATTTGGGCATACTACGCGTGAGTCGGATGGGAACGAAAAACCGATGCAAAACTGGATTGATGTAACAGGGACAATTAGTAAACAAAGGGAAGAGATTTACGGCCTAAGTATTCTTAATGATGGAAAATATGGCGTTGATGTGAAAGGGAATACCATTAACTTGACTGTTCTAAGAAGCACAATCTATGCACACCATGCACCGTTTATCCCTGATATGGACGAGGATTACCCGATTATTGATCAAGGGATTCAAACGTTTACTTATCAATTGTTACCACATGAAAACAGCTGGGAAGAGGCTGAAACGGTAAAGCATGCACTAGAATTAAATCAAAAACCACAACTGATTGTTGAAACGTACCATAAGGGGTCACTGCCGCAAGAAGATTCATTTATTTCGATAGATCAACCAAATATTATACTTTCTGCTTTAAAGAAAGCGGAGAATCATGATGACCTGATTATTCGTTTAGTTGAAACGAATAACGCAGAAACGGTCGCAAAAGTCGAATTGAAAAATTGGGGAAGATCTATGGAGCTGCATTTTGGACCTATGGAAATCAAAACATTATGCATTCCAAGAAATCCTGAAAAGGCCATTTATGAAACCAATCTAATTGAAAATCTCAATCAGGCACTGGTTACCGTATGAAGGCCAACGATATAATTCACCGTTTACATGATTGCAGCGACACAGGAAATGGAATATTTACTATTTGAAAAAATCATTTAGTAATGAGAACATGGATTTATCCATCTATAATAAATTGACTGGGGGAAGCAGTTTGATGGATGCTAGAATAGTTGAAATGGGTAGAGAGAAGGCAGAAAAAATTCTATTGCAAAATGGTGGAGAGCTTGGTTTACTTGGATCAAGTACCGCTTACCAACAAGTTTGGGCAAGAGATAGTATGATCTGTGGACTTGGTCTTTTAGCGTGCAGCAGTGAAGCGGGGCCAACGATTCATCGCCGGTCATTGGAGACATTAGGACAGTTTCAAAGTGAACTGGGGAAGATTCCTCATAATGTTGGTTTTCCGAATGTTTTAGATCCCGCGTTAATTGCACATGGTGGAAAACTTGAAGATGAAGGTGAAATTGGACAAGCTGTGGAAGATTCCATCCATGCGGGTTGTGTGGACGGGAATATTTGGTATATTATTGGTCATTATGCGTATTACCAGGAAACGAACGATCAAGAATTTTTACGAAAATGGTGGGGGAATTTAGAAAAAGCACTGCTTTGGCTGCGATATCAAGATTCGAATGAGTGTGGCTTATTAGAAGTACATGAGGCAATGGACTGGGCTGATTTGTTTGCCAATCGTTATAATGTTCTTTTCGATAATGTGCTATATGCAGCGGCCTGGAAGTGTATGGGACATATGGCAGATGCGTTAAACATCCCTTCAAGCTATTATTATGAAAATGCCGCAGATGTTAAGAAAAAAATTAATATTCTCCTATGGATTACTCCGGATAATCAGGAAAAGATGGACTGGGTTAAAAAAGAGCGAAAAGAATGGATTTATCCGATTAAGCGGGTCGAAACGGAATTAGTAGAAAGACCATTTTATTTACCGTATATGGGGTTCCGCGATTATGCGGACCGATTTGATACACTTGCCAACCTGCTGGCAATCGTCTTTGGAATTGCGGATGAAGAACAAGCCAATAAAATATTGGATTATATTCATGGCTGTGGCATCAATGAACCTTATCCGGTTCAGGCCCTGTATCCTGCCATTCGCGAGGGGGAAAAGGATTGGCGGGATTATTATCGCGTTCGGAATCTTAATTTGCCGCATCACTACCATAATGGCGGTGCATGGCCATTTATTGGGGGATTCTATGTTACTGCGTTAATTCAGGCCAAAAGGTTTGATGAGGCAACCTATCAATTAGAGAAATTAGCAAGCATGAATAAAGCTGGTAAGAAAAATGAGTGGGAATTTAACGAATGGTTCCATGGCCAATCAGGAAGACCGATGGGATATGCAGGTCAATCATGGTCAGCAGCCATGTATCTGTTTGCGGAGAATGCTGTTAGAAATCAGAAGGTAAATATTTTTAATAGTGAACACCAATGGGTATCCTATTAAACTTTCCTACATTTTAAAGGATGATTATGAATGAATACTAAGGGCATAAAAGGTTTTATCTATCGGATTACGGAACTCGTGATGCAATTTGCCTATCTACAATTGTTGTGGATTGTCTTCACAATTGTTGGATTGGGGATTTTTGGTATCTTTCCCTCCACGGCAGCCATGTTTTCTGTGGCTAGAAAATGGGTAATGGGAGCAGAGGATGCACCTGTTTTTAAAACATTTTGGCAGACGTATAAAACCGAATTTGTAAAGGTAAATGGACTTGGTTTAATTTTCGTTGCGATGGGTTGGTTATTATATGTTGACTACCACTTCTTTACCATGGGAGACTCGGTCGGAAGCTCACTATTGAAAATTGTAACGATCTTTATCACATATTTCTTTATTACTACTGCTATTTATTTTTTCCCTATTTTTGTTCATTTTCACTATCGTTTCTTTGACTACGTAAAATATAGCTTTTTATATAGTGTGGCCTCTCCACTAAGGACAGCGGGTATTTTTATTATCTCTTGTGTGATCTATTTCTTGCTATTGAAAGTACCTTCACTTTTTCTCATCTTTAGCGGGAGTATTATTAGTTATATTTGGATGTGGTATGTTTACTTGACGATTACTAAAACGCAGGCAGCCAAAAAAAAGTGAGTTTTGGAAATTAACTTGCTTTCTATCATAATATAAAAGAATTGTTTGACAATGATAGGACTAGGCATTAAAATTCAATTAAGTAGAAAATTTCTTATCCCAAAATGGGAACGTTCCCATTTT
>NZ_JBALSN010000115.1:0-8456 GCF_036966985.1 Neobacillus drentensis | reverse complement strand
TTAACCGGAAATTCTCCGCGTATCAATTCTCATACCTTCACGAAAATCAAAGCGCTCGACAAGTTTTGTCCGTAAGAACTTGTATTACTGACATTTTCTCCTGGCGCTTGATTGCTAAAACAGCCCCAAAAAAAGAAACAGAAGAAGCTTTAAAAAAAGCCATTAAAGAATTAAATTACCACCGCAATGAAAATGCCAGAAGATTGGTTGTCAGTAAGACACAAACAATAGGAATTGTGGTTGACAGTATTGCCAATATGTTTTATTCGTCCATTTTTAAGGGGATTGAAGAAGTTGCAAAGGAAAATGGCTTTAATTGTGTGTTTTACAGTATGACTTCCAATAAATACACAGAGTCTTATTTTCAAAACTTAGTTTTTGAGGGTCATGTAGATGGGATCATCTTAATTAGTTTCGTGAAAAGAGATATTAAAGATCTTTTGGAAATAGCAAATGCAGGGATTCCTGTTGTTGTTTTTGGTGATACAGCCGGAGTTAAGGATTTGGTTTCTGTCGATGTGGATAATTATTTTGGGATATCAGAGCTTGTTCGTTATCTCAATCGAATTGGCCATCAAAAAATAGCTTATATTTCAGGTCCAGCAGACGCTGCTGCAACCCAATGCCGCTTAGCCGGATACCTCGAAACGATGGAACAATTAGGATTAGCTGTTAATCCAGAGTGGGTGGTGCCAACAAATTGGTCAAATGAGGACGGATATAATGCTATGAATCATCTATTAACGATTGGCGATTTCACGGCTGTTTTAGCTTCAAATGATGAAACGGCAATTGGGGCATTAAGGGCAGTACAGGAACGAGGCTATAATGTTCCGACCGACCTCTCCATTACGGGATTTGATGATATCACACTAGCAAGCTGGACTTACCCGCCCTTAACAACTGTAAAACAGCCATTCTTAGAAATGGGGAAAAAAGCAGCGTATGAATTATTTAAGCGCATGGAAAATTCTGAGGAATACATTTCAGAACGTCATTTGTTAAAGCCAGAACTAATTATCCGGGATTCATGTAGAAAAATATCAGATCCGGTTATGAAATAAGTGTTACGGGTAAGGCAATCCATTAATTTAGTATAAAACTAGATTGATAGATTGGTACATATGGAAGGAACATTGGAGGAACAAAAACGTTTAAAAGGCTGTGAAAAAATGAAGAAATCTTCTATGAACAAATCCAAATATGGTTTTTATTTTGTAGTTCCGTTTTTCGTTTCATTTTTTGTTTTTGGCTTAGCACCAATTATTTACTCTCTTTATTTAAGTTTTACGAAGTGGGATGGTTTCTCCGATCCTGTATTCGTCGGATTGGCAAATTATTCACGCTTAATCCATGATACATTCTTTTATAAGGCGATTGGGAATACGTTAATAATCTGGGTTTTATCAATTATTCCACAATTGATTCTAGCCTTAGCCTTAGCAATGATCCTTAATGAAAAATTTATTAAGGGAAAGCATTTCTTTCGAGCGATTTACTACTTTCCAAATATCATCACACCTGTAACGCTTGGAGTGTTGTTTAGTTTAATGTTTGATTGGCAAACAGGAAGTGTAAACAAACTTTTAATGAGCATTGGACTAATTGATGGCCCGGTAAACTGGTTTAATAGCCCTTGGCTTTCAAGAATTATTGTAGCAGGGGTTATTATGTGGCAGTATTTTGGTTTCAACATGTTAGTTTTTATCGCAGGCCTTCAATCCATACCAGAGGAATTATATGAAGCTGCTGAAGTAGATGGAGCATCAAAATTTACAATCGCTACAAAGATTACCTTACCATTATTAAAACCGGTCCTGTTATTTACCTTTATAACTTCAATTATCGGTGGTTTGCAATTGTTTGACGCGCCATTAATGCTAGGCAATGGTCCGGAAAACTCCACGCTGACAATGGTTATGTACTTATATCAAACAGCGTTCAAAAACTTCGATTATAGTTATGGAGCAGCAATCGCATACGCAATCTTTATTATCATCTTAATCTTCTCATTGATTTCGATTAAGTTTTCAAAAATGAACAAAGTGGAACAGTAAGATAAGGAAAGAGGAAGAAATGCAGGAGCGCTTCGGCGAGGAATTGGAAAGGAGACCCTTAATGATAGCTAACAACGGTATTGCTGATAACGTTTCAATTAATGAAGTGAAAACGAGAAAAGAGAGAAGCATTAGTAAATATGCAGGTAAATTCGCAGTATATTTCTTATTGCTACTAGTCGCATTCACGTGTCTGGTTCCCTTCTATAGTATGATGGTCACTTCGACCCACGCGAATTCAGATATTGCAAGGAAACTGCTTCTTCTTCCAGGTTCTGAGTTTATAGAAAACTATAATCGTTTGATTGATACGGTGCCGATTTGGAGAGGCTTTGCTAATACGCTGTTTATAACGATTACTTCAACAGCACTGAATCTATACTTCTCGGCACTAGCTGGTTATGGATTTTCAAAATTTGACTATAAAGGGAAAAACATTCTGTTCCTTGCAGTCCTAGGGACGATGATGATTCCGGGGCAATTAGGAATCATCGGCTTTTTTAAACTTATGGACTCATTCCATATGTTAAATACCTATTGGCCGCTTATTCTTCCATCCATTTCAAATGCATTTGGAATCTTCTTTATGAAACAGATGTGTGATTCAAGCATTCCAACAGAAATTCTCGAATCGGGCAGAATTGATGGGTGTGGTGAAATAAAAATATTCCACCGGTTAGTGCTTCCATTGTTAATGCCGGCTGTAGCAACACTTGGAATCTTTTCTTTTATTGGAAAGTGGAATGATTTCTTAACACCAATGATTATTCTTTTTGATAATGACTTGCAAACATTACCAGTCATGATAGCCAGTGTTAAATCTCAATTTTCAACAGACTTCGGAGCCATGTATGTAGGGATTGTCATTTCAGTTATACCAATCTTAATCTTCTTCTCTATCGTTTCTAAGAAGATTATTAGCGGAGTTACTGCGGGGGCACTAAAAGGATAATGATTATTAACCTTGTTGGAGGTGTTGTCAGAAAAAGTCATCATGGCAAGTACATTCTTCAGTGAAGGCTGGAACTCCTCCACTGAAGAAATGCTTACCTTATCAATCTTTCATAGGTGTAAAAGAATTGACGGTCTTAGCCACCTAAAGAAGACGATAAGAAAAACATTAGACCTTCATTATATCAAAAAAAGGAGCTGTAAATCTATATGAAAAAGTGGCTTTCTATCTTATTTGCTTCTGTTCTTGTTCTATCATTATTTGCTGGCTGTTCAAAAAGTGAGGAGACTGCTTCAGGCAGTACTAATAAAGATAATAATAAAGTTGAAGGTAAATTAACTATTTGGACCTTCTTTGGTCAAGTCGAAGATATGGCCAAAGAATTTGAAAAGAAATATCCGGATGCAGAAGTTGAAGTGAAAATCTTCCCTGGGGATCAATACCAAACGAAGCTATTAAATGTCCTTCAATCAGGCAGAGATGTCCCAGATATTTTTGACTTAGAAAGAGGCTATATTGACAAGTTTATCAATTCTAAGTTTGCCACAAATCTTTCAGATATGGGTGCGGAAGACCTTGTAAAAGACTATGTACCATATGTACAAGCATTAGGAAGAGATGCTAAGGGCGATGTAAAAGCGATATCTGATCACTCTTCACCAGGTGCTTTCTGGTATATCAAAGAAAATGCAAAGAAATACCTAGGAACAGATGATCCAGAAAAAATCAGTGAAATGGTCGATTCCTATGACAAAATTATTGAGTTAGGTAAGAAAGTAAATCAAGACAGTAACGGAAAAGTTCACTTAATTTCCCATTTTGGTGATATCTATAACATCGAAGCTTATAATACTAAGCCATGGGTTAAAGATGGAAAATTAACAATCAACACCGCTTGGAAGAAAAATTATGAATTACAAAAAGAAATCTTTAATAATGATGTGGATGCAAAATTAGAATTCTTCTCTGCCGGCTGGGGTAATGCCATTAATGACGGAAGTGTTGTGTTAACTGCAATGCCAGCTTGGGCAAGCTTCATGGTAGATAACAAAAATGATAAGGCAGTAGATAAGTATGGTGTAGCAAGAACTCCAAAAGGGTTTTACATGGGTGGAACATACCGATCCATTTATGAAAAATCGCCGAACAAAGACTTAGCTTATAAATTCATTGAGTTTATTGCCAGCAAAGAATGGCAGCAGCATAACCTTGAAGTTACAGGAAATATGCCTGGATTATTATCAGTATATAAAGACAACTTAGATACTTATAAATCTCCAATGTTTGGCGATCAAAATGTATTAAAACCATATTACGATACGGTTAAAGATATTCCTGGCTATAAGTCCGATAAATATGGAGAAGAAGTGTTAAGCAAATGGAGAAAAGTAGCAGGTCAAGGAATAAAAAATAATGAAGATATTGACAGTGTCATTAAGAAATTCAAGAAAGAAGTTAAGAACACATTCCCAGAACTTAAGGTAGATTAATAGTTTGTTGTTAAGAAGAGGATGACTTAAAAATGAAATGGCAGCCCCCTGCGGCTCTATGTTGTTTGAAAAAACGAAATGGAGCGGTTCTATGGGAGGGGGGCGTATTCTTTTGAGTCATCCTTTACTTTTGGAAGGAGCAGCACCTGTGAGTAGTATACATGAGGAAATAAATAAAATTCGCATCATCGATGGCCATGAACACATTGACCCGATGGAGATTCGAAAGAAAAATAAAGTGGATTTCTTTGGTCTGCTTCATTATTTAGAATCAGATTTAATCATTGCAGGAATGCAACGAGGATTGTTAAGCGTAAATTCACCATTAACTGTTGAAGAGAAAGCGGAGCAATTTTTGCTATTTTATCAAAAAACCAAAAATACAACTTATGCTCGGTTATTAAAAACAGCAGTCCACGATTTATTTGGTATGGATGACTGGTCTGTTAATGGGATATTAGCATTAAATGAAAAAGTATTAGCAGCTACAGATGATGATACCTGGTATAGGAAAGTATTGAATGAACAATCGGGAATTGATTTAGCCATTACATTGCCTTTTACAACCAATGTTGATTTTTCCCTTTTCCGACCTGTCATGTTTTTAGACTTTGCCTTTAAACTCCGAACAATTAAGGATGTACAGGTGATTGAGAGACAGACTGGAAAGCATGTTCAAACATTCCAGGATTATCTTCATGCTGTGGATGCCTTATTAAATAAATATGTGAAAGAAGGAATGGTTGCTGTTAAGTTAGGCCATGCCTATTGGAGGACGCTAAAAACACTTAAGCCAACCTTTCATGAGGCGGAACTATGCTTTAACACCCTGCTTTCTTCTATTATAAATGAACCCATGTCGCAAAGAGAGTCGGTTGTTTTACAAGATTACTTAATACACCACATTATTCAATGCTCCATCAACTATGAATTACCAATTCAAATTCATACAGGGCACCATGAAACCAGTGTTTCGGGCAATGGCAATATTATTACTAACTCGAAGGTAACGGATTTAATTCCGCTCTTAGCAGCCTATCCGGAGGCAAATTTTGTTCTATTGCATTGCGGAATCCCGTACCACCAGGAATACCTGAGTATTGTAAAAAATTACACAAATGTTTATGCAGATTTTACTTGGGTATATGCCATTTCTCCAACGATAGCCAAGCAAATTTTGCACCAAATGATTGAGATGGTTCCGCAAAATAAGATTTTCGGTTTTGGCGGGGATTACAACTTTGTTGAAGGAACGTATGCACATCAAAAGCTTGCACGTAAAATCGTGGGTGATGTTTTAGTAGAAAAAGTGCAAGATCAACTATTAACAGAAAAAGAAGCAGTCGAGTTTGCTAGAAGAATTTTTAGAGAAAACTTGATTGAACTTTACAAACTAAAGGTGTGATTGCAGTGGGTACATTTATTAACATACTTGAGAACGAGAAGAAACAAACGGGAATACAGGTCTATTCCTCGGAACGAAAGAGTGGAAATGCATTCCTTCAATTTGACTACCTTCTTGATATATATAATGAAGAAAACACCATTGAAAAAATTAAAATCGACCAAGTCGAAGAAATTGTTGGAGGTTACCACATTTCGGGTCATGGAGAGTACTTTTCTGTTGAATCGGAATGGAAGAATGTTCAATCTGGATGTGGCTTTATCCAAGTTAATCTAAAGGTTACCTATAAAAAAGATACGTGCGATAGTTACGGTTTACAGGTTACTGGCGATTTAGCAGGCAGCGGAAAGCCGACTTGGATGATTCCTGGTGCTTTTTATAAAGAAAATCGTTTTGAGCATAATACTCGAAAATATCCACGATATGATTACAGGGATGGCAATCATGAGGAGATGGTATCAGATCATTGGTCCTTCCGTTCGGACCGTTCCGCTCTTCCAGCTGTTTTTGCCTGGAATGATGAAATGTGCGGTGCACTTTGTGTAGAAGAAATGAGTGAACTGGGGCTAACTAGTCTGGGGTTCAAAGGAAATGATTCTACCACATCTATCTGGGTTAATTTTCCTTATAAAGAAGAACCCGTTACGTTTGTTGGTGAACCGATTCCAGAGCCAAAGGATATAACCCTGTACACATTTAAGCCAGGGGAAACGGTTCATTTACAATTTAAAATTTATACAGCTTCACCAGATTTACATTCATATGATCCATTTGTCCGTGAAATGTACAGGCAGCATCAACAAGAGTTCTCCTTAAATCCCTGGATGGGGCTTGAAGAGGCATCAGAATTAACAGCCCATGGTTTATATCGTTGGCACTATATGCCCGAACACAGCATTTTAGCTGAAACGGCTGCGTTTGACCGTGAGTTTAATAATAATGTAAAAGGTATGGGTGACCGTCCCCATATGCATGTGGGCTGGGTCAGCGGTGCACCATATTCTTACGCCCTGCTTACCTATGGCAGGAAAAATGGTCATCAACCATATGTAGATGCCGCCATTGATGTAATGAACAATATTGCTTCCGCGCTTGCTCCAAGTGGAACATTCTGGGCGTCATGGGTCCTCGGTAAGGGATGGGGAACTGGTTGGAACCCAAAGAATACCTGGCTGCAGGCCAGAACAATCTCTGAAGCAACTTTGTTTTTGGTGCGTGCCCTAGCCTTTGAAAAGGAAGCAGGGGTAAGTCATCCAGATTGGGAAAAAGCAGTCCAATCCAACCTAGATTTCGCCGTGAAGCATCAGCGTTCCGATGGTAATTTCGGATCCTATTACCACTTTGAAACAGGTGAGGTTGAAGAATGGGATGGAGCAGGAGGAATTTTATGGATTGCTTCACTCCTTGAAGGAAGTAACTTTTTTGAAAAAGAAGAGTATCGGCTTGCGGCAGAAAAGGCGGGGCATTATTATGAACATTTCGTGCTGGACGAATACATTTACGGGGCACCAGAGGATGTTCATTTAACACCAACTTCTGAAGATGCTTATAATGCTGTGGTTGCCTATGTATTACTCTATGAAAATGACAAAAACGAAAAATGGTTAAAGCTTGCCAAACATGCGGCTGATTGGTTAATGACCTTCCGTTGGACATACAATCTTGCCTTTCCAGAACACACATTTCTGCATCAATATGATTTTCGTTCACGTGGTGCGGATCAGGCATCACCTTCTAACCAGCATTTACATAATTATGGGTTATTCTGTGTTCCTGAGATGCTTCGTTTATGGAAGTACACAGATGATTCCTATTACTTAGACCGGACACGAGATCATATTGCTTGTTTCCTGCAGTTTATTGCAAGAAAAGATGGCGATTTTAATGCTTACAAAGGGATGGTTACTGAGCGTTTTTATAATACAAATTGTTTTCAGCCAAAAGGAATGATGCTGACATTATCACATTCTTGGTGTGTAGGCCTCGTGTTATATGCCACCCAGGAAGCCTTACCTTTTAACCACTCATTACAGTTGTCATAATCTGAAAACTCAAATTTTCCATCTTGGCTTCCCATGATGGTTAATTTTGTTACTACTATTTAAATGGAGGAAACTTGGTATGAAAAAAAAACTTGCGATTATTCACACGACTCCTGTTACGATTGAGCCTTTAAAGGAGTTAGCCGTAAAGAAGATTGGAGATTGCGAGATTATTAATCTGGTTGATGACTCCATCCTGCCGCAGTTAAGCAAAAATGGCGGAAATATACAGGAAATAGCCCATCGCTGGGAAAGTTATGCAAAGGTTGCGGAGCAGCTTGGGGCGGACTGTATTTTAAACGCATGCTCTTCGATTGGAGAACTTGTTGCTTTTACACAACCAAAAGTTTCTACACCGATTGTTCGGATAGATGATTCAATGGCAGAATTCGCGATCAACGCAGCTGAAAAAATCGGGGTAGCAGCTACGTTGGAAACTACACTAAAGCCTACCTTAGCGTTGTTAAAACAAAAAGCGGGGGAGAAAGGGAAAGCGGTTGACTTTGAACC
>NZ_JBALSN010000114.1:7035-7218 GCF_036966985.1 Neobacillus drentensis | reverse complement strand
GTTATATGTATATCCTTAATTTTTTAAAATAAAAAAACATTCCTTTTTTTGCAAAGAAATGCTTTATAACTTTACCGATTCAATTATTCTCGGAAACAGGACCTGATACGAACTGGCCTCATGAACAGCATATGGGATCATGATGGTCCGCTCTTATCGGTCTATGGATCAGGTTAAGCACCC
>NZ_JBALSN010000114.1:0-6922 GCF_036966985.1 Neobacillus drentensis | reverse complement strand
TTTGCATAAGCGGAAAACCTCCCCTTATTTACCACGAAACGTGTTCCATTGTGCACTTAAGGGAAAAATCTCCGCCTATTTCACTTTTGCTGGTTACTTAATTAAGGATAATGCTTTCTCAAAAAGATGCTGTTTCCCGCATCAAGGATCATGAGAGTCCGATCTTTATTGGTTGGGAACAAAACCCGTTTATACGATACGGCCTTTTATAATCTATGCTTTATAGATTTGTTTCACTTCAACATTTACATTTTGTTTTTTTATCACAATCACAAATAGACTGGCTAACAAACAAAACATTCCTGCCAGCACAAAGGCCCATGTATAGGATGTGAAGATATTATAGATAACCCCGGCTCCACCAGCGGCTACAGCAGAACCTAATTGGTGGGCCGCAAAGATCCAGCCATAGACCACGACACTTTTTTCAATTCCAAAAATTTGCCGTGAAATGTTAATCGTAGGCGGTACGGTTGCGATCCAATCTAATCCATAAAAAACGGAAAAAATAACAAGTAGAGTAATAGAACCTTCAGATAGTGCAAAAGGCAGTAAAACGAGTGAGGCACCTCTTAGACCGTAATACCAAAACAGCAGCCAACGGTTATCGAACCTGTCTGATAACCAACCTGAAAGAGTGGTTCCAATTAAATCAAATATCCCCATAAACGAAAGCATCGAAGCTGCTGTAACGGCCGTAAATCCAAAGCCGATACAATAAGAAATAAAATGAGTACCAATTAATCCACTTGTCGAAAGGCCGCAAATGAAGAAGCTGCCTGCAAGTAACCAAAATTCCTTCACTTTTACTGCTTCAATCAATGTGCGAAAGGCAATAATGATCGGATTATTCTTTTCGACGACTTGCTGTGCAGGCGGATCTTCTTCTAATCCATATCGAAGAAGTCCTATTTCTTTTGGTGAATTCTTCATAAATAGTAGGATGATAACCAACATAATGAAGCTCAGGATAAGGATAAAAGCAATGGCCCATTTCCACGAATACTCTTCAATGATTATGGCTAAAAGTGGTAATAGAATCAACTGTCCCGTCGCTGTACTCGCAGTCAAAATGCCAACTGCAAGCCCCCTTCTTTTTTCAAACCAATGATTTGCAACATAGGGGCTTAATATTGTTAAGAACAACCCCGATCCTAAGCCAATGATTACTCCCCAAATGATCATTAATTGCCACGGTTCCGCCATAAAAAGAGTGAGCAAAACACCGATAAGCAGTGTAGTCATGGCTAAGACCATCATTTTCTTTAAACCGATTTCCTCCACCAGCGCTGCCATAAAAGGCCCGGAAATGCCGTAGAGTAAAAGGTTAATCGCAAATGCCATCGAAATTAATGAACGGTCCCATCCGAATGCATTTTCCAAAGGGACAATCAACACTCCTGAAGAGGACCGAACAATGCCTGCTACAATAATAGAAAAGAATGTGATCAATAAAATAAACCAACTATAATGAATCCGTCTCAAGTCTTTTTATCCTCCGGTTGTTGTGAATTTTCAGAATAAGTTTATAATAACACACCTGTCAACATAGGAATCGAATGTGAAAAAGCGGCACAAATGCCGCTCTTCACATTTGCGCATGTTCCAATCTTAATACCCAATATGTAAATCCGCAATTGAATAAAGTACTGCTTTTCCGGCCATCCTCACTCGCTGCCCTTCGAGTTTACAATACAGGGTTCCGCCTCTATTGGATAACTGTTTAGCCACCATTTCCCTTTTTTCTAGTCTCTCAGACCAAAATGGAATCAAGCTGCAGTGTAAAGAACCAGTCACAGGATCTTCATTAACCTTTAGCTTAGGGAAGAATCCTCTAGAAACAAAATCACAATCATTTCCTTTAGCGGTTATACAGACGCCAAGGCCTACCGGTAGTTTTTCTAATTTTGAAAAGTCAGGATCAGCATTTTTCACGGCTTCTTCTGATTCTAATACCAAAACTAGGTCTCGATTTAAATAGGCTTCGAGCGGCATAACTCCTAAGGCTTCAATCATTTGTTCTGTCACAGCTAACTTTTCTGATGATACAACTGGGAAATCCAATTCGTACAAGTCCCCTATTTTATTTACAGTAAGCACTCCACTCAACGTATCAAATTGAACGGATTCCACTTGTTTTTCTACAAAATTCAAAATCACATAAGCGGTTGCTAATGTTGCGTGACCACAAAGGTTGATCTCTCCTCCAGTAGTAAACCAGCGAAGCCTATATATTTTTTCCTCTTTTACAGCAAATGCGGTTTCAGATAAATTATTCTCTAATGCGATTTTCTGCATAACCTCGTCTGGGATCCAATCATTCATAATACATACCCCAGCTGGATTTCCTTCAAATACTTTTTCTGCAAAGGCATCAACAACATAATATTTCATCCAATACGCCCTCCAAGTGTTATAATGTAAAATAATTATTTACGAGTAGTTTATATGGAACACTATATAACACTCAATACGGAAGTATAACACTAAGGGGATAAATATAATGCAAATCGAAATTCAACGAAATGCTGAAGTTTCATTATCTAAACAAATCTATCAGTCTATTGTGGATCGCATTCGTTCAGGACTCCTTCAAGATGGTTTACAATTACCTTCCGTCCGCGATCTATCAAAACAACTAGGAGTAAGTTTGGTTACTGCTGTAAAGGCGTACCAGCAATTGGAACAAGAAGGATTTATCACTTCTATCCAAGGAAAAGGAACATTTGTAAAGATGAACAGAAAAGCAGCTGAGGAAAGCAATGATGAGTTGTTTTCGTATGATTGGCAGTTATCTGTTCAAGATTATTTACCTAGATCGCAATTTGGCCGATTTCATCTAGTCCCTGAAAAGATTAACCTTTCTTCCTCTATGATTGATCCCGGACTTCTTCCGAATCGTTATTTAGAACGTGAGATTCACCAAATACTCACCGATAACCCTAGAATATTGTCTCAATACGGAGAAATCCAAGGAGACATTCACCTTAGAAAGGCAATGGATGAGTATTTGAAGAGAGTTGGAGTTCCTTCCACTCCCGAGAACATCTTAGTGACAAGTGGTTCGCAGCAAGGGATTGACCTTGTCGCTCGTACATTTGTTGGTCCGGGAGATGTGGTCGTTATGGAGGCCCCCACTTACCCGGGAGCAATTGATGTTTTTCGAGGGAGAGGCGCTATTATCCTCACCGTCCCTGTTGATAAGGACGGTATGCGTGTAGATATCCTCCAAAATTTATGTGACAAACATAAACCCAAAATTATCTATACCATTCCAACTTTTCATAATCCTACTGGTGCGGTTATGACATCCAAACGCCGCAGACAAATGCTTGAGATCGCACAAAGTATCCAGTGTCTTATTATCGAAGACGACCCATGGGGTGAAATTTATTTTGATAAAAAGCCGCCGTCACCCATTAAAAGTTTAGACCATAACGGTCATGTGATTTACTTGAAAGGGTTAAGCAAAACACTTGCCCCGGGTTGTCGAATCGGTATTTTGGCTGCTTCTGGCACTGTATTTAATCGACTATTGGCTGCCAAGGCCAATTCTGACCTGGGCAGTCCTTTACTCACACAAAAATCCGTTCTACCTTTTATTAACTCTAAACGAATGATCGATCACTATAAAAAATTGAGAACGGCTTTAAGAATTCGCCGCGATTTGGTCCTTGAGTTACTTTCACAACATATGCCCGATGGAGTATCTTGGGTAATCCCAGATGGTGGATTAAATGTATGGATCAGTCTTCCTTCTTGGCTAGATAGTAATCAGGTCCTTTTAGAAGCGAAGAAACAGCAACTAACTTTCTTGCCTGGGTCGGCATGTTATCCAGTCGAGCAAGAAAACCATCACTTACGTATAAGTTACTCTTATATGAACGAGCCTTTGTTACAACAGGGAGTTACAACATTATGTACCATCCTTCAATCACAATTGTCATCAAAACAAGTCCATGACAGTGCACCATTTTTTTAAGTTAGAAAGCTTATGAAATGAATGGCCCGATTTCACTTCAAACATGGAGGTAAAATCGGGCTTTTTTTTATTGGGAATTAATTTTTACTTTTTAGAATTTCATGCACTGTCGTTTTCATGGAATAAATTACGGTTTTCTTGTATTTTGCTGCGATGAGAAGGACTTTGATTTGGTCGGATCGGGATAATTGCTTAAAACGAGGTTCTTGTTTTAAAAAAGAGCGGACGATCGACCAACTGGCAGGCATTAAAGGAAAGTCATCCAGGGGTTGTTTGTTTCGGAATCGATGAAACCACGAGATCATTCCAGTGGAACTGCTGCTTTTATCGACGATACAGGGAGCATAAATATTTTTCGTGTGTTTTTTAAGGGATTCGAATCGATCTTGCCCGCTAACAATAATGTAGTTGCCATCCTTGCGATTTTTTTTGACAACCAAAACAAACATGCAATCCCACATGACTCTCTGCAGTCTCTTAAGGTGCTCTGTAATTTTCATCGATAAATCTGGCTTGATTTTGGTTATAGGAATATACTGGATCGTGAATTTCATGCTCAGCCCCTCCTGTGTGTTCATTTCCCTTTTCTCAGTTTCTTGCAGCAGGTGCGTTATTCTAGTGAAATCCGTTAAAAAGATCCCTTTTAGAAAATGTATGATGAAGGGCGCATGTCACATACGAAGTAAGTAAAAAACAATTCGGGGCCAATTAAATAACCGGTTAAGATAGGTATTCTTAACCGGTTTTATTTAAAATTAATTCGATTTAAGATTTTTGCTTTTTGGTAGTGGAATAATGACTTAGATACTTCAAAGATGGTTCCATTGGTTAGGCAAACTGTATTTTCAATAATCAACGCTGGATCTAGCGGATGAACATGCAGCAATTCTGCATCAGCTTCATCAATTTTCACACAGGTAATAACTTTGTCAGCAAAACCAATCGTTAATTTAAGGTCATCGATCAGGTAATTATAAATAGAACTCGAAGCAATGTCTTCATTTAAATACCGTACAATATCTTTATTAAAGTAACTAATTTCAATAGAGAAAGGCTCATGATCTACCATTCTCAGCCGCTTAATATAATAAACCTTTGAGCCGACTTCACACCGCATTTGGTTAGCGATGATTTCATCCGCTTCTACAACTTGTAAAGTCAGTATTTTCGTATCAATGATTTTTGAAGCCAAATCTACAGTTAAGCCTCTAAGGCTCCCTAAATTAATGGTATCAGTTTCAGACTTTTCCCTTAAAAACATGCCACTGCCCTGGACCTGGTAAACATGGCCACGATTGACCAGCTGATTAATGGCTTTTCGAATCGTATTTCGGCTCACTTCAAATTTTTTTATCAGTTCATCCTCTGTCGGCAACTTTTTCGTGTGATCAAATTTCCCATCACGAATTTCTTGTTCTAAACAATCAGCTATTTCTTTGTATTTAACAGCCATAAAGTCTCCCTTTTATTCGTTCAAACTTTTCTGCCTCTATTATACACAGAACCTCTTGATAAAAATCAAGAGGTTCTTTTATCTACAACTCTTCTCCCCGAGTCTCAATAATATGCTTATACCAGTGAAAAGAAAGCTTTTTCTTTCGGTTTAAGTGATCCTTATGATCCACGTAGATAAATCCGTATTGCTTTTTGTACCCATTTAACCAACTCAATAGATCAATCACAGACCAAGCATAATACCCTTTAAGATTAATGCCTTCTTGAATCGCACGCTTAACCACTTTTAAATGTTCCTCAATATATTTTATACGAGGCACATCAACAATTTCATCTTCGATTATCGGATCTTCATCACCCAGGCCGTTTTCAGTTACATACATTTTAATATCACCATAACGCCCTTTTAACATATGCAGCCCATCTAAGAATCCTTGCGGTGAGATTTCCCAGCCCCATTTTGTATATGTTTTATCCACCATTTTGACTGTACGATAAAAATAATCAAATGACGGGTTACCTGGTGCTAATGTAGATGTTTCTCTTGAATGTTCCATCGATGATGCAGATTCGTGATTTTTTTCCACTCGGATTGGCTGATAGTAGTTAAGTCCAATAAAATCATTTTTACTTGCATTTCGTTTTAACGTATTTAGCTCTTCTTCCGTCCAGATTGGTGTCCAGTCCTTCTCCTCTAACTGCTCAACCACATAAGACGGATATTCTCCTTTTAAAATAGGGTCATAGTACCAAAATGTTTCATATTCATTGGCATGTCTTGCTGCTAATACATTCTCCGGTTGATTATCCACACTGAAGGCTGGTAAGAACACATGGGTAATCCCGATTTCTCCGTACTGATTCAGTTCCTTATAAACTTCAACCGCTTTTGCATGGGCATAAAACACATAATGGGTTGCTTGGAAGTATTTTTTCTCATCATTTTGGATCCCAGGTGGATGTGCACCCTTTAGATAGCCTAATCCCGTAAACATAACTGTTTCATTAAATGTAATCCAATGTTTAACTCTGTCCCCGAATGCCCGGTAACACACTTCAGCATACTTAACGAAGGCTTCTGCTGTTCGTTTATTCGTCCATCCTCCGTCTTCTTCGAGCGTCAAAGGTAAATCCCAATGATACATTGTAACAAATGGAACAATTCCATACTTTAAACATTCGTTAATTACATTATTATAAAATTCTAATCCTTTTTCATTGACGTCCCCGTCACCTGTTGGCAATATCCTTGCCCATGAAATTGAAAACCGGTACGATTCAAGACCCATCTCTGCCATTAACTTAATGTCTTCTTTGTAGCGATGANNACGTTTTCCCCGGTATCTTTGAAAAGACATCCCAATTGGTTACTCCTTTCCCATCCTCATTCCATGCACCCTCTATTTGATACGAAGCAGATGCTGCTCCGAATAAAAAATCATGTGGAAACTTCACTTTATTTCCTCCAGTCTTATATACTACCTT
>NZ_JBALSN010000113.1:514-9515 GCF_036966985.1 Neobacillus drentensis | reverse complement strand
CATTTTACATAAAAATATTCCTATTGAGAAGGAAGTATCCCTCTGCCAAGGGTCAGACCCCCACATAACGAAAGACTGTGTAATCACTATAAAAAAAGTAGGTGTTTAAATTGGAAGTTGAATTACTAGAGACAAGTGAAATGTGGATAAGACCGATTACTCATGATAACAATCTTACCTTCTCGGACCAAGTAAGATATATGAATGACACACTCATGTCTTTTGGTAACAAGCTGAGTTCAACTGTTAGTCGGCTATTTGGAATTAAAACAGTTACCAAGTGTTACCCTGAAGAGTTAGATTGTTCGGTATTAATTGGAAGAAAGAATCTTCAGGAAATAGAGTATCAAGATTTGTACTGGGATAAGGTAAAAGCCAACGATTTTGTCATGGAGTTTTACATTAACATTTCTGACAGAAGCGTCATTTTATATAATCTTCAATTCCCTGAAACGAGTACACGTGAACAGAAAGAAGAATTCATGGAGTATTGGATAAGTTTGCTTTCTGAACGAGAATTAGATGTGATAAGGACTTGGGAACGTCTATACTTTACAACCTGTTGGGATTTTCTGAATGATTTGGGGTTTACCAAAACAGAGCAAGAAATTTTGCCGTTACATCCTAAGGCAAGTGATTTTCATGCGGAGGTAGGAAAATACGGAGTTCCTATTGTCTACTATAATGAAGAACCTCTTTATCTCGTGCAGTTTGTTGATTTAAAAGAATATCAAAAAAAACAAGGTATTTTAGATCAGGTTGGACTAATGCTAGCTAAGCTCATTGAAGAAATTGATGATAATGGGGACCTAGCTGATGAGCTCCGTGAAACCATTAATAAAAGGGAACAACCTACTAACCTAATCTCACTTGAAAATAAAATTATAGGGAACAATTTGGGAATAAACCTCTCGAATAAGAAAATGATTTTGTTGGAAGCCAATTGGCGATATCAATACGATATGTCTGATATGGAAGATTATGAATCCAAATCAAAGGAGTCTGTAGTGAGATATCTGAGTACTTTAAACACAGGAGTAACTCGCAACAGGAACGGTTCAAAGACAAGGTAAATCTCGGTGCCTGTCACACCCAGGATTTTGTCGATAGTGCTTATTTGTTCGGGCTTTCTCGATGCTTACGGTCATGAGTCTTATGATCTCTGCTAAAAGGGGAGGTCAACTCTATGAATCACAACAATAAATTGAAAGTGCTTATTAAGCAACCTCGAACTCTGGGGTTGTTTTTTATTCTTTGTCGATAAATGTGTATAGAATCTTATATTCGTTACGGGACGTATGTAGTAGTATAGGGTATAACAATGTGTTCATTATAACGAAAAAAAGGAGGGAATTGTGTGCGTAATAAAGGTATTTTATCGTTGATTGCAGCAGGGTTATTAATTTCACCTCTGACTCCAGGTACTGTAAAGGCAGAAGGAAATGAGTATCAATTTTCAAAGAAATTAATTGAACGTCAGGTTGAAAAGCCACTCCAACAAGGTATAATCAATTCTCATTCGTTAAATCAACTTCAAAAAGAGGTAAAAGGTTCTCCATCTTATTCGGCAAAAAGTTTTAATAAAATGGGAGCTGCGAGTAGTAGTATTTCCAGTAGTGAAGATTATTTATTTGAAACGGAGTACAACAATGATTTTGATTCTGCAAATGATACTTCATATGAAAAACCAACAATTGGTCAATTACTTCCTTTGTTTGATCTTGATATTCATAAAGTAGTCGTGCCAAAGGATGGTATTTTATTAGTAGCTGGGGCCGCTAACTCAAGTGCTATTGATTTAGGATTTACTGTTGTGCAAAAAGACTTTGTTGAGAATGATAAATTAGTATATTTAGGCTCGGAATTTGATGAGGCCGGGATTGAATACCAAGCGTACCAAGCTAAAGGCGGTACATACTATGTGGGCGTTCTAGACAAAGATAACTTCTATGATAAGTACATTGACAATAATACAGAAAATGATTTATACGCTATCGTTACTGGATTTCTAGACAATGTTGCGCCAAATAAGCCGAGCGTAAATAAAGTTGATAACAATGATACAGTTGTAACTGGAAAGGCAGAAAACGGATCTACCATTACTATTAAAAGTGGTAATACAGTATTAGCGACTGTCAAAGCTACATCTACTGGATCTTTCTCAGCAAGTATTGCTGTTCAAAAAGCAGGCACAAAGTTAGCAATCACGGCTAAAGATAGCGCTGGAAATGTAAGTTCAAGTGTGACAGTAACTGTTGCAGATGTTGTTGCACCAAGTAAGCCAGTTGTTAAAAAGGTTGATAATAACGATAAAGTGGTAACTGGAAAGGCAGAGGCTGGCTCTTCAGTTACTGTTAAAAATGGAAGCAAAGTGCTAGGAACGGCGAAAGCAGCATCTACTGGAGCGTTTTCTGTTAAGATAGCTGTTCAAAAAGCTGGTGCGAAATTAACAGTTAGTGCTAAAGACAGTGCAGGAAATATAAGTTCAAATGCATCGGTAACTGTTGCAGATGTTATTGCACCGAAAAGGCCAACCGTTAATAAAGTAGATGATAACGACAAAAAGGTAACAGGGAAAGCGGAAGCGAACTCAAGAGTTACGGTGAAAGTAGGAAGTAAATCCCTTGGTTCAGCAACTGCTGATTCCAAAGGAAAATTCTCAGTCAAGATTAAAGCACAGAAAAAAGGAACTACACTTTCTGTAACTGCAAAAGATAAGGCGGGGAATAAAAGCAGTAAGAGAACGATTAAAGTTGTAAAACATTAAATCTAAACAATGAGTCAAGGGTTAATTCCTTGGCTTTTCGCGTTTCAGCCTAGAAATAAAAGGAAGAATTGCAGGAATGTATGTATAGCGGTACATTAAGAATTTTCAATCAAACGTTTGAATAGTATAGCCTAAATGGTATTTAGTCGAAGGAACGTCGATTCGTGACGTAGGCTTAGACCATGGGGACGGGTATCACAGTCCTCACTTACCAAATTTAAAACCATTTTTAAAATGAAAAAGTCTAAATTCATAAAATTTGAGTATTATCATATTAAGATAAGGAGGCGATCTGGTGAAATCAATTGGAATCTTGGGTGTAGGTCAAGCAGGAGGTAATATTGCTGAGATAGCAACAACCTTGGGCTTTCAAACCGCCCTAATCAACACTAACCAACGTGATGGGATAGTAAACACGAGGGTGGAAAAGAAGTATTTTGTCCCTGGTTATAATGGTGCTGGTCAGGATAGATCAATAGGATTAAGAGCTGTTAAAGAAAATTATCGAGAGCTGCTTGACTTTGTAAAGGGGGCCTTTAAGAACATAAGGCTGTTATTGGTGGCCTTCTCTACCGACGGTGGTACTGGATCAGGTATGAGCCCTTTATTAATTGAGATGTTATTAGACCATCTGCCTGGCGTCAACATTGGTGCGATTGCTATTTTACCTGAGCGAAACGTGTTAGCTGGAAACCGAATCAATGCTTCTGAATGTATTGAAGAGATTTCCAAAATCGAAGCCATCTCTTCTGTATTCCTTGTAGATAATGATCAGATGCGTAAGATTAACCCACAATCCAGCAAACATCAGATCTACCTATCTTCTAATCAACAAGTCATGGAAGCAATTAACAATGTCCTGCGAGTCACGAATAAGAGTTCATTTTATGGTAACTTTGATGAGTCGGACCTAATGAATATTCTTAACACGAGAGGAGTAACGATCATATCTTCTGCCACGGTCACAGACGCTAAGACAACGTCTGACGTATCTAGAGAAATTCACCAATCTTGGATTAACTCAATATTCTGTCCTGTTGAATCAGCGGGCGTTATTCGAGCTGGTTTAATCTATGAAGGACCAGAGAATATGTCTAAGCTAATTAATGTACCATCGATCTTTGAAAGGGTTGGAGAACCTTTACAATTATTCGAAGGGACATATTTCTCAGAAACCGACGCTACTATAACAACTATTTTAGCGGGCTTTTCCTTCCCTACCCGACGCCTGCTATCAATAGAGGATTCCCTTGAAAAGAACAAAGATCGTTTACAAAACCTAGTCAACAAGGAACTAAGTCAGAGGTATGAGTCTAAAGTATCTTGGGCATCCGGACTAAAAGCTAAAAGACCTGAAAAACAGGGAGGATCAGTAGCACCCAAGTTTACTAAGAACCAGAAATAACGAATGTGCAAATATTGGTAATGAAAATGATCATTTCATAGACAAATTGAAAATCAGACTTGTATAAGGAACAGTTTTTTTTGGTGTTCTCTTTGCAATAAGCTATTTTCTTATTGAACAATCATGCAAAAAGACGAATCCGCGTGGATTCGTCTTTTTTTACTTATAAAAACGGGTAGATAGCATTTGCGTATGCAATTGCCCCTTTATTGTTAGGATGACCCATTGAAGCTCGTTTGCAGATTTCAAAGTCTATCCCGTACAGCCAGCTTCTGTGCAAGAGACCAGCCGATCAGCAGCGATAAAATCTTGTGGGGACATATCTAAATTAATCCCGAATAAATAAGGATCATTGGTAAGTGCAGAGTGTTCAACACCAATATTTGGATCGGCAAAGAAAAAACGTTTTTCGCCAGTCAAGGCAGCATTTGTTTCATCAACAGCTTGTTGGAGAAACAATTTTGACTCGGTAGCAAGCTGCAGGCTTCTTGCATGGATGATCTGTAGGTGATGTTCAGTCAAAAATCCAGCAACAACACCGCCAGGTAGCCCCTCAGTTGCAATTCCTAAAGCGACAAGTAAAACTTCTACAGCGCTTAAATCACTGTGTTCTGAAACAGGAGGATAGTATCCAGTTACAATTACCTTGGCATTTGGAAAGTTAGTTGCCACTTTAGTAAATAAAGTTTTACTATTTTTAAGGAAGTGAGTCCGATGAAGATCACTCAAATCATCAGTATTAAAAGGATTCAGGACGACTCGAAGATTCACATCATTGATCCCGCCATCCATAATGATCAAATCTACCTGTTTTGGATCCCCGACAAATAGATCACACTGCTGTAGGATGGTCGGATAAGAAACAGGCACTTCTCCATCTACTGCTGGAGTGCTTGTATGATCATCTACTCCAATCGTTGCCCCAGAATGTGCAAGCACTTGGGTATAGTATCCGATATTTCCATTTCGGGCTTTGACGGCATTGCCGACGAGGGAATAGTGCTTTTCATGTTCTGGTAAGCCCTGACCCCAAGATACTGAATCACCAATGACAAGCATATGAAAGGTATCCAACACTAAGTTAAGGGTGTTAGATGGCGTTCCATCTGATAAAATCACTCGCGCTACCGCATGCTCACCTGATGGGTTTTCTTCAATTGTAGATGGTCTGATCAGTGTGAACTCTAGCTGGGTCGGGCTTAACAAAGTAACATCCGGCATATCTTGGTCATTGATCCGAACAATGGCATTTTCTGAAAATCCGCTTCCTATCAATGTTACTTTTCGCCCTGGCTTGACTCGCATATGTTCATTTTCTTTATTATCTTGCTGAGCAGAGTCGACCTTGGGCTTAATATACAGAGAGGCTTTATTGGATAATGTTCCATCCGACTGTTTTACCTGAAGTGTGTGCTGCCCCCCTCTTATAAAAGGAGCCGAAAATTGCAGAGAAGTATCACTGTAAACGTTTGTTGGCACAGGTGAACCATCGATTAGCACTACATCCGATTTCGTAAAACGTTTGCCTTTTAATGTTACGCTTTCCGCTGCATAGGCATAGGCAGGAGTTGCTTCAAAAATTGCCGGTTCTAGAAGTTTTCTGCGAAAATCATCAGGATCGATGGAACGCATACTGATTGGTTCCGGAAGTTTTCCGCCATCGTACCCGGTGGCACCCTGGCCGGAGTAAGCACCATCAGGCCCTCTTGATCCAGCAGTTCTTGGTCCAGGTCCACAAACGGCTCCAAAGTTTGCTTTAACAGAATCTCCAACAGGTCCTCCAGGGCCTCCTGAACCGGGATAACCAGGCTGACCTCCAGCTCCACCGCGCCCACCATCCACGGTTATGTAAAAGCCTTGAAGATATTGATTGATCACGTTCTGAGGGGCATAAAAAGAAAGCTTTCCACCGTATCCGCCATTGCCGCCATCTCCGCCCGGACCTGCATTTCCTCCAGTTCCTCCGTTGCCGCCTGCCCCTGCCCCTGACTTACAGAATCCTGACCAGTCTAATTGGGCAGGTTTTCCTTTTCCTCCTTGGCCACCATTCCCACCGTCCTGACCAGAACCACCAGTGATTCCATCCTGCCCCCTTAAATCAAAAGCAGGGCGTCCAATCATATCAAGAACCCATAGTTCTAATTCAGGTGCACTATTTCCATCAGGTCCTCTGCTGCCTTTGACCCCATGAATACCATTTGTCCCTGTAATGCCCACAAGTGTAGTGGAAGTTGGTGCTTGAGGAGGTGTTCCTGGTTTCCAAGGTTTAGCGGGACTAGATTTACTTGGCCTTTCCCATGTAAATGTAACATTTTGGCCAACTGTAATTTTTTCTGCAATTAAAATAAGATAACGCTGAGGCTGCTTTAGAACGACTGTTGTATTGTCCTGTAAATTGATTTCTGTTGCTACCCAATAAGCGGTATCTACATTAATCTGTGTGGTAATACCCGATACGGAGGCAGCAGTTACTGTTCTAGATGGTAATGGGACTGCTTTCAAAATAGTGGCCTGGCCTCCAACAGGTTGAAGTACGGGTGTGGTTGCCGTGTTCGTTACTTTATACGCCGACTGGAAGTATGCCTGTGTGGTCGTGGCCGCTAAATTAGGATCAGGCTTTGTAAGCCCTGCTTGAGGTATTAAATTACCTGATAAATTAAGTGTTCCAAGGGATGATAGGGAAGTAATACCCACGGATTCTAGAACTGCTTTGTGATACTGTAATCGGTCCTGGCTTAAACTTGTGGTTGAAGTGATGGTGTTAGAACTAATTGAAAAGGATTTTAGAGCAACTGGGATAAATTGTGTTCCTAGAGTTGTAGACATGTGATTCCTCCTGAGATAAACAATATTTAGGCATTTATCATCCAACAAACCAATGAATTACTAGTGATCCTTAGAATGACACAAAATTTTCCTTAACTACAGAGAGATTAAAAGTTGTGAAGGACTTGATAAAAACCCGATTAACAATATATTTGATAACCAATAAAACTAGACCAATATTTTAGTGAAGGTCTATTTAACATAAAGTATGATAAACCAATGAAGTCAAATGAAATAAGGAAGGAATTCATAAGGGTGAAGAATCGACGAGATTGGTGCGGAAATATGCTGTTATTTGAGCTAGGCAACAAATGACGGAAGAGTTTCCGAGAAATGCTTAAATGGAACTAAATTTTCCTTTGATGAATGCATAAAGATGTTTTTGAACGGTGCAAGAGTTTAAGATTCGGCTATATAGCCATAGCCGGATTTTTTGTTTTTAAACTATGGAAATACTCATTTCCATAAAGCATATATGATAGAATATAGGTAGTTTGATACAAATAAGCTTGGGCTTTCAGCAGAAGGGAAAAGTATGAAGAACAAAGATACTCAAATTAATCAAAAGTTATATTACAGCACAGTGGTAGTGGTGATTGCACTTATGCTTCTTGGGCTGTTTGTAGGTAATCCACTTCTTCATCATCTTGGACCAGGCTATATTACGCATGGTGTTTTAGTTTTCCTTTGTTCTATTTGCTTATTAATTTATCCTTTATATACGTCACATTTTCTTAGAATTATTATGATCGTCGTAGCATCTACTTACTTTTATACCATCTTCTTTTTATATCCGAATACCTCGTCTAACTTTATATTTTTATGCTTTATTCCTGCCATTTCAATTTTGTTTTTTGATAAAAAACTTTTTCATCTTTCCTTACTATTAAATACTTTCTCCATCATAATTCTTTTTAGCTATATTGCTATAGTTGATCGAGGAGAGCTTTATCCTTATATAAGAGAAGACTTAATCGGAAATATTATTAACTTTTTAGGAAGCCAAGCCATTCTTTATTTTATTTTTTATTTATCGTATAGACGGTTGAAGAAACAGCAGCTCTACTATGAGCAAATTAAACACTCAGAACGTCTGAAAACAACTGGACAGCTCGCTGCTGCTATGGCACATGAGATTAGAAATCCCTTAACAGTGGTTAAAGGCTTCTTACAGTTATATGAGAAAGATAATACATATAATGAAAATAGTAAGCGGCATTTCTCATTAATGATTAATGAATTAAACACGGCAGAACAGGTAATTTCCCAATATCTATCCATTGCCAAGCCCGACAAAGACACTGAAACTGAACTAGTAAATGTAAAGAGTGTTCTTCAAAGTGTAACGGATCTACTCAACACTTATGGCCTCCTCCATGATAATAAGATTGTACTAAGTATGGTTGAGGATTGTTATATCGCTGCAAATACAATTGAGTTTAAACAGCTATTAATTAATATTATTAAAAATGCCATTGAAGCCTCAAAAGTTGGTGATTCTGTTGTAGTTACCGCCGAAAGTAAAAGGCACTTGGTTGAAATTAAAGTAATTGATAGCGGACAAGGGATGTCAAAGGAAGAAATGGATTCTCTTGGCACTCCATTTTACTCGTTAAAAAGTAAAGGAACTGGCCTAGGGATGATGATTTGCTTTAATATTGCTACAAAGTATAAAGGAACCATCCACTTTGATAGTTTAAAAGGTGAAGGAACAACGGTTACGATTCGGTTTCCAGCAACAAATATGGGATAGGTAAGTGGGGGTCAGACCCCCATCTGCACGAGAGCCCGCTCTAATCAGTTGGGGGATCAGGTTAAGCACCCGATCTGATAAATAGACGGATAAATTCCGCTTAATTAGAAATTATCATTAAAAATAGCTTTAATAGACGGAGAAATTCCGCCTATTGACTTGAAAAGTGTGAAAATGAGGGGTTTTGCTTTGCATAGTCGGAAAACCTCCCCTTATTTACCCTGAAACGAGGTCCATTCTGCATCTAACC
>NZ_JBALSN010000113.1:0-490 GCF_036966985.1 Neobacillus drentensis | reverse complement strand
TCTCCGCTTATTTTACTTGCTGGTTACTCTTTTCAAAGGGAGACGTTTAGTTCCACAAGAAAATCATTTATAATCAATTTAGTACATAAATGAGGAGGATATAAGTGGAAAAAATAACACCGTTTTTAATGTTTCAAAATAGCAACGCAGAAGAAGCGATGAATTTTTATATTTCCATCTTTGAGGATTCTCGAATTACAAACATTATTAGGTATGGGGCTAATGAAGCTGGACCAGAAGGCACCGTAATGCAGGCTACTTTTACCTTAAAAGGGCAAGAATTCATGTGTATTGACAGTTTTGTAAAACATCAATTCTCCTTTACACCTTCTTTCTCAAGCTTTGTTACTTGTAGTAATGAAGAAGAACTTGTCAATCTTTATGAGAAACTTATGGAAGGTGGACAAGCACTTATGCCATTAAATAATTATGGTTTCAGCAAAAAGTTTGGTTGGGTCAATGATCGCTTCGGAGTTTCGTGGCAACTAAA
>NZ_JBALSN010000112.1:0-26276 GCF_036966985.1 Neobacillus drentensis | reverse complement strand
TAACTTAACTTATGCACCGATGAAAGTAAAAGGCGAATCGCGGGAACTTGCTGAGAAAAAAGCCAGGGAATTGCTTGCACGGGTTGGTCTTACTGATAAAGAAAAAGCATTTCCGAATAATTTATCAGGTGGACAGAAGCAGCGTGTGGCAATCGCTCGTGCGCTCGCGATGGAACCGAAGTTAATGTTATTTGATGAACCAACATCCGCACTTGACCCAGAAATGGTAAAAGAAGTACTAAATGTAATGAAGGATCTTGCGCAAACAGGAATGACCATGGCCATTGTTACCCATGAAATGGGGTTTGCTCGTGAAGTTTCTGACCGGATTATCTTCCTTGATGAAGGGGTATTATTAGAAGAAGGATCTCCTGATGAATTCTTTAATAACCCACGGACTGGCAGGGCTAAGGATTTTTTAGAAAAAGTATTGTAAAGAATCGCAATCATAAAAATGAGACATTCTTGCAAAAGAATGCTTTAATAGGGATATGCTAAAGATGGTCTTAAGGATCATCTTTTTATTTTTTTATTTGGAGAGGTAACTATGAAATTTCGGATTGGATATCGGACAATTAAAACAGCTGTTGGGACAGCCATTTCAATTTTACTTGCTCAGCAGTTAGGATTGCAGAACTTTGCTTCTGCAGGAATACTTACCATATTATGTATTCAGGTGACAAAGCGGAGGTCGCTCAGAACGGCATGGGCTCGTTTTTTAGCCTGTGTATTAGCGATGCCTTTTTCGGCCATTTTTTTTGAGGGAATCTCCTATCATCCGATTGTGATAGGGGTTATGTTATTTTTCTTTATACCAACGATAGTAATGCTGAAGGCGCCCGACGGAATTGTGACGAGCAGTGTTATTATTTTACATATTTATATGGCAAAAAAAATAACCTTGGCTATTTTTTTTAATGAGCTTGGGGTAATCACCATTGGTATTGGGGTCGCACTACTTATTAATCTTTATATGCCAAGCGTTGAGAAAAAACTAAAAGATTATCAAAGTGAAATTGAGGAGAATTTTAGAATCATTTTCGTTGAAATGGTACGTTATTTACGGACTGGGGATAGTAATTGGGATGGAAAAGAGATTACGGATGGTGCTCGTTTACTTGATGAAGCGATAGCAATAGCCCTTCAGGATGTTGAAAATCATTTTTTACGAGATGAGAATATATATTTTCATTATTTTAAAATGAGACAAAAGCAATTTGAAATTATCGAACGTGTCTTACCAATTGTCACTTCCATTACCCGGACTGTAAAGCAAGGGCATATGGTAGCTAAGTTTCTGGAAGAACTCTCTGAAAATGTTCATCCTGGAAATACAGCTTATATTTATCTTGAAAAATTAAGAGAAATGAAAAAGGAATTTGAGGAAATGGAGCTCCCAAAGACAAGAGAAGAATTTGAAACGAGGGCTGCTCTGCTGCAGTTAGTAAATGAAATGAACGAATATCTGATTATTAAAAGTTCATTTAAGGGAATAAAAACATCGGCTAAAGTGAATGAACAGAAGAAGATTGAAGCAAACTAGGAAAAAAAAGGCAGGTGGCTGCTTTGATAAACATTTTATCGCCAATCCTGATTGCTTTTTTCATGTCACCATTTTGGCCATTGGGGCCAAACCCTATGCCAGGCGATCCATTTCTTATTGTGAATAAAAGTAAAAATGAAATGGCTTTTATTAATGAAAACAAAGTACAAACGGTTGTAAGTGTCGGAACGGGAAAAACACAAGAGCTGACACCTGAAGGTCTTTTTACCATTACGGTAAAGGCCAAAGAACCTTATTTTCGGAAAGGGAATATCCCTGGAGGAGATCCTAAGAATCCACTGGGAGCGAGGTGGATTGGCTTTGATGCAAAAGGAACAGATGGTAGAACCTATGGCATCCATGGAACGAATCAGCCTGCTTCAATCGGAAAATATGTCTCTCAAGGCTGTATCCGGACTCAAAATGAAGTGGTTACCTCGCTATATCCAGTCATTCCATTAGGAACAAAAGTATTAGTAATTTCTTCAAAAAAATCATATGAGACACTTGCAAAAGATCATGGAGCGATGAAATAGGAAAAGGGACTGTTCGTTTGAACAGTCCCTTTTCGTATATCTATCTATAGAAATGAACCAATTCCTATTAGGAGAGTTGAGGCAAGCATAGCAAATAACATTAAATAAACAATGATTTTCCTCGATTTCTTACTATTCAATATGGGTACCTCCCTTAACATTTTAAAACTTTACTTATATTGTACAAGGAAATGCAAAAATGAACAACGGAACAACTAAGTAATTAAGGAAGGATTTATGAACTTTTTAACGAATAAGATTATTGTCGAATAAATTTTAATATTTAGAACAGAGGGGTAAAAATGATTAAAAAAGTCGACCATATTGGAATTGCGGTGAAGTCTATTGGGAAAGCGCTTCCTTTTTATACCGATGTGTTAAATCTGCCTTTGATTGGAATCGAAGAGGTGGATACTCAAAAGGTAAGAGTGGCCTTTTTACAGGCGGGCAGTACAAAGCTTGAACTACTTGAGCCTACATCAGAAAAAAGTGCAATCGCCAAATTTATCGAAAAACGCGGTGAGGGAATTCACCATGTTGCCCTCGGGGTGGACTCGATCGAAGAAAGAATTCGCGAAATGAAGGAACAAGGGATACGTATGATTGACGAGCAGTCAAGACCTGGGGCAAGTGGGGCAAATATTGCTTTCATGCATCCAAAATCGACATCTGGGGTTTTATTCGAACTATGTGAGAAGAAAGGGATGAAGGGGTAAAATGTTAGACATCTATGAAAAAATAAATGAGTTGTATGATAAACGCAGAGAGGTTGAGATGGGCGGCGGCGATGAGAGAATCGAGAAGCAGCATCAAAAAGGCAAACTGACTGCTAGAGAAAGAATCGATCTTTTAGTAGACAAAGGAACGTTTTTTGAGTTAAATCCTTTCATTGAGCACCGTACGAATGATTTTGGCCTTGATGAACAAAAGGGTCCAGGGGATGGAGTGGTAACTGGATACGGGAAAGTTAACGGTCGTCCCATTTATCTTTTCTCGCAGGATTTTACTGTTTTTGGCGGAGCATTAGGAGAAATGCATGCCAAAAAGATTGCTAATGTGATGGATTTAGCAGCGAAAAATGGAGCGCCTTTTGTCGGTTTAAATGATTCCGGTGGGGCGCGCATTCAGGAAGGCGTTGTATCATTAGATGGGTACGGACATATTTTTTACCGAAATGCGATTTATTCCGGTGTCATTCCGCAAATATCGGTAATTATGGGTCCATGTGCGGGCGGTGCAGTCTATTCACCAGCGATTACTGATTTTGTATTTATGGTTGAAAAAACGAGTCAAATGTTTATTACTGGGCCTAAAGTCATCGAAACAGTGACAGGTGAAAAGATTTCAGCAGAGGAATTGGGTGGTGCGAATGTCCATAGCTCCATTAGTGGAAATGCCCATTTTCAAGCTGATTCAGAGGAAGAAGTGTTACTAAACGTCCGCAGGTTGTTAAGCTATCTTCCGCAGAATAATGAGGAGAAGGCCCCTAGGTTTGAGGTACAGGATGACGAAGATTATCGTCCAGATTTAATGGATGTTATTCCATTTGATACGGTTCGTCCGTATGATGTCCGCAAAGTCATCGAGCAAGTGGTTGACGAGAATAGTTTCATGGAAGTTCAAAAGGATTTTGCTAGAAATATTGTTGTTGGATTTGCTCGTATTAAAGGTGAATCTGTAGGCCTTGTTTGTAATCAGCCAAAGGTAATGGCTGGCGGCCTGGATATCGATTCTTCTGATAAAGCGGCTCGTTTTATCAGAACCTGTGATTCTTTTAATATCCCAATCATCACGTTCGAGGATGTGACAGGCTTTTTCCCAGGAGTTAAGCAGGAACACGGTGGAATCATTCGCCACGGGGCAAAAATCTTATTTGCTTATTCCGAGGCGACCGTTCCGAAGTTAACAGTGATTTTAAGAAAAGCTTATGGCGGTGCCTATGTTGCCTTAAATAGTAAATCAATTGGTGCTGATTTGGTATTTGCCTGGCCAAATGCTGAAATTGCGGTTATGGGACCTCAAGGTGCCGCTAATATTATTTTTGCTAAAGAAATTAACAATAGTGAGAATCCAGAACTGACAAGACAGCAGAAAATTGATGAATACCGTGAAAAGTTTGCCAATCCTTATGTGGCAGCGAGCAGAGGGATGGTCGATGATGTCATTGACCCACGCGAAACCAGAATGAAAATTGTCCAAGGCTTAGAAATGCTTAGAAACAAGAAAGAGTCAAGACCCTATAAAAAGCACGGTAACATCCCGTTATAAAAGAAAATCTCTATTGGTGCTGTACTCTCAATTTGATGATATTACTGGTAAAAGGTATACTGATATATGAAAAGCGGAAGCGCCTTGACCAGGGGCGACAGGCATAAGACGAGCCGGCTAGAGGGTTGTTCTTTAACCTTCTGGACGGACTGGCTGTAGACCTGCGAGCCCCTAGGCGCTGGAGCTGGACATTAGTGAGTACATAATTGGAGGGTCAATATAATGGTTAATCAGGAACGTCTATTAAATGAGTTTTTAGAACTTGTGCAAATTGACTCAGAAACGAAATTTGAGACTGAAATTGCCAAGGTATTAAAACAAAAGTTTTCAGAACTTGGTCTTGAAGTGTTTGAAGACGATACAACAGCTGTGACAGGCCACGGTGCAGGCAATTTAGTTTGCACGCTAGCGGCAACTAAAGAGGGTGTTGACCCGATTTATTTTACTTGTCATATGGATACTGTTACACCAGCTAAAGGTGTAAAGCCTGCTATAAAGGACGGCTACGTGGTTACAGATGGAACAACAATCTTAGGTGCCGATGATAAAACCGGAATTTCTGTTATGCTTGAAACCATCCGTCAGTTAAAAGAACAAAATCTCCCACATGGTTTGATTCAATTCGTGATTACAGTTGGGGAAGAGTCCGGTCTTGTTGGTGCAAAAGCACTTGATTCCTCACTAATGAAAGCAAAATTCGGTTATGCTTTGGATAGCGATGGCTTAGTTGGTAATGTTGTTGTAGCTGCTCCAACACAAGCAAAGGTAAAAACTGTTATTTACGGTAAAACAGCTCATGCGGGTGTTGCACCTGAAAAAGGTGTTTCCGCGATTACGATTGCAGCAAAATCGATTGCGAGGATGCCGTTAGGACGAATTGATCACGAAACAACTGCTAATATTGGACGCTTTGAAGGTGGTCAAGCAACCAATATCGTTTGTGACCGTGTGGATATTTTAGCTGAGGCCCGTTCACTAATCCCTGAAAAAATGCAAGCTCAGGTAAGCAAAATGAAGGAAGCATTTGAAACAGTAGCAGCAGAAATGGGCGGCAGAGCCGAAGTTAATGTAGAGGTCATGTATCCAGGCTTTAAATTTGGCGAAGGCGACCATGTTGTCGAAGTGGCTCGTAAGGCATCTGCAAAAATCGGCCGTAGTTGTGAACTTCAGCATAGCGGCGGCGGCAGTGATGCCAACGTATTTGCTGGCTTTAATATTCCTACTGTCAATCTAGCTGTTGGCTATGAAGAAATTCATACAACCAATGAGCGTATGCCAGTGGAAGAATTGTATAAACTGGCAGAAATGACACTTGCGATTATCGATGAAGTTGCAAATCAATAATCTAATGGAAGGAGAACCTAACCGCGGGTTCTCCTTTTTGATATACTAAGGGAAGAATATGCGTTAAGGAAGTGCCAGCATGAAGGAAATGTATCCGAAAAACGGAAAAGTCATTTTACATGTAGATATGAATAGCTTTTATGCATCCGTCGAAATGGCCTATGACCCCAATCTTAAAGGGAAACCGCTCGCGATTGCTGGAAATGTAGAGGAGCGCAGAGGAATTATTGTCACCTGCAATTACGAAGCTAGAAAATTTGGTGTCAAAACAACGATGCCACTTTGGGAAGCGAGAAAACTTTGTCCTCAGTTAATCGTGATGAAACCGAATTTTGAAAGGTATCGAGCCGTTTCAATTGGCATGTTTGAAATTCTCAGGCATTATACAGAGTTGGTAGAACCTGTCTCGATTGATGAAGGATACTTAGATATTACAGAAAGTTTTGAGTATGGAAGTCCTATCGAGATTGCTGAAAGTATTCAAAAAAGGATATTGGAACAACTAGATATTCCTTGCAGTATAGGGATCGCTCCTAATAAATTTTTAGCGAAAACTGCCTCAGATATGAAAAAGCCAATGGGAATTACCATTCTTCGAAAACGTGATATTCCCAAAGTTCTTTGGCCGTTGAACACAAATGAAATGCATGGGGTCGGAAAAAAGACAGCTGAAAAATTACAGACAATTGGGATTCATACCATTGGTGAGTTAGCAAAAGGAAATGAGATTCAATTAAAAACACTGCTAGGCATTAATGGGATTCGATTAAAAGAACGAGCCAATGGGATTGATCATCGCCCTGTTGATCCGGAAGCAATTGAGGAATTTAAGAGCATTGGCAATTCAACCACTCTTCCTCGGGACGTTAGCAATCAGCAGGAACTTTTTCGTGTATTAACAGCATTAGCTGACACGGTTTCCATAAGACTGAAGCGAAAGAAGGTTTTAGCTGGAACGCTTGGAATTACTATTCGCTACAAGGATCGAAGAACGATTACCAGAAGTAAAAAACTTCCTAATCCTATTAATCAAAATGAGGACATTTCTTCCTTTGCACAGCAGATTTTTCTAAAAGCTTGGAATGGAGACGCCGTTAGGTTGTTGGGGATTACAGGAAATGATTTAGTTGATCATGACCATGCCTTTAAACAGCTAGATTTATTTTCCTATGAAAAGGATGCCAAAAAAGAGCCATTACTTAATACACTGTCCAGTCTCCGTGAAAAATACGGTAAAAAAATCATTGAAAATGCAGGGGAGCACCAGGCTCCTTCCTCGGAAAATATCGGTACTGGAACAAGCTTTAATAAAGATTTTCTCCAAATACCTCCCAATAAAATAAATGACCCAGACTAAAAAGCACCACTTTTGCTGTCATAACAAAAGTAGTGCTTTTTTGAACTTCTTATTTACACATATCTACTTCTAATTCAGTTACTGGCCACCAGAAGAAGCCGTCTTTTTCTAAAAGCTCATCCGACTCTTTCGGTCCCGTGGTCCCGGATTGATAATTAGGAAAGTTGTCAGCCTTCGTGTTTTCCCAAACTGCCGAAATTTTATCAACAAAGCTCCAAGAATAGGCCACTTCATCCCAATGGGTAAAATTCGTGGCATCGCCTCGCATACAATCGTAAAGAAGCTTCTCATAGCCTTCAGGAGTATTCATCGCATGGATGCCGGTATTGGCAAAACTCATTCTTACTTCCTGAGCATCTAAGTGTCCGCCTGCTTTTTTAGCGTTTAGATGTAATGTAATTCCTTCTTCCGGTTGAATATGAATCACAAGGAGATTTGGGTTTAACATTTTTTCCGTTTGATAATATAAATTCATCGGAATATCTTTAAATTGAACGACAATTTTGGTCGATTTTGTTGACATCCTTTTCCCTGTCCGAATGTAGAACGGAACTCCAGCCCAGCGGAAATTATCAATCATGATTTTACCAGCAACAAAGGTTTCTGTATTTGATTCTTTGTCCACCATCGTTTCATCACGATAAGCAGGAACTGGAACATCCTCAACCGTACCCTCACCGTATTGGCCGCGTACAAAATAATCATTAACCTTTTCTCCCTCAACCGACCGAAGTGCACGAAACACACGAACTTTTTCGGAACGAATTTCATCAGTGGAGAGGTTGATTGGTGGCTCCATCGCAAGCAAGGCTACCATTTGCATCATGTGGTTTTGAAGCATATCTCTAAGGGCGCCGCTTGTTTCATAATAACGGCCCCGTTCTTCAACCCCGAGTATTTCACTAGAGGTAATTTGAATATTTGAAATATAACGATTATTCCAAAGCGGTTCAAATATAGCATTGGCGAATCGTATTACTTCTATATTCCTCACCATTTCTTTTCCTAAATAATGATCGATACGATATACTTCTTTTTCTTTAAATGCACTTCTAATTTGTCTATTTAACTCGATGGCAGATTCTAAGTCATGTCCGAATGGTTTCTCAATGACCAGGCGTTTATAACCCTTTACCTCTGTAAGTTTGTCTGATTTTAAGTGTAAAGCAATCGTTCCGAAAAATTCAGGAGCCATGGCAAGGTAAAAGATACGATTGCCTTCTAATTGATAGTTTTTATCAATCTCATCTGCTAAATTTTTTAACAATGCGTAAGAGTTGGAATCACTAACATCATGCGATTGATAGTAAAAATGCGAGATAAAATCATCAATCTTATCTTTATTTCCTAAGGCTGAGATGACCGAGTCTTTGACTGAATGCTGAAATTCATCATTGGATAGCGATCTTCTTGCAACCCCAATCACCGCAAATTTAGTTAATTTTCCTTTCTCAAATAACCGGTAAAGGGAAGGAAACAACTTCCGTTTTGCTAAATCACCAGTCGCACCAAAAATCATAATTAATGAAGTCATGTTTCCAGTTTGCTCCAAAGTAAATACCTCTTTTCTGTTTATGTAAAAATGCATATTACTCTTATGTTTATATTGTTTGATTTTATCTCATTCGACTAGACTTCGCAAAAATAATACAACGCAATTAGACAATTTCTTTTATTTTTCACATAATAATTCCTGATATTCACTTATCACTAGCTGTCCTGGAGGAGAAAATAATATTTGTTTGTGCTATATTATCAATATTGGAAACAAAGGAACGGAATTTGAGAGGAGTTTATTATTGTGGATATTTTTTTCCTAGGAACAGGGGCTGGAATGCCGGCAAAACTCCGCAATGTCACGTCTATTGCACTGAAATTGCTAGAGGAGCGGGGAGCTGTTTGGTTATTCGATGCCGGTGAGGCTACCCAACATCAAATTTTACATACTTCTATAAAACCGCGTCGAATTGAAAAAATCTTTATTACCCACCTTCACGGTGATCATATCTACGGGCTGCCAGGATTATTATCCAGCCGCTCTTTTCAAGGCGGGGAATCTGAGGTAACGGTTTATGGCCCCAAAGGGATAAAAGACTATATTCATGTGAGCCTATCGATAAGCCAGACTTATTTGAAATATCCTTTAGTAGTTATTGAGATCGAAGAGGGAATTATTTTTGAAGATGAGCAGTTTACGGTGGAAGTCAGACGGCTTGACCACGGTATACCTTCCTTTGGGTATCGAATTGTAGAAAAGGACAGACCTGGAACATTGCTTGCTGATAAGTTGAAAGAAGCGGGTGTACAGCCTGGACCGATTTTTAGAAAAATAAAGAATGGTGAAGCCGTAACCCTGGATGACGGAAGGACAATTGATCCCAATGAGTTTCTTGGTCCGGAACAGAAGGGTAGAGTTGTTACGATTTTAGGTGATACCCGCTATTGCGAAAATGCAATTTTCTTGGCTAAGAATGCCGATCTATTGGTACATGAAGCGACTTTTTCTGCTAATGAGGAAAAGCTGGCCCATGACTATTTTCATTCAACCACACATCAAGCTGCCGATGTTGCAAAGAAGGCCGGTTGTAAGTTGTTATGTCTAACCCACATTAGCTCACGTTATGATCGAAATGCTTGGCAAGAATTAGTAGATGAGGCGAAAGAAGTATTCCCGAATACGGATATTGCTGAGGATTTTAAAGAAATAAACCTGCCGCTCAAGTAATGTAAAAACGCACTTACCATAAAAATTAGGTAAGTGCGTTTGATTTATACGATTCAAATCCAGCCGCGTTCGTATGGCTTTGGTCCTTCGATACTTACGCTAAGTTCCTTGGCTGCAGTCCGCGGCCAATATGGATCGCGAAGTAATTCACGAGCTAAGAAGACTAAATCAGCTCTTTCATTTTGTAAAATTTCCTCCGCTTGAATCCCTGTAGTAATTAACCCTACAGCGCCGGTGGAAATGCTAGCACCATTCTTAATGGTTTCAGAGTATTTTACTTGGTATCCAGGATATACGTCAATATGGGCAGGGATAACCGCACCAGAACTTACATCGATTAAATCGACACCCTGTTCCTTCATCCATTGACTATAAGTTATGTAATCATTTGGTGTTAACCCTTCTTCGTGGTAATCATGTGCAGAAACTCTCACAAATAATGGGCCTTCCCAAACGGTTTTTACTGCATCAATTACTTCGCGGAGGAATCTGTAGCGGTTTTGGGCAGAGCCACCGTATTCGTCGGTTCTTTTATTGGATAAAGGTGATAGGAATTCATTGATAAGGTACCCATGAGCGCCATGGATTTCAATCACATCGAAACCGGCTTTTGCTGCACGCTCCGCCCCTTTTTTAAATGCTTCAATGGTATCTTTGATGTCTGATTTAGACATTTCCTTTGGTGTTTTCATGTTTTCGTCAAAAGCTAGTGCAGATGGAGCAAGAATTTCACCTTCTAATCTGGCTTTTCTGCCGGCATGGGCGAGTTGAATGCCTGTTTTGGCACCCTGCTCCTTCATCAGACCAACAAGCTCCGTAAAGCCCTCTATATGGTCATCGCCCCATATACCTAGATCTCTTGTTGAAATCCTTCCTTGAGGTGTTACGGAAGTTGCTTCAACTATAATCAGACCAACCTGACCGACGGCTCTGGTTGTATAGTGAGTGCGATGCCAGTTTTGGATATGGCCATCTTCGTTATGGCTCGAATACATGCACATCGGTGCCATGACAATCCGATTTTTAAGTGTGATACCCTTTATGGTATAGGGGGAAAATAGTTTTACTGCCATTTATAAGCCTCCCGAAATCAATAATAAACATTCCTTTTTTAGTATATCAAAAGGAATGTTTTATTGAAAAAACTAAGCTTCTACTCTTTTTCTCTGAGTTCGCTTAACCGATAGGTGGTTCCCCTCCAAACAATACCGCCGCGCTTAAAGGTTAGAAGGCTCGCCCGAATAATTGAATATATAAACAACAGGGCAGTGATTGGCAAAACCAAAAACATGAGTGGGGAGAATAGGGTTAATTTTTTTATGACCATTACATAAAGTATTCCACTTAGCATTATATTTCCAAAGGATAATAGGGCAACAGTCTTGTTCCCGGAAAAAATCGTCACAAAGGGCAAAACGTTAGTGATAAAAACCCCGAGGATTGCAAAAATCACCATGCTGATTCGGTAGTGTAATCCGGCAAATGTATTCTTTTCTAGGCCGATGAAAGCTTCCTTTAAACTTCCATACCATTCTACTTCAATTAAATGTAATGCAGTTACAATACTTTGTCGATAACCAGCTTTTTTCATCTTCATCCCGAGCTGTAAGTCATCATCTGGGCGCATTTTTATTCTTTCATGTGTTCCAAAAGACTCATAAGCTTCTTTTAATACAAGATTAAAAGCGCCGATTCCTGTTCCAATCTTTGATTTGGGGTTGTTGGCTAACCACGGACGTTTGAAATATGAAAAGCCAAACAGGAAAAAGGCAACAAATGATTTTAACCAAAACCGGTTAGCGCTTAAGTTTGGTGCTGCAGTTAGGTGATTCAAGTCATTCCTTTCAAAATAATGGAGCGCTTTTGCGAATGCTTGTTTTTCAAATTTTATGTCGGCATCAGTAAACAACAGCCATCTACCTGAAGCTTGACGGGCACCCCTGTACAAGGCGTTATTCTTCCCGAGCCAGCCCTCAGGTAATTTTTCAATATGGATGACCTTTATGCGCGGGTCTTTTGTTGTTAATTCCTCCATGATATTACCTGTGGCATCAGTAGACCGATCATTGACGAGAATCCATTCCACATTTTTGTAGGTTTGCTCTAACTGGCTGAGGATACTTGCAGCTATTTGCTTTTCCTCATTACGGGCAGCAACCACTACAGACAACAATGATCCATGCTCTATGCCTGCTTCTTTTTCTAATGGATCTATTTTTCTCAAACCAATTATTCCGTCTATAAGAAAGATAATCCAGACTAGAATTCCTAAAGAAAATAAGATTGTTAGCATGCCTGACACTTCCCTAGCCTTTTTTACTAGTTTAATGTAATAAAGGCAAAAAGCCAATTTAAGAAGGTTGGTCAGCAGTTTGAAGCTTAGAACTTAATTCCATTCCCATTTTTTTAGATTGGGCCGTTGCTGCTTTGATACAAGAAATGAATGCTTCTTGGACCCCATGTTCCTCAAGCACTCGAATCCCAGCTTCTGTAGTTCCGCCAGGGCTTGTTACATCTTTACGCAGCTGGGTAGAGGACTTACTTGAGTTTTTGACCATTTCGGCTGCACCAAGCAGTGTTTGTACAATCAATTCACTGGCCATATCTTTTTCAAGACCTACTTCAACGGCACTTTTCTCCATTGCCTCAATTAGATAATAAATATAGGCGGGACCACTCCCGGAAAGGCCAGTAACGGCATCTAACTGTTCTTCTTCGACAACGGAAGCCAAGCCGACAGTTCCAAATAAGTTTTTAGTTGTTTCTAACTGAGAATCGGTAACACGATGATTTACGGCAACAGCAGTAGCTGATTTTCCAACAGCTGCCGAGGTATTTGGCATCGACCTTACAATCGCAAGTGGTATTCTTGCTAATGTTTCAATGGTATCCATGGATACACCTGCTAAGACAGAGACGACGAGCATCTGCTCAGTTAAGTGTTCACGAATCGATTGAATGGCAGTCGCGACGTCCTTTGGTTTCATGGCTAACATCACAATGTCTGCTTGATCAAAAAGCTCATTCAAATTATAAGTCGTTCGAATTCCATAACGCGTTTCTAAGGCAGCTAATCTTTCTTGATTAGAATTGTTTGTGATCCATATATTTTTTTGATCAATAAAACCATTTTCAAGAATTCCTGAAATGAATGCTTCAGCCATCGATCCTGCCCCAATAATTGCAATTTTTTTCATCTATACTCCTCCTTTATAATCCTGAAATATAAAAAGACCCCTCATCCGTAAAGGACGAAAGGTCTAACTTCCGTGGTACCACCTTCATTACCCTCACATCATTTCCATAAGGGTTCACTCGACTCCGATAACGCCGGATATACGTTAGGTTTTCCTAAGTGCTCCTAAGGTAGGTTCAATGATTAAGAGGGCGGTGAAGTCTTTCAGCCGTCGAACTTCACTCTCTTTCGCCATTTCTCATTTACTGGCCTTACTCATCGCTTTAGCGAATTAAATTTTTATTAGATTATGCAAGATAAACAACCTATCTGTCAATAGTTAAATTTAGAGAATTTTTTATTTTTTCTAAAAAATTATGCAGTAATAATGACAATTGGTTAAAATATCGCTACACTTTAGTATATATAATAAATGTCACATAATGTTCATATCTATATCAATGGATTCTTTATTTGAAAATAATGATAAGGGGATTTAGGAATGACAAAATGGAAAGACGGAATAGCAAAAATTACGGTGCCAACTCCTTTTGCGGTTGGGGATGTCAATGTTTATTTGATTAAAGGCGATCGTTTAACACTTGTTGACGCTGGAGTAAAAACGGAACAGGCTTGGGAGTCGTTTAAAGTTCAAATGGGGGATTTAGGGTTAATTCCAGCTGATATCGATCAAGTAATTCTAACACATCATCATCCCGATCATGTGGGGATGCTTGATTTTTTTCCAGATACCTTAGAAGTATACGGTCATCATCTGAATGAACGATGGATTCAACCAACAGAAGCTTTTTTTCAAGAACAAGAAGAATTTTTTCGTGTCCATTTTCTAGAGTTCGGTCTGCCTGAGGAATACTTTCCTTTACTTTCAAATTTAAGAAAAACATTGAAATATTCTTGCAACCGCTCATTGACCGGACATCTTGTTGAGGGAATGAGACCTCCTGGGCTAAATGAATGGCAGGTCATTGAAACACCAGGTCATGCCCAAAGCCACATTGCCCTGTACCGGGAAAAGGATGGGATTTTAATTGGCGGAGATTTGATTTTAGCACATATTTCACCCAATCCATTGTTAGAGGCTCCAGCCCCTGGTGAAATTAAAAGACCGAAGCCACAGCTGCAGCATAATGACTCGATGAAGAAGCTGCTTTCGTATCCCATTCAATGTGTCTATACAGGGCATGGGGAGGAAGTTTATAAGTTAGCGGAGTTGGTTGATAAACGATTAGTACGGCAGCACGAGCGGGCCATGACAGTTCATAGCTGGTTAAAAGAAGAAGAGTTGACCGTATTTGAAATTTGTAAACGCTTGTTCCCGTCTGTTTACCAGCGCGAACTGATGCTGACCATTTCCGAAACCGTCGCACAACTTGACTATTTATCATCTATTGGGGAGATTAGTAGTAAGGGGACAAATCCTGTTCTTTTTCAGGCTAAATTTTAGCCTTGGAATCAACTCAGATGAGGTGTAGAAATGATTAGGGAACAATTAAAAGGTAAAAATATTGTGATAACTGGTGCATCTGGAGGTATTGGAGCTGAAATCGCCAAGCTATGTGCTTCTAGCGGTGCCAATCTTGTGCTATTAGCCCGAAGTATAGGTAAACTCGAACAATTACGAATGGATCTCCAGCAAAAGCATCCGGTTAAAGTGGTTGTTTATCAGTTGGATGTGTCGGATACAGTTCAGGTACAGAAGATATTTCAACGGATTTTCGATACAATCGGTGATATTGATATTCTTGTCAATAATGCTGGTTTTGGAGTTTTCCGTGAAGCCCATTTGGCGACAGTGGATGAAATCAAGGGAATGTTTGATGTGAATGTGGTGGGGCTTATGGCCTGCACAAGCATGGTGCTGCCGAAAATGCGTGAAAGGCGTTTTGGGCATATAATCAATATTGCCTCCCAAGCTGGGAAAATTGCTACGCCTAAATCAAGTGTCTATTCAGCTTCTAAGCATGCGGTTCTTGGTTACACCAACTCACTGCGGATGGAATTAGCAGACTTTAATGTACTTGTGACCTCTGTGAATCCTGGTCCAATCGCTACCAATTTTTTTAATATTGCTGACGAAAAAGGCACCTATGTTAAAAATGTGCAGAGATTTATGCTCAAGCCCGAGTTTGTTGCCGAGAAGGTCGTCGACAGCATGCTGACGAAAACAAGGGAGATTAATTTGCCGCGTTGGATGAATATGGGAAGCGTCGTGTACGTGCTCTTCCCCCGACTGTTTGAGCGGATTGGCAGACGGGCCTTTAATCAGAAATAAACAATGAAGTAGTAAGCCTCTTATCGGGGGCTTTTTTTGTTTTGAAGGTATAATTAGCCTGTTAAAAATTCATACACCGTATCATTGATGACCTCATATAAGTTTGCAGTTGGTTCGTCCTCTTTTAATTGGAGAATTCGCTTTGTGAGCATCTCCAAATCCTTTTCACCAATAGGCATGGAGTCCGCTTCGTAATATTGTTTAAAACAATTTTTGATCATCTTCACAACTAGTTTTTTATCCATAAACATGCACCCCACTCACATTATACTATTTTTTATCGAGCTTCCATAAATGAAAACATGTTAAAAAATTTCCATTGAATACGAACGCATATTCGCTTATGATAATGAATATAATAAAAAGGAACGAATGTTCGATATTTGAGTTGTGAGGGATCAGTCATGGTGGATTACAGCGTACTGCCGCAAAATAAAATTTTATGTGTGGACATGAAGAGCTTCTATGCCAGTTGTTCGGCTGTCATGCACGGCCTTGACCCAATGGAATGTTATTTAGCTGTTGTCGGTCAAAAAGAGCGGCAGGGAAGTATTGTCCTTGCTGCTTCGCCGCGGATGAAAAAAGAATTTGGCATCAAAACGGGTTCGCGGATGTTTGAGATTCCTAATGACCCGAGGATTCGAATTGTGGAACCGAAAATGGCCACGTATTTACGAATTGCAACAGAAATTTCGCGTGTATTTAATCGCTATGTTCCAAAAGAAGCAATTCATGTCTATAGCGTTGATGAAAGCTTTATTAAAGTGGATGGTGCGATGCAGTTGTGGGGGGATGCCCACACGATCGCCCAAAAAATAAAGAATGATATTGAACGGGAGTTTCAGTTGCCATGTGCCGTTGGAATTGGCCCGAACATGCTGCTGTCGAAGCTATGTCTTGACCTTGATGCCAAGAAAAAAGGAGTGGCCGAGTGGACGTATGAAGATGTCCAAACCAAGCTTTGGAATGTATCGCCGCTTAGAGAAATGTGGGGGATCGGCAGACGCGTGGAAAAAACATTAAATGGAATGGGGATTTTTAATGTCGGTCAGCTTGCCCGCTATGATTTAGAAACGTTGGAAAAGAAATTTGGCATCATGGGAAACCAACTTTATTATCATGCCTGGGGTGTTGATCTCTCTGAATTGGGTGCACCGCTTATTCAAGGGCAGATTAGCTTTGGAAAAAGTCAAATTCTGTTAAGGGACTATAAAGAGGAAGCGGAAATTAAGACGGTCATTTTGGAAATGTGTGAGGAGGTAGCAAGGCGGGCACGTACGCATCGAAAGGCAGGGAGAACGATTAGTCTCGGAGTTGGCTATAGCCAGGACGAATTTGGCGGCGGTTTTCATCGCTCAAGAACGATCGGACAGCCAACAAATGTGACGATGGAGCTTTATCGTGTTTGTCTTGAATTATTTCATGAGCATTACTCTGGAAAGACGGTACGGCAAATTTCGATTGCCATCAGCAATATTGTTGATGACCTTGAGCTCCAGCTGGATCTTTTCGACATGGGTGCCTATAAGCGGCGTGAGCTTGGCTATGTGGTAGATACGGTGCGCAGACGCTTTGGCTCAGGTTCCTTGTTGCGCGCTGTTTCTTATACGGCTGCCGGAACCGCTAAGCACCGGGCTACACTTGTCGGCGGACATAAAAGATAGGAAAGAAGGAGAGGCGTATGATTCGTGATCGCGGAAGGATCAAATGGACATCGATGATGCTTCCTGAGCACGTGAAATTACTCAGGGATTGGGTGAAGGAAGATCGGTATGAACAGAAACGAGAGATGGATGAACAGCAGCTGGAATTGATGAATGAGATTTTGTCCGAAGCGATTGAGTATAATCAGTACGTAACAATTACCCATTACCGAAATCGGAACTATGAAATCGTGATTGGCAAAATCCATTACTGGGACGAATTGACCCAACGGCTTCATGTACTGGACCGCTTTGAAGAGGTGCACCGGATTCCGATAGATGCCATTGCTGACATCCGGATGACGGAGACTTAAATCCATGAGCAAAGTTGAATCAACCTCACGTAACATGTGGTACAATCACCATATGCTAAACGGAGGGGAGTAATCAACGTGGAGATCAATATAACAGCAGCGGCAGCGGAAAAAATAAATCAAAGAGTTAATGGCCGAGAAGGCTACTTAAAGCTAAAATACGATACTGACGGCTGTGGTTGTGCGGTTAATGGAGTAGTGGCATTGTGGTTTGTCCCGAATCTAGATTCAGATGATATTGCGATTGAGACAAATGATCGAACGGTTTATGTAGAAAAATCAAAAACAGTTTTTTTTGATGAGCAAATGAAAATTGATTTTTCTAATGCGGCCAATTGCTTTCAACTAAAGAGTCCACAGCAAATCCTTAATGGCCATATGAGTTTACTAATCAAAGAAAAAACAGACTGATCCATTTTGGACAGTCTGTTTTTAGCTTGGTAAGGCATGATCAACATACTTTTGTAAAAATTCATCAATTACCCGTTCATAATCAGCCCGGTTTTCGTTAAAGGACTGAGCGTGGCGGCCATTAGCTGCTAAATAGAGCATTTTAGGCCCTTTTTTATGTTCAAACAAATCCTTTGTCATAGTCGGAAGAATAAAATCATCCTTTTGGCTATGAATAAACAAAATTGGATGTTTGATATTTTCAATGACCGAAATCGGTGATACATTTCGAATCGAGTATTTATCCCGCAGACGTAAAAGAGCATCACCAAGCGGCAATAAAAGGCTAGGGACGAGCTTAAAGTCCCTTTTAATGAGATAGGCAAGCTGCTCCTTAAAATCCGAAAATGGACAATCAGCAATATAAAAATCAGCGCCGTCCTCAAGAAGTCCAGCATAGAGAAGCATGGTAGCGGCCCCCATCGATTCGCCATGAATTCCCAGTTCCAGCTGGGGTCCTTTTTCTTTTTTGAGCCAATCGACGACAGTTTTTAAATCGAATTTTTCATAATGACCAAAGCTAGTGGTTTTGCCCCCGGATTCCCCGTGGCGGCGATGGTCATAAATTAATGTATTAAACCCTCGCGCTAAAAAAAGATTAGCGTATTTAATCGAATTAATTTTCGTTTCGGTTACACCATGAGAAATAATAATATAACGATTCGTCTGGTGCGGTTCAACGAGCAGAGCTTTAATCATATAACCAAAAGGGGAAGGAATATCAATCTCCCGCTTCGGGAGGGATTCAAATTCCTCAGGATTATACCTGCCAGCCTCTTTTTCCCGTCTTAAAATTAAATCCTCATCCTTCTTTTTCATATACATGAGGCGGTTTGTAAAATACAAACCAAGAGATAACCAGAATAACAACAAGGCAAACAAGGTTCGGAGTGTCTTCTTCACCAATGGCACCTCCCGTGTTTTTTTATTATAAGGTATGAAAAAATAAGCTCTAAGCGCCCATAAATTAACAGTTTTAATTTTAGCATAAAAAAAGCCGCTGACACCAACGAGCGGCTTTTGAGTTGACAAAATAATTTATTGCTCAGCGTTTTGTCTTTTGGTAGGATGGATTGCTTTTTCGACTTCTTCAGCAGCCATCACTCGCTGTCCTCCACCTGCAGTTTCAGCATAGTTTTTTCCCTTTTGACTGGAACCTTTATCCCGTTTTTGACTCAAAATAATCAGTCTCCCTTCAAGCTAGTTTCAATAAATAAGATGCATTAGTAGAAGTCCGATTATTCACAGAAAGTAAATTTAGACAGTTTGCGTATGCAGACGATAGTATCCGCTTTCAATTTGTCTGGAAAGATGAGGGCGTACGACTTCAATCGCATCCATTAACTTATTCAAATCAACCCCGGTATCAATCCCCATCCGTTCAAGCATATAAACTACGTCCTCTGTTGCTACATTTCCGGAAGCACCAGGTGCAAATGGACAACCGCCAAGCCCGCCGGCAGAGGTATCGAATCGGTCGATTCCTGCCTGGAGAGAGGCAAAAATGTTCGCAAGGGCAAGCTTTCGTGTGTCATGAAAATGGGCGGTTAAGAGTGTATGAGGAAAAAGACTTTTCAATTGGGAAAACAAAGCAAAGCACTCATCTGGAGCTGCCAACCCGATGGTATCGGCAACACTTAATTCATCGACCCCTGAGTCAACAAATTCCTGGCAAAGCTTTATCGTATCACTTTCATTGATTTTTCCCTCATAAGGACAATAAAAGGCGGTAGAAATACAGGCCCGGACAAAATAATTCTTCACTTTTAATTCAGAAATGATCGGTACAAGTTCCGTCATACTATCCTTTGTTGTTTTATTAATATTTTTAAGATTAAAGCTATTGCTGACGCCAACAAACACAGCAACAGCCTGACAATCGGTAGAGTATACCCTGTCAATCCCTGTACGGTTCGGTGCTAGAACAATATTTCTGGCATCAGCATCAAGGCAGTCGGTTACTATTTCAGCGGCATCGCTCATTTGAGGCACCCATTTCGGTGATACAAACGATGTGAGTTCCATTTCTTGAAGACCAGCATTTCTTAATCTGCTGATAAATTGTTTTTTTATAACAGTTGGTACAAATAACTTTTCATTCTGCAGTCCATCCCGAGGGCCGACCTCGATGATCGTGACCTTTTTAGGTAAATTTAGCATTCATTTTCCACCTCCGATAATCATACTTTCATTGTAGTAGTGTTAATTTCAAAAAAGCAAGAATAATAGAAATTTTGACAAAATAAAAGGATTTTCTCGTATTTTACTAGAAATAAGTAAAGAAAAAAAAGTGATGAAGGAGGGAAAGAAGCATGAAGAAAATTTGTACATCCTTCCAGGAGGCAGTTGCAGATATTCATGATGGGGCTACCTTGATGGTTGGTGGATTTGGGTTGTGCGGAATACCAGAAAATCTGATTCTGGCCTTAGCAGAAAAAGGCGTCAAGGATTTAACGGTCATTTCAAATAACTGTGGGATTGATGAGTGGGGGTTAGGATTGCTCCTAAATAATAAACAAATCAAAAAGATGATTGGATCCTATGTGGGTGAAAATAAAGAGTTTGAGAGACAGGTTTTAACTGGTGAGCTAGAGGTAGAATTAACGCCTCAGGGCACACTTGCTGAAAAAATCAGGGCAGGTGGGGCTGGAATTCCAGCATTTTATACACCTGCTGGAGTAGGAACTCCGGTTGCAGAGGGGAAAGAAACGAAAATTTTTAACGGAAGAGAATACCTGCTGGAAGAGGCACTAACGGCCGATTTTAGTCTTGTAAGGGCGTGGAAGGGTGACAAAATGGGGAATCTTGTTTACCACAAAACGGCACGGAATTTTAACCCGATGATTGCTGCTGCTGGGAAAGTAACGATTGCAGAAGTGGAAGCGCTTTATGAAATTGGTGAATTAGATGCTAATTTTATTCATACCCCAAGTATCTACGTGCAAACAATCATCGAAGGAACTCAGGAAAAACGAATTGAGAGATTGACAGTGAGTAAATAGTTTTGGGGAAGGGGGAGAGTACAATGTCGAATGAAAAAGTCTCTGTCAGAGAGAGAATTGCAATCAGGGCAGAGAAGGAAATTGAAAATGGCTTTTATGTAAACCTAGGCATTGGTATGCCAACCTTGGTTGCCAATTATATGTCAGCTAATAAACAAGTGGTCTTGCAATCTGAAAATGGTCTTCTTGGCATCGGGCCTTATCCAAGTGCGGATGAGGTGGATCCCGATTTAATCAATGCTGGTAAAGAGACTGTAACAGCGATTAGCGGTGCAGCCTATTTCGATAGCGCCGAATCGTTTGCAATGATTCGCGGCGGCCATGTCAATTTGGCGATCCTTGGTGGAATGGAAGTATCCGAAACTGGCGATTTAGCGAATTGGATGATCCCAGGAAAGATGATAAAAGGCATGGGCGGTGCGATGGATCTTGTTCATGGAGCCCAAAAAATAATTGTAATCATGGAGCATGTGAATAAAAAAGGTGAATCAAAAATATTGAAAGAGTGCACGCTGCCTCTTACAGGAAAAGGGGTAGTCAATCGGATTATCACCGAGCGCGCAGTCATGGATGTGACGGACACTGGACTTAAATTGGTGGAAGTAGCAAAAGGATTTACGATTGAGGAAGTTGTCAACTCTACAGAAGCCGCATTATCAGTGGACGAAAATGTGAAGATTGAAGCTTATTGATTTAGCCACTCTGTTGATTGGAGCGAAGCCGCCTGGAGTGGAAATCAACAGACTAGTTAAAAGAGCCGATAATATAGAAGAGCAGGCTGCAAGAAAATTAAGCCTGCTTTTTTCTGTGGGTAGCTATGCTGAGATGGTATAATATAAATGAAATATTGACAACGGAGGCATTTTGAATGAAAAAGCAAAACAGACAAAAAAATCAATCGAAACCCAAAAAAGATGATTCTGCGGTCACGCTTGGCGATATGATCAATCCAAATTTATTTAAACAATTAAAAGATCAACAGGAACAGCTGAAAGCAGCAGAAGCAAAAAGAATTGAAGAAGAAGAGCAAAGAAAACGGGAAGAAAGAAGATTAAAAGAAAAAAACAAATCATTTGAAGAACTATTAAATGAGAGCGGCATGAATTGGAAAGAATTTAAATAAAGATGGTAAAAAGGAGAGCGGATAAACGCTCTCCTTTAACGATGTTCTTTATAGATACTTGCTTTCGTTAATTCTCTAATGAGAGAAACTTCTGCAACAGAAAGTGGCTGACTTCTAACTGCTTTCACATTACTTCTAATTTGCTCTGGACTGCTTGCCCCGGTGACAACAGAAGCAACAACAGGATTTGCGAGATTATACTGAAGGGCGATCTCTGTAAAGGAACGAGAGTCTGTTAGCTTTTCCTTCAGCATTGGCAAGACTTCCTTCAGCTCGGTTAAGCTATAGTCTTGATAACCCTTATCAGTTACTTTCTCCAGCATTTTGTCACTTAAAAGGCCTTTGGCAAGCGGTCCGCGGGTTACAACGCTTACCCCATGCTCTTGTAGTAATGGAAGTGCTTCTTCTTCAGGACTGCGGTCCAGGATACTATATTGCATCATCACTGAAACAAGACTCGATCTTTTCACATATTCCTTAATGACATTTGGGCGAATTGATGAAATCCCGTAATAGCGAATAAAGCCTTCCGCTTTTAATTCTTCAAACGCTTCAATCGTTTCCTCAATAGGATCATCAATTGTCCCACCATGCAGCTGATAGAGATCGATATAGTCCGTGCCCAGTCGTTTAAGACTTTGTTTGACTTCTTCCTTTATATATGACTTTGACGGGTCCCATGACCATCCTTTCTTATCTTGGCTCCAGCGGTTCCCAACCTTAGTGGCAATAATCACATTTTCACGTATATCCTTTAATGCTGCCCCGACAATTCTTTCGTTTTCACCAAAATCATATAAATCAGCCGTATCATAATAATTAATACCTTCCTCAAGTGCGGCCTCAATAATTTTTCGTGCCGTTTTCTCCTCGGTTCCAATTGACATACAACCAAGCCCTAATTCTGTTACATACAAATCTGAATTTCCCAGTCTTCTCTTTTTCAAAAAATCACCCGTCCTTTTTCTACAATTTTAATAAAGAAAAGGACAGACTACAATCGAAAGGCATTATTTTTGATTAACCTTTTCAACCCATTCTGAAACGGTGAGATGGTCTTTATTATATTCTTTTAGTTTCTGAACTATCTCCCACCCTTTTCCGACAAGAATGATTCCCTTTTCGTGCACGTACACCTTCATCTCATACCCTCCAATTAAAGTATGGTAAAATGTATGAGCAGATTATTGGAATAGAACAGGAGTGACCCTTATGAGCAATCTTGAAGAGAAAACGCTCCAGAGCGAAGAGATTTTCTCTGGAAAAATAATCAGTGTTCACTTACAGGAGGTTGAACTTCCGAACGGGAAACAATCCAAGCGGGAGATCGTTAAGCATCCGGGTGCTGTCGCTATTTTAGCGCTGACTGATGACAAAAAAGTCGTTATGGTGGAGCAATACAGAAAAGCACTGGAACGGACAATTGTGGAAATTCCCGCAGGAAAGTTAGAAAAGGGTGAAGAACCAGCCCTTTGTGCACGCCGTGAACTGGAAGAAGAGACAGGTTATGAGTGTAAGAGCCTAGAATGGCTCACCTCTTTCTACACCTCCCCAGGATTTGCCGATGAAATCGTACATGTCTATGTAGCAACAGGGCTGACTAAAAAAGAAAATGCAGCCGCACTCGACGAAGACGAGTTTGTGAATCTTGAGGAATTAACCCTTGAAGAAGCCGTTCAATATGTGAAAGAGCAAAGGATCTATGATGCCAAAACGATTTTCGCTGTGCAGTATTTACAGTTACAAGAGGCGTTGAAAAATAAATGAATCGCTACTATGTAGATTTACATATTCATATTGGCCGGACCTGGACGGGCAAACCGGTAAAAATCACTGGGGCCAAGTCATTAACGTTTACGAATATCATTGAACACGCACGACATGAAAAAGGGCTTAATATGGTGGGAATTATCGATAGTCATTCACCTGAAGTCATTCTCGAAATGGAAAGTCTTATTGAAAGTGAAGATGTAGTGGAGCATCCAGACGGGGGCTTAGTATTTGGTGATTTAACGGTAATACCTGGTTCGGAATTAGAAATTTACGATAAGCAATGCAATGGTCCAATCCATCTATTGAGTTACTTTCCGAATCTTTCCGTTATGAGAGAGTTCTCCACATGGCTGTCAGGTCACTTGAAAAATATTCAACTAAGCTCTCAAAGAATTTATGCTTCGGGCCTCACTTTGCAAAGGAAGGTGAAAGAGTTAGGTGGAATCTTCATTCCTGCGCATGTATTCACGCCCTTTAAGAGCTTATATGGGAAAGGTGTCAATCAGTCATTAACTGAGGTATTGGACCCAGATTTGATTGATGCGGTAGAACTTGGATTAAGTTCCGATACGAATATGGCAGATCAAATTAAGGAGTTACATGATTATACCTTTGTAACGAATTCTGATGCCCATTCCCTTGCAAAAATTGCCCGTGAATATCAAGTTATAGCGATGAAGGAACCAACATTTTTAGAATTGCAGAAAGCATTAAAGAAGGAAGATGGACGGAAAATTATCGCAAACTATGGTCTTGATCCATTGCTTGGTAAATATCATAAAACAGTTTGTGCAGAGTGTCTAAATCCTACAGCAGATGACGATCAAATATGCAGCCAATGTGGAAATACCAAGATTATTAAAGGTGTGGCTGACAGAATCCTTGAACTGAAAACGGCTGATCAGGGGCCAGCAGATCGTCCGCCCTATATTCATCAGGTCCCACTTGAGTTCATCCCTGGCTTAGGACCTCGCTTACTTGAGAAGCTGGTCGATCATTTTGGGAGTGAAATGGCGATTTTACATGATGTTCCATATGATGGTTTGAAAGAAGTGGTCCCCGAAAGAATTGCCGACCTGATCCTGAAAGCTAGAGAGGGGAAAGTAAATCTGGCAGCTGGCGGCGGCGGGAAATACGGAAAAATTTCAGATTAAATAAAAATAACCCCCGGTAGCAAAAGTGAACTATGACCCGAATAATGGACACTTAAAAAAGTCCCTTATTCGGGTTTTTTGTGTCCCCTGGATTAAAACCGGTTTATAATCATTTAGAGGATATAACCGGAGGAAAGTTAAATATGACTAAAATTATTTTTAATGAGATTCAGATAAAGCTATTAGAGAGTAATCCGAATGTGGACCATGTGTCAGAACGTTCCATTTCATTTACACCTGACTTTAAGATTAAAGCTGTAAAAGAGAATTTTAATGGAAAGGGCCCCGTACAAATCTTTATTGAACATGGGTTTGACCTACAATTGATAGGTTCTGATAAACCTAAAGAATGCTTAAAGCGGTGGAGGAAAACTTTTAATCAGCTCGGAGATGATGGGTTCCTTACGGAACGGAGAGGAAAAGGCAGTACTGGTAGACCATCTTCTAAACAGCTTACTGTTGAGGAAAGCTTAAAGAAGGCTGAGGTACGGATCAAGTATTTAGAAGCGGAACTTGAATTCTTAAAAAAGTTAGACGCACTCGAAAGGCAGGGATCGAGGAAGAAAAAGTAACTAAGACGGAGAAGTTTATGCTTATCCAAAAGATTATAACAAAGTGTGGAATTACCAGAATGGTAAAATACCTCTGTAAGATGGCAGGAGTAAGCCGGAGTGGATATTACGCATGGATTAAAGCTGAAAATCAAAGGACTTCAAGACAAGAAAATGATTGGAAAGATTATGAGTTAATCAAAGAAATCTTTGATGAAAAGAAGGCAAAAGCAGGTGCTCTTGTGATCAAGATGATTTTGGAGAACAATTATTATGTCGTAATGAACCATAAAAAGATTCGAAGGATTATGAAAAAATTTAACTTGGTAGCGAAGATCAGGCAGATAAATCCTTACAGGAAAATGGCAAAGGCGACTCAGGAGCATAAAACCCTATCAAATCTACTAGATAGAAAATTTAATCAAGGTGAACCAGGGAAAGTGTTACTTACCGATATTACATACGTATACTATGGATCAGCACAGCCAGCTTATTTATCTTGTGTAAAAGATGCATCTACAAAGGAAATTGTTACCCACCATCTTTCCAGGAACCTGAAGATGGATATCGTTTATGATACTCTTAAGAAACTTTCAGACTCACTTAATGGTATGGTACACCCAGAAGCAATTCTTCACTCAGACCAAGGTTTCCACTACACGCACCCGGAGTTCCAAAAGCGAGTGAAAGGGATGAAACTGACCCAGTCAATGTCCCGTAAGGGAAACTGTTGGGATAACGCACCAATGGAATCCTTCTTTGGTCATTTAAAGGATGAAGTTAACTATTCAGAATGTGAAAGTTTTGAGGAATTACAGGAACTGATAGGAAATTACATTGAGGAATATAACAATGAACGGTATCAATGGGGGTTAAATAAAATGACTCCGGTCCAATACCGGAGTCATCTACTAGCTGCATAAAAAGGTCTTTTTTAAACTGTCCACTTTATGGGTCACAGTTCA
>NZ_JBALSN010000111.1:0-18342 GCF_036966985.1 Neobacillus drentensis | reverse complement strand
TTCCAGGCACGAAGACTCCTGCGGGAGTACGGGGCAGGGGAGACCCCGCAGGAGCAAAGCGACGAGGAGGCTCCCCGGCACGCCCGCGAACCGCTCGTGCCTGGAACGGAAATCAACAGACAAGTTTAACACAGCCAAAATAAAAAAGCATGGAGTCCTATCCTTATATTTGGATAGGGCTATTTGTGTTCAACAGTTGTGCAACTAATTGGTACAATTTTTATAAAAGGATAGTCAAAATTGGTATAGTATAATTAAATTACTAAATTTACAGGTCATCTTCTGGGGGGATTCCGTTGACAGTCGGGGAACTATGCCGAACACTTATTGTAGACGATGAAATGTTAATCAGACAAGGGATTAAGCACTATATTAATTGGGAACAAGAGGGGTTTATGATTGTTGGCGAGGCCTCGAACGGCCAAGAAGCACTTGAATTAATCGAAGCCACCGACCCGCATATTATCATTACAGATATCGTGATGCCCATCATGGATGGGGAGGAATTAACAAGAATTGTGAAGGAAAGATATCCTCATAAAGAAATCATTATTTTAAGCAGTTTTGGAGAATTTGATTATGTTCGTTCCACCTTTCAAAGCGGTGTGGTTGATTATATATTAAAGCCTAAACTTAACGCAGAAGGTCTTTTAAAAGCACTGAAAACGGCCGCAAGCCGCATTCCTGCCTTTCAGAAGATGAATCAAAAATTAACAGGGAATCTCCCAATTGGGCAGACTATCGATAAGCTCATTTCAGGATATGAAGTAAATTATGATCCAGATATAGTATCTCAGGCTTTTCCGTATAACCACTTTTGTTTAATCGGCGTAGATTTGAGAAACCACCACCAATCTAGAAAAAGTGCAGAATTACAAACAAGTATCCAGGGAGAGATCGAAGAGGCATGTCAGAATAACGTAAGCCAAGTTGTTCTCGAGCCCTTACGTGTGGAGGAAAATATCATTGGATACTTAATGAATATGAATATGGACAATTTTCCCGAGGTCATTAAATTAGCCCGCCAATTTGCACAGGCCAGGCCGGGAATTAGTCTTGCTTTGTCGAATGCGTTTACAGATCTCTCATTAGTAGGGAACATTTACAAGGAAAGTCTTATAAAATTGTTAGATTATCACTTTTATTTTTCGAATCAACCATTGTTAATGGAGCAGGATCTCCCTAACCTGCCTTCCAAACCTGAAAAATTTAATTTGGATTGGTTTACCGAGGAATTAAAGCGAAAACATTTTGACTCAGCTTTTCAGTATTTACAAGAACATATCCAGGTCATGTCTTCTTGTTATACGATGGATGTCTTTGAATATAAAGCTTTCTTTGGCAACATTATTTTCAACATCACCATTCTCCTAAGTAATATGAAATATGATGTAACAGATTTGGAAAATGCGAAGTATTCCTATTTTAGATCAATTGATGAAACGCCTTCAGCAAAGGCTACAGTTGAAATAATGGATCGTTTTATCGAAGAAGCGAAGAATTGCATCTATTCGGTGCAAAGCGAGCCGGAAGATTTAAATATGAAAAAATTAATGGAGTATATAGGAGAACATTATGCTGAGCCGCTTACTCTAACAGGCGTGGCGAAGTATTTTCATTTTAATCCATCTTACCTTTCCAACTATTTTTCAACCCATAATAAGGAAGGATTCATCGAATATCTAAATAGAATCCGAATTGAGGAAGCGACGAAGCTGCTTATGCAGGGGACGGAATCGATCTCTGAAATTAGTGGAATGGTAGGTTATTCGGATCATAGTTATTTTTGTAAAGTTTTTAAGAAAATCAAGGGATTGTCTCCAAGCCAATACAAAAGAAAGCAAAAACTAAGATAAGAGATGGTGAATTATGAGATTTATTCCCGAACGTTTTAAACATAACGGATTATTTATCGTTATGTTTTTCATTACCGTTTTGATGATTATTACAGTGTCGATCACGATTACATGGACAACGATTCGGATGTCGGAGCAATTTTTTATTAAAAAGTTTAGCGTGACGAACTCAAAAGTAATGAGTCAGGTAAAGGAGAGCTTCGAATCCTTTAACTATTCAGTTGTTCTTGCATCGAACAATCTCCTTCAAAGCACTACGATTAAAAGGATTCTTATGTTGGAGCAATTCAGCAATAAAGAGAAACTAAGTGCCTATTTTAATACGGGTCAACAGTTAAAGCGGATCGAAACTAATTTAGATGCCTATGAGGAAAGCATTTTCGTCATGGGCAGAAACGGGTTCAGCTTTGCAACGGATCGTACGTACTGGCCTATTACGGATGAAGAGTTAAGGACTAGTGCCCTTACAAGTAATACGTTTAAGCAACCAAAGAAACTGATATACCAATTGGACAAGCGAAATGATGGAACGAATCGTCAGTTCATTGTCGCATCAAAGGTGTTAATGGAACGAATCAACGGTACGGTTTATGGTTCAATGTTTTTTGCGTTTGATGAACGTGAATTTAGAAAATTCTTCACAAGCTATACAGGCCCTGGAAATAATGTGTTTGTTGTAGATAAGCAGGGGGTCATTGTTTCGAGCAATCAGTCAAAGCTCATTGGACAAGCACCAAAGGGCTTACTTAGCTATGCAGCTAAAATTGAAAAAAGTTCAGACCGTTATATTATTGAAAACTTTATGGGAAAGGATCAAATTATCTCGATGGAGTACCTTCCATCCTTTGACATGTACTTGTTTAATATAATCGACAAGCAAAAGGCAGTCGGAGACCTAATTGACAAGAAAGATATTGTGCTCATCTCTATGGGGATTGTCTTTGTGGCATTAATCATTGTCTTGCTCGCCACAAGGAGATTGACTAATTCATTATCGGGTCTGGTGAAGCAGATCGAAGATGCCTCAAAACATGAATTCCACCAATATGTTTCTGCATCCGGCACCTATGAAACCATGAAAATTGGCAATGCCTTTAATTCTATGCTTGATGAACTCCATCTGTATGTCGATCAGTTGGTGGAATCCCAAAAGCAGAAGCGTAATGCGGAATTGGCAGCACTGCAGCAGCAAATTAATCCTCATTTTTTGTACAATACGCTGACTTCTATAAAGTTTATGGTGCAGCAAGGTAGTAAAGAAGAAACCGAAGCAACCATTAATGCGTTGATCTCCTTGCTTCAAAATACAATTGGCAATGTCAGTGAGACGAATACGATTGGCCAAGAAGTGGATAATTTAAAAAACTACGTCCTTATTAACCAAAAACGGTACGGTAATCGAATTAAAGTGAACTATTTTATCGCGCCAGATTGTATAGAGTACCATGTACCAAAGCTGATTTTGCAGCCTTTTATGGAAAATTCATTCTTCCACGGCTTCAATCATAAGCCGGGCGGGTACATCAATGTTCTTGTCTGGCAGGAGGAACATACATTAATTTGTGAAGTTGTTGATAATGGAGATGGTATGGAGGTCTCTTCTGAAAATAAACTCCCAAATACCAAGCGGAAACAACAAATGTTTTCTGGAATTGGTGTCAGGAATGTTCATGAGCGTATCCAACTGATTTACGGGGAACAGTTTGGTGTAACAATTACCAGTAAGATAGGCGAAGGGACAAAGGTTCGACTGGAGATGCCGATTTCAATAAAGTAAAAATAGTCATAATATCTAAAAATAATCCAAATAAATCAATTGGAAGCGCGTTCATGTTGTAAAAATATTACCATCCATCAAAAATATCGTCCTAACGGTTCCATCCTAACAGGTGATAACATTATATTTGTAAGTTAGATAACGCTTACAAAAATAGAATGTTGGGGGAATATCAATGAAAAAAGTACTAGCACTCTTTTTAGTTAGTATATTGATGCTAACTGCCTGTTCCTCGGGATCAAATAAAGAGACTTCCGACAAAGGCAAAGAAACAAATGAAGTAACAGTGTGGGCATGGGACCCAAATTTTAACATTAAAGCGATGAATCTAGCAAAAGATGCTTATAAGTCTGAAAACCCAGATGTAAACATTAAAGTAGTAGAACACGCACAAGATGACATTATTCAAAAGCTAAATACCAGCTTAAGCTCTGGGACAACAAAAGGACTGCCAAATATTGTTTTAATTGAAGACTATCGGGCGCAAAGCTTCCTTAAAGCGTATCCAGACATGTTCCATGAGTTAACAGGTTCATTTAAAGCTGATGATTTCGCTCAGTATAAAATTGCTCCTACTAGCTTGGACGGCAAAAACTACGGCCTTCCATTCGATACAGGTGTTACAGGATTATACGTAAGAACTGACTATTTAGAAAAAGCGGGATACAAAGTTGCAGATTTACAAAACATGGACTGGAACAAGTACATTGAAGTAGGTAAAAAGGTTAAAGAAGCAACTGGTAAAGCAATGCTTACACAAGATCCAAAAGACCTTGGTCTTATTCGTATGATGATTCAAACAAGCGGTGCTTGGTACTTAAAGAACGACGGCGTTACACCTGACTTAGCAGGCAACGCTGCTTTAAAAGAAGCATTCCAAACATATAAGGCGATTTTAGACGCAGATCTAGTAAAACCTGTCTCTGACTGGGGTCAATTCGTAGCAGGATTTAACAGCGGCGACGTTGCAACTGTTCCAACTGGTAACTGGATTACTCCATCAATCAAGGCTGAAGCATCACAAGCAGGCAAATGGGCGGTTCTTCCAATGCCAAAACAATCTGGCATTGCAAATTCCGTGAACGCTTCTAACTTAGGCGGAAGCTCTTGGTACGTGTTAAACATCGATGGTAAAGAAAAGGCTGCGGACTTCTTAGGAAAAACATTTGGTTCTAATGCTGATTTTTATCAGACTTTGAACAAAGAAATGGGAGCGATTGGAACTTATAAGCCTGCTGCACAAGGAGAAGCTTATACAGCCGCAGATGATTTCTTCGGTGGACAAAAAGTCGTTTCTGACTTTGCTGCTTGGACAGAGAAAATTCCTCAAGTTAACTATGGTATGCACACATATGCCATTGAAGACATTTTAGCGGTTGGCATGCAGGATTACCTAAAAGGTAAAGATTTAGATAAAGTATTAGAAGATGCTCAAAAGCAAGCAGAAGAACAAATTAAATAACACAACAAACTAGAAAGTAACAAATCTTCTTTTTAAAGAGATTATGCCTTAGAAATTCGCCGGCTCTGCCATTCATGTATTGGAGCTAACTGATGTATCAGGCGACTTTCTGAGGCGTTTTCTTTTCATGAACTTACAACGTAAGGAGTTGACTAAAATTGATATCAGCGAAAGAAAACCACACTCAAGCCCTTCCAAAATCAAATTCCGGTCGCAAAACTCGGCTGAAAAATAATATCATTGGCTGGTCCTTTGTTATTATCGCTGCCGTAATGATCTTTTTATTTTACTTCTACCCAATGATTCAGGCTCTTATTTTATCTTTTCAAACAGGTGTAGGTGCAAATCTAACCTTTACAGGTATCGATAATTATACGCGTTTATTTAAAGATCCAACATTCCTAACCACGGTAAAAAATACAGTCATTTATCTAATCATTCAAGTACCGGTTATGATCTTACTGGCTTTATTTCTTTCTGTTCTACTTAATAATAAAACGTTAAAGTTTAAGGGCTTTTTCCGAACTGCCATCTTCTTACCGTGCGTAACCTCACTAGTTGCCTATTCCGTCATCTTCAAATATTTGTTTGGTCAAGATGGAATAATTAATATGATGTTAATGAAAGTTGCACTCATTTCGGAACCGATCCAATGGCTTACCGATCCTTTTTGGGCGAAAATCGCTATCATTGTGGCGATCACTTGGCGTTGGACGGGTTACAACATGATCTTCTATTTATCTGCTCTTCAAAACGTCGATGAGTCAATCTATGAAGCAGCTAGAATTGATGGGGCTTCGCCAGTTCAACAATTTTTCAAAATAACGATCCCAATGTTGAAGCCGATTATTCTATTTACATCGATTACTTCAACGATTGGTACACTGCAGTTATTTGACGAGGTCATGAATATTACCAAGGGCGGACCGGGTAATGCGACAATGACCATTTCTCAGTATATCTATAATTTATCGTTTAAATATACCCCGGACTTTGGGTATGCAGCTACTGTCTCATATGCAATCGTAATTATGATTGTCATCTTTTCGATCATTCAGTTTAAAGCGGCAGGTGATAATAATGAATAAGCTAAAAAATACATTCAGTTATACAGTCCTAGTCATCGCAGCGATTGTCTCTGTGTTTCCATTTTTGTGGATGATTGTAAGCTCGACAAACAAGTCTGTTGACGTAACGCAAGGAAGGATGCTTCCTGGCAGTCACTTTATGGAGAACCTGCGCAATCTGCTGGACACCGTTGATCTTGTGCCTGCATTAATAAATTCAACTAAAATCTCAGTATTAACAACCATCCTTGCGATGCTGATTGCGTCTTTGGCGGGATATGGATTTGAAATTTATAAAAGTAAATCGAAGGATTTTGTGTTTAATATTTTGCTGGTTTCGATGATGATTCCTTTTGCGGCTTTGATGGTACCGCTCTTTAGAATGTTTGCTACTATCTCACAATCCTTCTCGATCATTGGGATTGATACAAACGCAGCAGTCATTTTACCGACGGTTACAACCGCCTACCTGATCTTTTTCTTTAGACAAAGCACCAAAATGTTTCCGAAGGAAATTCTTGAAGCTGGAAGAATTGATGGTCTATCGGAATTAGGATGTTTCTTTAAGATTTATGTTCCTACAATGAAAACCACTTACGCAGCTGCGGCTATCATAACCTTTATGGCTAGCTGGAACAGTTATTTATGGCCGCTGGTTGTATTGCAGTCACCTGAAAACCAGACGATTCCTCTATTAATTTCAAACTTAGGTTCAAGCTATTCACCTGATTTTGGAATGATTATGACGGCAATTGTAATTGCTACCTTGCCAGCAGCTCTTATCTTCTTCATCATGCAAAAGCATTTCGTTGCCGGTATGATGGGATCTGTTAAGTAAAAGAATTTTGGAAATATGTAAAGAAAGAGTGATTATGATGACAACAATTCCAAAACTAGATTGGCTTACCGATGTGAATGTGTTTGCCGTTAATCGATTACCGGCTCATTCAGACCATTTTTATTATGAGACAATGGAGGAAGCTAAAAACGCTGCTCCCATGGCTTTGCGCCAAGACCTAAACGGAAACTGGAAATTTAGCTATAGCGTTAATCCGGACAATCGTCCAGAGAATTTTTACCAAGTGGACTTTAATTGCTCTGGCTGGGGAGACATCACTGTACCAGGGCATATCCAGCTTCAGGGTTACGGAAAACCACAATATGTGAATACCATGTACCCATGGGATGGCCTTAATGAGATTCGGCCGCCAGAAATTCCACAAGACCATAATCCGGTGGGCAGTTATGTGAAGATGTTTACTGTACCAGAAAACATGACCAATAAGCCGGTGTACATTTCTTTTCAGGGAGTAGAATCGGCGTTTTATGTGTGGCTAAACGGGAAGTTTGTCGGCTATAGTGAGGACTCCTTCACGCCAGCTGAGTTTGACCTTACCCCATTTTTAACAGAGGGTGAAAATAAATTAGCGGTCGAGGTTTATCAGCGAAGCACAGGAAGTTGGCTGGAGGATCAAGATTTCTGGCGCTTTTCGGGAATTTTCCGTGATGTCTATCTCTATACCGTACCAGAGATTCATGTCTATGATGCAGATGTTCGTGCTGAATTGAATGATGTTTTTACGCAAGGTACGCTTAAAGTAGACCTCAAGCTATTGTCTGGCAGCTCTTCACCTTCGAAAATTGTAACAGAGTTGTACGACAGAGAAGGCGGTTTAGTATCTACCCGTACGATTGACACTGGTGACGGAAAGTGGTCAGCAACAATGGATGTTGAGGATCCAAAATTATGGAGCGCAGAAAGTCCGAATTTATACAAGCTTTATATACTAGTTTATAACGAAAAAGGCAATTTGGTAGAAGTTATTCCGCAAAAAGTGGGCTTCCGTAGATTTGAACTTATCGATAAAATTATGCACCTTAACGGTGAACGGATTGTATTCAAAGGTGTTAATCGTCATGAATTTAATTGCCGGACTGGCCGTGCGATTACGAAGGAAGACATGCTCTGGGATATTAAAACGTTAAAACAGCACAACATAAATGCTGTCCGGACATCACACTACCCGAATCAGAGCTATTGGTACGATTTATGTGATGAATACGGTGTATATGTTATTGATGAAATGAATCTTGAAACGCACGGATCATGGCAAAAGATGGGGGCGGTCGAGCCTTCCTGGAACATTCCTGGGAATAAACCGGAATGGGAGAATATTGTAATGGATCGGGCTGTTTCCATGGTTGAACGGGATAAAAATCATCCGTCCATCCTGATATGGTCGTGCGGGAATGAATCCTATGCAGGTGAGGTCATTCTTAACGTGTCTAAATATTTCAAGAGAGTGGACCCAAGCCGCTTGGTTCATTACGAAGGTGTATTTCATGCCCGCGAATATAATGATACCAGTGATATGGAAAGCCGCATGTATGCAAAGCCGGCTGATATTGGGGAGTATTTGAATGCAAATCCGGATAAGCCATACATTAGCTGTGAGTATATGCATGCCATGGGAAATTCACTTGGCGGGATGTACAAATATACAGATTTAGAGAAGAAGTATCCAATGTATCAAGGCGGTTTTATTTGGGATTACATTGACCAGTCGCTTATCAAAAAGGATCGCTATGGAAATGAATTTTTTGCCACCGGCGGTGACTTTGACGACCGGCCAACCGATTACGGCTTCAGTACAAATGGTATCGTTTATTCCAATCGAGAACTTTCACCTAAGATGCAGGAAGTCAAATATCTATATCAAAACTATAAGCTAAACCCAGATCAGACCGGGGTATCGATTATTAATGACAGCCTTTTCTCTGATCTAACTGACTATGAATTGGAATACGCCCTCTATCTTGAGGGTAAGGAATTGTATCGAAACAAGCTAGAGGTTAATGTAGAACCTCAACGTTCAGGAAGAGCTGAATTTAAACTGCCTGCTGATATCACGAGTGTTTCCGGGGAGTACTGTATTCAAACCTCCTTGGTCTTAAAGGAAAACACACTCTGGGCTGAAGCTGGTTATGAGATTGCGTTTGGACAATTTGTGTTTCAGGTAATGGCGGAAGAAAAGTCTGCCGCTGTTCAGGGAGAGTTAAGAGTCGTCGAAGGCGATGTCAATATAGGTGTCCATGGCAGGGACTTTACAATCCTGTTCTCGAAACAGGCGGGCAGCCTCGTGTCGCTTAATTACGCGGGGAAAGAGATGATTGCTCTACCCCCAGCACCATTATTCTGGCGGGCAACGACGGATAATGACCGCGGGTACTCCCAAGGTTTCCATTCGGGGCTTTGGTACGCAGCCAGTCTGACCAGAAGATGTGTTGCTATTGATCTTAAAAATGACAAAGGTCAAGTGACCGTTGCCTTTACTTATAAATTATCTATAAGTGAAGAAGTGGTAGTGAAAATAAGCTATACGGTTTTTGCCGATGGCAGTGTGCGTGTGAAATCAGTGTATTATGGCGCAAATCATCTTCCGCAGATGCCGATTTTTGCCGTATCCTTTAAGGTGCCTGCAGATTATGATCAATTAGAATGGTACGCGATGGGTCCTGAAGAAAACTACTCAGACCGTGCTATGGGTGCAAGACTGGGTATCTTTAAAAATCAAGTATCAGATAATTTGTCCGGATATGTGATGCCGCAAGAGTCTGGCAATCGAACTGGAGTACGTCGCGTTAGTGTAACTAATAAACAAGGACAGGGAATAAAAATATCGGCGGCGGATGAGCCTTTAGAGTGCAATTTTTCCCCATATACAGCCTTTGAACTTGAGAATGCTCAACATCATTATGAGTTGCCAAATGTTCATTACACCGTTGTGACGGTCGCTGGCAAGCAGATGGGCGTTGGCGGAGATGACAGCTGGGGTGCACCGGTGCATGATGAACACCTGATTCATGCTGATAAAGACATGGAATTCGAGTTTGTGATCAACAGAATTTAATCAATATATTTAGTATTTACAAGGGAAAGAGTCTGGGTTTACAGCTCTTTCCCTTAATATTAGAAAAGAGGTCAAAATGGTGAAGGAGAAAACGATGCTTATTCATGTGAATCAAGAGGACAGGCAGTTTCATTTAACAAATGGCCAAGTAAGTTATATTTTTCACGTCATGAAAAATGGGCAGCTCGGCCACCTTTATTACGGTAAGGCTTTACGCCACAGAGAAGACTTTTCCCATTTGCAAACGTATGATGTGCCAACAGGGGCAACTACGCATATATATGCTGACGATCCAGCATTGGGATTAGAGACGTTGCGTCAGGAATTCCCTGCCTACGGAAATTCAGATTTTCGCGAACCAGCAATCAGCGTTAGTAAAGCCACAGCAAATCATATTCCAAACTTTACATATGAATCGTATCAGATTCTAGAAGGAAAACCTCGTCTTGAAGGTCTCCCAGCAACTTATACAGAGGACAATCATGATGCAAGTACACTTCAAATCCTCTTAAAAGATGAGTTCCTGCAAGCGGAATTGCAGTTAAATTATTCAATATTCCGTGACAAACCTGTCATCACGAGAAGTGCTTCGTTAAGAAATGCAGGTTCAGACGAGTTGATAATTGATCGATTTATGGGGGCATCGATCGACCTTCCGGATAAAGATTTTGTATTTACCCATTTAGCCGGGACCTGGTCACGGGAGCGGCATGTAAAGGAAAGAAGACTCGAAACTGGCATTCAGTCTATTTCCAGTCTGCGCGGGGCCAGTTCTCACCACCATAATCCATTCTTGGCACTAAAGCGTCCTGAAGCGACGGAGCATACTGGAGAAGTATATGGCTTTAATTTTGTATATAGTAGTAACTTTTTAATGCAAGTAGAGGTTGACCATTACGACACGGCAAGACTTACGGTTGGAATTCATCCGTTCGGATTTAAGTGGAAATTAGAGCCGCAAGCGTCATTTCAAACCCCCGAAGTTGTCATGGTTTATTCCGAACAAGGAGTAAACGGGATGAGTCATGCTTTTCATGCTTTATACCGTGAGCATCTAATTCAAAGTCAATGGAGGAAGGCCGTGCGCCCGATTCTAATTAATAACTGGGAGGCAACCTACTTTGATTTCGATGAGGAAAAACTTGTGAAGATTGCAAAATCAGCAAGTGAACTCGGAATTGAGTTGTTTGTCCTTGATGATGGCTGGTTTGGAAAACGAAATGATGATACCTCCTCACTTGGTGATTGGCACGTAGACTTAAATAAGCTTCCAAATGGTTTGGATAGTCTGGCCAAGAAAATTACCGAGACAGGGATGAAGTTTGGGCTTTGGTTTGAGCCGGAAATGATCAGTCCGAATAGTGAATTATTTAATGAACATCCAGATTGGGCAGTAGGGATCCCAGGGCAGCACTATACTTTGGGGCGTAATCAGCTGGTCTTAGATTTTTCAAGGAAGGAAATCGTGGATTATCTGTATGGAAAAATGTCCGCTATTATTAAACAAACAAACCTAGACTATATTAAATGGGATATGAATCGAAACATCACCGAAGCATTCTCGAATAACTTGCCCGTTCATCAGCAAGGCGAGTTTTTCCACCGCTATATTTTAGGGGTTTATAATCTCTATGACCGATTAACAAGCGAGTTCCCGCATGTGTTGTTTGAATCTTGTGCAGGCGGGGGGGGACGGTTTGACCCCGGGATGTTGTATTATGCCCCGCAGGCTTGGACGAGTGATGATACAGATGCGATTGAACGACTTAAGATCCAGTATGGCACATCCTTTGCGTATCCGGTTTATAGTATGGGGTCTCACGTTTCGGCTGTTCCGAATCACCAGACATTACGGTCCACACCATTACAAACAAGGGCAAACACTGCTTACTTTGGAACATTTGGATATGAATTGGATCCAATCAAATTGACCGAAGAAGAACGTGAGGAAATTAAACAGCAGGTTGCTTTTTACAAAGCGCATCGAGAGTTGATTCGTGATGGTCAATTCTATCGCTTGCTGAACCCATTTTCTAATAATGAAACGGCTTGGATGGTGGTAAGCCAAGATCATTCGGAAGCATTGGTTGGCTGGTATAAAGTATTGGCAACTCCAAATCCTAAGAAACAGCAAATGCTGCGGCTCAGTGGATTAGATTTGTCAAAAAACTACAAGGTGGCTGGCTGTGAGCGCTGCTTTTATGGTGATGAACTAATGACGGTTGGATTGCAGCTTCCGACGGAGTTTAATGGTGTCAATGGCGGGAGTTTTGAACGTGGGGGAGACTTCCAATCACAGGTCTTTTATATAAAAAGTGTGGAGCACAATTGAATTGAACAAGAAAGGACGGGCGACAGCATTAGTCCTTTTTTGTTTAGTTAAATTTTTAGTAAAATAATTGAATAATTTTACTAAAAGGAGTAAAATAAAATTAAAATTACCTACAAGACAATAACTTCTGGAGGAATTTAAAATGAACGCTACTACACTTAGTAAAGTATTTTTAGATATGTTTCAAGTTTTACCAAGGCAAGCCTTTTTTGCTCCTGGAAGGATCAATTTAATTGGCGAACATACTGATTATAATGGCGGTCATGTGTTCCCATGTGCGATCACTTATGGTACCTATGCTGTCGCAAGGAAGCGGGAAGACAAAGTTGTCCGCTTGTACTCAACAAACTTCCCTGAAATAGGGATCATTGAATTTAACCTCAACGAGCTGGATTATCAGAAAGAACATAATTGGGCCAACTATCCAAAAGGGATGATTCGTTACATTCTTGAGGCGGGATATATAATTCCCTCTGGATTCGATTGTGCTATTGAAGGTAATATCCCGAATGGTGCAGGACTTTCTTCGTCAGCCTCTATTGAGTTATTAACTGGCGTGCTAGTAAATGGCCTATTTGAATTAGAAATTCCTCGCCTTGAACTCATCAAGATTGGCAAGCAAGTAGAGAATAAATTTATTGGCGTGAACAGCGGCATCATGGACCAGTTTGCGATTGGTATGGGAAAGAAAGATGCAGGTATCTTACTAGACTGCCAAACGTTGAAATATGAGTACGCACCGATTCATCTTGCAGATTACAAAATATTAATCATGAATACAAACAAACGCAGGGAATTAGCTGATTCCAAGTACAATGAAAGACGTGGAGAATGCGAAGAGGCATTGGCCCAGCTGCAGCAAAAGCTGCCAATTCAGGCTCTTGGTCAGTTAACGGAAGCGGAGTTCGATGAGAACCAGTACCTCATTACTAATGAAACAGTTCGCAAACGGGCAAAGCATGCTGTCTATGAAAATAGGAGAACCATTAAAGCGCTAGAAGAACTTCAATTAGGGAATCTAGAAGCATTTGGACAATTAGTTAACCAATCACATATTTCCCTTAGAGATGATTATGAAGTGACAGGAGTGGAACTCGACACTTTAGTAGAAGCGGCCTGGAAACAACCAGGTGTTCTTGGGTCAAGAATGACGGGTGCAGGATTTGGCGGCTGTGCAATTGCGATTGTCGATAATGACGAGGTTGACAACTTTATTGCGAATGTAGGAGCAGCATACCTTGAGAAAATTGGTTACGAAGCAGAATTTTATGTAGCAAGCATTGGCGATGGGGCAAAAGAAATTCAAATGGAGGAATCGATTTAAATGAGTATTCTTGTTTTAGGTGGAGCCGGTTATGTTGGGTCACACGCTGTTTATCAATTGATTGATCAAGGGTTTTCAGTCGTGGTCATTGATAATTTGCAAACCGGTCATACGGAAGCAGTTCATCCAAAGGCTAACTTTTATAATGGAGATATCCGCAGCCGAGAGTTTATGCGCTCTGTCTTCGAAAAAGAACAAATTGAGGCGATTTTGCACTTCGCCGCCAATTCCCTAGTTGGAGAATCGATGGTAGAACCATTAAAATACTTTGATAACAATGTATTTGGAACACAAATTGTCCTTGAAATGATGAAAGAATTTGCCGTCAAGCACATCGTATTTTCTTCAACAGCAGCCGTTTATGGAGAGCAAAAAGTGGTGCCAATTACAGAAGATGCAGCAACCATCCCAACGAATACCTATGGCGAAACCAAACTGGCGATGGAGAAAATGATGGCCTGGTGTGAAAAAGCTTTTGATCTCCACTATGTATCACTCCGCTATTTTAATGTGGCTTCGGCAAGAGGTGACGGACAAATTGGTGAGGACCATAATCCTGAAACGCACCTGATCCCAGTTGTCTTAGAAGCGGCATTAGGCAAAAGACCTGCGGTGACAATCTTTGGTGAAGATTATGATACAGCAGATGGCACTTGTGTCCGGGATTATATTCATGTTGAGGACTTAATTGATGCCCACATCTTAGCCCTTCGCTATCTGCAAAATGGCGGCGAAAGTAATATTTTTAATTTGGGATCAAGTCAAGGATTCTCGGTAAAAGAAATTGTCGAGACGGCTAAAGAAGTGACAGGTATTGATATCCCTGTTAAAATCGGTGAACGCAGGTCGGGAGACCCGAGTACCTTAATAGCTGCTTCGGAAAAAGCCAAAAAGGTATTGGGATGGAATCCTACGAGAACATCGATTCATCAAATTATCAGCAATGCCTGGAACTGGCACCAGCATCACCCTAATGGATATCAGAAATAGAGGGGATCATAATGATTTATCAACTAATACAACAATTAATTAATCAAGCGATTGCCACTCAACTTATTGAGCGGGACGATGAAATCTATGCGCACAATCAAATTCTGGCATTGCTCAAGCTAGCCGAGTTTAAAGAAGTAGATCTGGAGGTGAGCGGCCATCTTGAAATCCCTGATTTACTCGATTTAATCGTGGACTATGCTTGCAATCAAGGGATAATTGAAGAATTATTTGATGAAAAAGAGATATTTTCTAGTAAAATAATGAACTGTTTTATCGCACGTCCATCGACGATCAATCATGTGTTTTATGAAAAATATAAACAGGATCCAATAGCAGCAACTGGGTATTTTTATGAGTTAAGTAAAAATAGTAATTACATTCAAATGAAGCGGATTCGGAACAATATCGAGTATAAAACCGCCACAGAATATGGTGAACTGGACATTACCATTAATCTATCAAAACCTGAAAAGGACCCTAGAAGTATCGCGCTCGAGCTGTCGGTGCAAAAAACGGATTACCCGAAATGCCTGCTTTGTGTTGAAAATGAAGGCTACGAAGGCAGAGTCGGACACCCTGCACGCTCCAATCACCGAATGATTCGCGTCAATCTATTAGATCAGCCATGGTATCTCCAGTATTCACCGTATGTGTATTACAATGAACACTGTATTGTCCTATCAGAAAAACATACCGATATGGTCGTTAGTGCCACGTCTTTCTTACGGTTATTGAGCTTTGTTGAGCAATTTCCTCATTACTTTGTTGGCTCTAATGCGGATCTGCCAATTGTCGGCGGTTCAATTTTAACCCATGATCATTATCAAGGCGGAAATTATCAATTTGCGATGGCGAAAGCAGGAGATGACTGGACATTTAAAATGACTGGCCATCCAAATGTTGAGTGTTCTGTTGTAAAATGGCCAATGTCCGTCATTCGTCTTCGCTCTTCTCAAATTAGTGAGTTGGTTGAAGCAGGTTCACATATTTTTGAGCAATGGAAAAATTACAGTGATGCGACGCTTGAAATTTTGGCGAGAACTGGAGAGACGCCGCATAATACAGTGACGCCGATTGCACGGAAAAATGGGGATGTTTTTGAACTGGACTTGGTGCTTCGAAATAATCGAACAAGTGATGAGCATCCACTGGGTATTTTCCACCCTCACGCCGATGTCCATCATATTAAAAAGGAAAATATCGGCCTAATTGAAGTAATGGGGCTGGCTGTTTTACCTGCACGATTAAAGGCTGAACTTGGAGAAGTGGAGAAGTACATCCTCGATAAAGAGGCAGATATTGCCGAATACCATTTAGATTGGGCAGAAGTGTTAAAATCCCGTTATCAAGATGTTGCCCATGATGCGAATGTGGAAGGCCTGGTAAGAGAAGAAGTAGGAAGGAAATTCTCAAGAGTCTTGGAAGATGCAGGAGTGTTCAAGCGGGACGAAGCAGGGCAAGCTGGGTTCCAGCGTTTTATCAATTCTTTGTAAAAATATGGAGTGATATCGATGAAAATATTAGATAGAATATTCGGCAGTTACGAGGGAGAGTCCGTTACAGAATATACCTTAGTCAACGATTATGGCATGGAGGTCTCTTGTCTGAATTTTGGTTGTGCCATTACTAAAATCATCGTCCCTGACCGCCGTGGAAACTTTGAAAATGTTGTACTTGGTTTTGATAACTTCGAAGATTACACAGAATGGTCACCGTATTTCGGAGCAGTCTGCGGGCGGGTAGCAGGAAGGATTGGTGGTGCAAGTTTTGAATTGGACGGGAAAGAATATCAGCTTGCTGACAATAACTATCCCAATCATCTGCACGGAGGCAAGAAGGGTTTTAACTCTGTGATTTGGAAAACTGAAATCATTGAGGAAGAAAATGCTGTCGGGTTGAAGTTTTTTTACCATAGTCCAGACGGAGAAGAAGGCTACCCTGGTAATTTAGACACCACTGTTACGTACATTCTAAATAATAAAAATGAACTCGATATTACTTATGAAAGTAAAACGGATCAAAAAACGTTAGTCAACTTAACGAATCACTCTTATTTTAACTTAAGTGGCAATATAAAAAGAGATTGCTCGGAGCACATTCTTAAATTAGATAGTGATCGATTTTTAGAGTTGAGAGACGATCTTATCCCTACTGGTAAGTTGATTGATTCTAAAAATACTCCCTTTGATTTTAAGCATGGCAGAAGGTTAAGTTCTGGGCTGAATTCATCTTATCCTCAGAATGTACTGGTTGGTAATGGTTACGATCATCCACTCGTCTTTACAAAAGAGGGAGAAAATACGATAATCTTAAGCGATGAAGAAAGCGGCCGCTCGCTTCTTGTTACGACCGATCAGCCATGTGTTGTTCTATATACAGGAAATTTTATAGCAGGTCCTTATTCTATCTCTGGGGTCAGGGCAGAAAACTATTTGGGTGTTTGTTTGGAAACACAAGGATTTCCTGATGCAATCCACCATCCAGAGTTTCCTTCTGTCATTTTGAATCCAGAGGAAGTTTACCAATCCAGAACCGTATTTCGTTTTTTTGCTAATACTCTAGGAGACTGATTCATGGCAACCATCAAAGATATTGCACAAATTGCAGGGGTATCGATTGCAACGGTATCCCGTGTTTTAAATTATGACACTACACTTTCTGTCAGTGATGAAACGAAGAAAAGAATTTTCGAAGTGGCAGAGGAACTATCATATAAAAAGAAACCAGTCCGCAAGCAGGAATCGGGTAAGATTGCTCTTTTACAATGGTATACGGAAAAAGAAGAGCTGGAAGATTTATATTACATGTCTATCCGGCTGGGTGTTGAGAACCAATGCCGGCAGCATGGGATTCAGGTGGATAAATATTTTCAAGACAACTATGGGGATCTGAAAGATGACGATATTCAAGGGCTGATTGCGATTGGGAAATTTAGCAGGAAGCAAGTGAATGATCTCGTTAAGATTACCAAAAATATTGTCTTTGTTGATACCTCACCAGATGAAGATCGGTTTGATTCGATTGTTATTGATTTTGAACGAGCTACAAAAAAAGTGCTCGATCATTTTATTCAAAAGGGTCATGAGAGGATCGGGTATATCGGCGGCCGAGAAGTGTTTAAGGACAAAACCTCTATGATTGAAGACCCAAGAGAGATGACATTCAAGCGCTATTTAGCAGAAAAAGGACTGCCCAATGAAGATTATATGTATGTAGGTAACTTTACTGCTGATGATGGTCATGCTTTGATGAAGAGGGCGATTCATGAACAGGGGGATCAATTACCGACTGCTTTCTTTGCAGGTAATGATTCCCTAGCGGTTGGAGCATTAAGGGCGCTGTTGGAGGAAGGGATTTCCGTTCCAGATCGTGTGAACATCATAGGTGTCAATGATATCAGCATCTCTAAATATGTATTCCCATCCTTAAGCACAGTTAAGGTATATACCGAAATCATGGGTGAAACCGCCGTCGACACACTTTTGGAGAGAATCGCAGGCAGAAAAACAGCCAAGAAAATATTCATAGCCACCGAACTAATCATTCGAAACAGCAGCTTCTAACCTAAGAAAAAATTAAAACAGACCGATTTGTCCACCTGCGGTGGACAAATCGGTCTG
>NZ_JBALSN010000110.1:10329-10845 GCF_036966985.1 Neobacillus drentensis | reverse complement strand
CTATTATATTTTTATATCTTCACTAATACCATGAATCTCTTTTTATTAAAATACCTTCCAATTATTGTTGTTTCATTAATTTCATATTTTCGCAATCTTTTTACAACGATAATGTATAATAGAAAATATTTTATTAATAAAGTTATATATCAGGAGGAACACATATGAAACCGCTTAAACCGATTTTTAATTCGTTAATGTTTAAGCTCTTTTTGACTATTTTCCTCATAATCGGTCCATTAATCATCTTTCATATTATTAATAATTATTATGCTAATGCAGTAATTCGAAGCCAAGTGGCTCAATCTAACAAAAATATGCTGAGTATTTATATGGATCAAATCGATAAGAGTTTAGAAGGTGTTGGAAATTATATATTTCAACTTTCCGCGAATACCGATTTATACTTCCTTCAATATCATGAAAACTTTGATCGTAACGACTACGAAGAGGCAAAAATTCGATTGTTTAATTCTATCAATAATCAATCTTATTTTTATACAGCAATTGACTCTA
>NZ_JBALSN010000110.1:0-10309 GCF_036966985.1 Neobacillus drentensis | reverse complement strand
TATACTCAGAAAAATGATGAAGATTTTACAGACCGCATGAATGCAACGGATGAAGTTCATGATTTGCTTGAGAAAAAGCCCGAAAATCTTCTTGAAGGCAAATGGAACTTATGGAAGGGAAAGAAAAATTATTATTTACTATACTATTTAAATATAGATGGAGTCTACGTAGGGGCTTGGGTAAATGTGAACAATTTGATTAAGCCTTTTAAGTATATTGATTTTGGAGAAACAGGCAGAGCCCTGCTTGCATCTTCCGAATTGCAGCCGATCACTAATAAAAAATTTATAGAAGATGAAAAAATAGACTTAACATTGAAGGGAAACAAGTTTGCAGTGTCTGGGGAAAATGAACGCTTTATGGTCATGAAGAAAAAATCATCAAGCGGTGATTTTTATCTTTTAGCATTGATACCAGAAAGTGAAATTTTAGAGAAACTTCCTTTTTTACAAAGAATTTCATCGGTTATTTCTATTGGGGCTGTTTTGTTCTTATTTCTATTTATCTTTATCATGAGAAAGGTTTTTCTTCAACCAATAAATCGAATTGTTTCAGCCATGAAAAAGCTTCGTGAGGGTGATATGGAAGTTCGGCTTCCTATGAACCATAATTCTACGGAGTTTGAAGTGATGAATGGGTCCTTCAACCATATGATATCGGAGATAAAAGACTTAAAAATCAATGTTTACGAAGAAAAGTTAAATTTACAAAGGGCAGAACTAAAGCATTTACAATTACAAATTAACCCGCACTTTTTCCTTAACTCATTAAACATTATTTATAATCTTGCAACAGTTAAAGATTTTGCCATCATTCAAGAAATGTCCAAATGCCTAGCCAATTACTTTCGGTTTATGTTTCGTAGTAATTCGTATTTCGTTAGCTTAGAAGATGAATTAAAACATACGGAGAATTATTTAAAGATTCAACAACTTAGATTTCCAGAAGCTATCAATTATGATGTGGAAGCATCTCCAGAATTGATGAAATGCAATATACCTCCTTTGGTCATTCAAACGATTGCCGAAAATTCTATTAAACATGCTTTTGATATGGATGAACCAATAAAAATTAAAATAACTGTTAAAAAAGACAATGAAGACCCCGGTTTTATGGAAATTAAAATCCAGGATACTGGTGAAGGATTTCCTGAAGAGGTTTTATGGAGTTTAGAAAATGACGTATCACTTACAAACCAGGAAGGGGAACGAATTGGACTTTGGAATGTTAAGCAAAGGTTGAATTTGTTATATGAGGGGCATGCCCATATATACTTTTCAAACGAACAAGGAAAAGGTGCAACTGTCCGCATGAAGGTACCGATATAAAATTCCAATAAAGGAAAGGGGTATGATGATGAATCAATTTCATGTACTTATCGTTGATGATGAAATTCATTCAATTAGAGGCATTCAGGCGGGTGTTAATTGGGAATTACACCATATCTCTACTGTTTATACAGCCAATAACATGAGGCAGGCTCAAGAGGTGTTTTTAAATAATAGGGTGGATCTTTTGCTTTGTGATATTGAAATGCCAAAAGGATCGGGAATTGANNTTTTTAACATGTCATTCAGATTTCGGATATGCAAAGGAAGCATTGCAGTTAAAAAGTTTCAACTATTTATTAAAACCGGTCGATTATCAAGAGCTGGAAGGTGTTATTCACAGTGCCTTGGAAAAAATTAAAAAGGATCAGGATACAAAACAGGTGGAGGAGTCTTACCATCAATTGAAAAAGTCGCACCAATCAGTTATGAAGGAACGATTTTGGTTAGATCTTATTCAACAAGTTATCCCGTCTACCATTGACAAGATTAATGAGCATAAGAAATACCATCATTTATTATATACGGAGTACACAACTTTTCTTCCCATTTTATTTCATGTTCAACGTTGGAAAAAGGAGCTTTCGGTCCATGAAGAAAAATTAAGGGAGAATGCCCTTCAAAATGCAGTAAATGAAGAAATCGCTAAATTCACTATGGATGCCCATGTGGTAAATTTGGGAACTGGTTATATTTTGGTCATTTTGCCCCTAGAAAAAGCCGCAAACATTGAGGAGCTTACATGTAATATTAATGATTTTATTTCTCGATTTGCTCTATATTTCTCATGCGAACTTTGCTGTTATATTGGCAATCAGGTTCCTATCGAGGAGGTAGTAAGCATGGTTCACTTGTTGCAGGATCTTGATCGTAACAATGTAACCAAGAGTAACCAGACCATTGTGTATAAAAATGAAAAAAAGGATTCATGCTCGATTCCGCTGCTACCTGATTATTGGTCGAGTTTAATGAAAAGTGGCCCAAAGGAAAAATTCTTGGATGCAATTAATCAATATTTTAAGGATTGGAAAAAATCAGATGATGATATAAACGCCCAATCACTTCATTTATTTTATCAGGATTTTTTACAATCGGTTTTTTATGTACTCCAAGTAAAAGGGATTCAGGCCAATCAGGTTTTTTCACAAAACTTACTAACTGAAAAGCCTGTAAAAGTGTTGAAATCGTTGGATTTTCTACAAGATTGGGTTATTTATATTGCGGATGTAGCCATGAATCAGCTTCATGTTCCTCAAGAAAAAGGTTCTGTAGTTAACATTGTTAAACAATATATTCGAAACCATCTTGGTGAACAACGGTTAACAAGAGAAGAAATTGCAAATTATGTGTATCTCAATCCTGACTACCTAACAAGACTTTTTAAAAAACAAACAGGAGTATCTATATCCGAATACTTGCAACAGCAGCGTATTGAATATGCAAAAGAATTATTGGCTAGAACAAATTTACCTGTAAGTGAAGTGGCTTTATCTGCTGGATATTCGAATTTTTCCTATTTCTCTACTATTTTCAAAAAGGCAACTGAATTAAATCCAATGGAATATCGAAAAATGGCACTCTCCTCAGATAAGTCGTAATAACAAAAATAAAATGTCGTTTTTTTAGTAAGTGTATTTCTACCCATCCTCTATACTAAAACTAGATAGTTGACAACGCTTTCAAAAGAGTTTTCAACAGATCAAAAAGAATAAGGGGGAAAGAAAGTTGAAGAGTATTAAGTCATTTACAAAGTTTTTAATGATTGTTATGTCTGTGCTTTTGGTTTTGGCTGGGTGCAGTTCCAAGGAAAGCAGTACAAGTAAAAAGGACGGAACTAGCTCCAATAAGCCATATGAAATTACAATGGCTTATTTAACATTAAATACAAAAATAGATGAACTTCCATTGGTTCAAGAAGAAATTAATAAAATTACTAAAAAGAAGATTAATGCTACGGTTAAACTAGTCCCAATAAGTGGCGCAGCATGGCAACAGCAACAAAATTTAATGTTAACAAGCAACGAAAAGCTGGATTTAATCATGTCTTCATCATTCTATGGCTACAATACACAAGCAGCAAAAGGTCAATACCTTCCATTAGATGATTTGCTCCAATCACATGGTCAAGGAATTTCTAATGTGGTTCCAAAACGTCTTTTAGAAGGTAATAAAGTTAACGGGAAAATATACGGTATTCCAAGTATTAGAGACTGGGGTTCTTATTATGGCTTTGCTATGAGAAAGGATTTAGTTGACAAATATAAGATTGATCTTTCTCAAATCAAAACATTTACGGACTTGGAAGATGTTTTTAAAATGGTCAAAGAAAAAGAACCAACATTAACACCAATAGTCAACACATCAATGGGAACATCGGTTGCCACCGCAATTACTGCTGGAAAATTTGATGTGCTAGGGGACAACCTTGGAGTGGTGTCTTTTAAAGATAAGAAAATTGTAAATATGTTTAAAGACCCGCAATATGTAGATGCTGTTAAATTAGCACGAAAGTGGTTCAAAGCGGGTTACATCATTAAGGATTCAGCCACATCAAAAGAATCTGCCGCTAATCTTGTAAAAGCAAATAAAGGATTTGGCTATTTCGCTAAAATGAAGCCAGGTTTTGATGTACAAGAAAAGGGAATAACTGGCTATGAAATGGTTTCAGTAAAATTAACGGATGTTTATTCGTACACAGATGCAGCCACGGGCTTCAACATGTCTATTGCGAGAAGCAGTCAAAATCCTGAAAAAGCGATGGAATTTATCAATTTACTTTATACTGATAAAGACATTATGAATTTACTAGATCTTGGCGTGGAAGGTAAACATTATGTGAAAAATTCGGATGGAACGATTAAATTGCCGGAAGGAGTTAAGGAATCAAAATATGCTTTTAACCAGTGGGAAATTGGAAATAACTTCTTGACTTATCCTTGGGAAGGAAACCCTGCAAATTACTGGGATATAATGAAAGAACATAATGATTCAGCCATTTTTTCTCCTGCATTTGGTTTTACGTTCAATCCAGATTCAGTAAAAACAGAAATTGCTGCAACTACAAACGTATTAAATCAGTACAAGCTAGGACTTGAATCCGGTACTCTAAATCCTGAGAAAAGTTTGCCGGAATTTAATAGTAAGCTTAAAGCATCAGGTCTGGGAAAAATTATTGCGGAAAAACAAAAACAATTTGATAAGTGGAAAGAGAAGTAAGGTAAGGAAAGAGAGCCAGCGGTGCTGGTTCTCTTTTTTTTACTGGCATGCCTTGAGTGGAATTTCATGTTCCTATTAGTCGGATAAACGAAAATAAGAAGTCGTATTATGGATAGTTCCAAAATAATTAGTTTATTAAAATAAAAATATAGCAAGAAATGAAAGTTATTTGTAAGCGAAAACATTTTATTCAGCAAGGGGGAAAAAGGATGTCAGAAGTGACTGTAAAGAAAATGAAAGCAAGCATCCAGGCGATACCAGCTAAAAAGGTAAATAACAGGATGATCAAGTTTAAAAGATTTTCACCTCTTTTTATCATGATGGTACCTGGGTTAATTTATTTGCTGATCAACAATTATTTACCGATGTTCGGATTGGTCATTGCTTTTAAAGATGTTAACTATGCGAAAGGAATCTTCGCAAGTGATTGGATAGGATTTAAAAACTTTGAATACTTATTTAGTTCAAGAGATGCCTTTGTAATTACACGAAATACCATACTCTATAATGGAGGATTTATTATCTTAAATACGTTACTGGCGATAGGTATTGCCATTATGCTCAATGAAATTAAAAATAAGCTGGCGAAAAGCTTTTATCAAAGTGTTATTCTATTGCCATTCTTAATTTCGATGGTTATTGTCAGTTATTTGGGATTTGCCTTTTTAAGCGAAGATGTGGGTTATCTGAATAAAACAATTCTTCCCTTACTTGGGCTGGATGGAGTTTCGTGGTATAACGAAGCAAAATATTGGCCCTATATATTAACCTTCATCAATATATGGAAGGGTGTCGGATTCCTATGTGTCATTTATTTGGCGGCTATTATCGGCATCGACCAGGAGTATTATGAAGCAGCCACTTTAGATGGGGCGAATAAATGGCATCAAATTATTCATATTACCATTCCATCGATTTTGCCAGTCATTATCATGATGACATTACTGTCAATAGGACGAATTTTCTATTCTGATTTTGGTTTGTTTTATCAAGTACCAATGAACTCAGGGGCAATCTACGATACCACGAATGTTATTGACACTTATGTTTACCGAGGTTTAATGCAGCTTGGGGATATCGGGATGTCCGCTGCAGCTGGCCTATATCAATCCATCGTTGGATTTGTACTGGTCCTAATATCCAATTATCTAGTCCGCAGAAAAAGTAAAGACAATGCATTATTTTAAGCAGGAGGTAAGGAAGAATGTATAAATCTGATCGAATTACCCAATTGGTTTCCCATATCTTTTTAATCGTACTTGCGGCAGGCAGCATTATTCCCTTTATCATTCTTTTATCTTCTTCTCTTACAGGTGAAAAGATTATTTTGAAGGATGGTTATTCCTTTTTTCCTAGAGAATTTAGCTTTGCAGCTTATGAGTATTTGTTAAATAATTCTTCAAGTATTTTAAGGGCCTACGGTATTACAATTTTCGTAACTGTATTTGGAACGGTTGTTAGCTTGGCTATAACTGCGTTTTTGGCCTATGCACTTTCACGCCGAGATTTACCTTACAGAAATGTTTTTGCTTTCTTTGTATTCTTCACCTTATTATTCAACGGTGGACTTGTACCAACCTATCTGGTTTATACACAAATTTTTGATTTGAAAAATACGATTTGGGCTTTAATTGTACCTGGTCTGCTTATGAATGGTTTTAACGTATTATTAATGAGGACATTTTTTATAACTTCCATTCCAGAGCCTGTGATTGAATCAGCACGGATGGATGGTGCAGGTGAATTCAGGACTTTTTTCTCCATAGTCCTGCCTTTATCACTGCCTATTTTGGCAACGATTGGATTACTTCAAACCATTCATTATTGGAATGACTGGTTTAATGGTCTCATTTATATTACCGACCCACAACTATTCAGTATCCAAAACATTTTAAACAGGATGCTTGCGGATATTCAGTTTTTAGCGACCAGTGATTTGGGTTCAAACGCCAGTCAGGCAGCTTCGGAAATTCCTTCAACAGGTGTACGGATGGCGATAGCTGTTGTTGGGGTATTACCAATTTTAATTGCGTATCCATTTTTCCAAAAATACCTTGTAAAAGGAATTGCGTTAGGCTCTGTAAAAGGATGATATATTTGTTTATCTAGGAGTAGCCCTATTTTAGGGCTATTTTCCTTAATGTTTGAGTCATAGAAGCGATAAAGGAAGGAGTTATCCTTAATGGAAGGTTTTATGAAGGGGATTCATCGTGTTTCAGAGTGGGTTATGAGATTAATGTATGTAAACGTGCTTTGGATTGTCTTCACGTTTCTTGGTTTGATTGTTCTAGGTTTTTTTCCTGCGACAGCAGCAATGTTCGCTGTTGTCCGAAAGTGGGTAATGAAGCAGGATATTCATGTATTTCAAACGTTTTGGACGGTATATAAAAGTGAATTTCTAAAAAGTAATTGTGTCGGTTTGATTCTGATCGCATTAGGAAGTTTCCTATACTCTAATACAAAGATAATAGAAGCCATATCGTTACCAATATTCAAATTACTTTATATTCCCAATGTTATTTTGATTTTTATTTTCTTCTTTACCTTATTATATATTTTTCCTGTCTTTGTACATTTTCATGTAGGGGTAAAAGGAGTCATTAAAAATGCGGTTATCCTAATGACGATTAATCCAATCGCAACCTTTATAATGGCTGTGTTTACAGGGATTTTCTTTTTTATAACATTTAAGTTTCCTGGATTAATTCCGTTTTTTAGTGGAAGTGCCCCTGCGTTTTTACTTATGTCATTATGCAATTATACATTCAAAAAATTTCATCAAAAGTCGGATTAATGAAAATAGGTGGTCGTAATTCGAATAGTAGAAATAATTCCAGTGTCTTAAAATGTAATTTAAAGGTAGTTAACTTAGAAAAAAAGTAATATTATCCGTCATATCCAATTATGAAAGCGTTAAACATTAAGGAGGATTCTATGAAAAGAAATATCAGAAAATTAATTGAAAAAATGACTCTTGATGAAAAAGCGAGTCTTTGCTCAGGTTTAAATTTTTGGGAGCTAAAAGGAGTAGAGAGATTGGGGATTCCATCGATCTTTGTTACAGATGGTCCTCATGGTCTGCGCAAGCAGCAGTTAAGTGCTGATCATTTAGGACTTAATGATAGTGTTCCGGCAACATGCTTCCCATCAGCAGCAGGTCTTGCGAGTACATGGAATCGTTCACTAATTGAAAAAGTAGGAACTGCACTAGGTGAAGAATGTCAGGCAGAGAATGTAGCTGTCCTACTTGGTCCTGGTGCAAATATTAAACGTTCACCGCTTTGCGGAAGAAACTTTGAATATTTTTCAGAGGATCCTTATCTTTCTTCCGAATTGGCTGCAAGTCATATAACAGGTGTTCAAAGTCAGGGAGTTGGTACTTCCCTTAAACATTTTGCGGTCAATAACCAGGAGCATCGTCGTATGTCTGTCGATGCTATCGTTGATGAAAGAACCTTAAGAGAGATTTATCTTGCCAGTTTTGAACATACAGTTAAGAAAGCACAACCTTGGACGGTAATGTGTTCCTATAACAAAGTAAATGGGACGTATGCTTCAGAAAATAAAACATTATTAACGGATATATTAAAGGATGAATGGGGCTTTGAAGGATTTATCGTCTCAGACTGGGGTGCTGTAAATGAGCGTGCACATGGGGTAGAAGCCGGATTAGATTTAGAAATGCCATCAAGTAATGGAAGCGGTGATAAGAAAATTATTGACGCCGTAAAAAGTGGTATGCTTTCCGAACAGACACTAGACAGAACAGTTGAGAGATTATTAAACATTATTTTTATGGCTGTTGATAACAAAAAAGAAAATGCTGTCTATGCTAAAGAGGAACACCATCAATTAGCTAGAGAAGTAGCAAAGGAAAGTATGGTTTTATTAAAAAATGATGATCAAATTCTCCCACTAAAAAAGCAAGGAGCCATTGCAATCATTGGAGAATTTGCTGTAAGACCAAGATACCAAGGCGGAGGAAGCTCTCATATTAAACCTACAAAACTTGATAATATTTTTGAGGAAATTGAAAAGAGTGCCTCGAATGCAAGTTTGCTTTATTCGCAAGGATACGATCTAAAAACTGATTTAATAAATGAAAAATTGTTGGCAGAGGCAAAGGAGGCTGCGGCTCAGTCGGATGTGGCAATACTATTCGTTGGTCTCCCGGATCGCTATGAATCAGAGGGATACGACAGGGAGCATTTGCGAATTCCAGACAATCACCGGATTTTAATAGAAGCTGTTTCGGAAGTACAACCTAATATAGTTGTTGTATTAAGTAATGGTGCACCAATTGAAATGCCGTGGCTTGATAAAGTAAAAGGCCTTCTTGAAGGATATCTTGGAGGACAGGCACTAGGCGGTGCGATTGCTGATTTACTTTTTGGAATCGAAAGTCCAAGTGGAAAGTTGGCTGAAACGTTCCCAAAAGATTTACGCCATAATCCTTCTTACCTCAACTTCCCAGGCGAAGGAGACAAGGTCGAATACAAGGAAGGAATATTTGTCGGCTACCGTTATTATGATGCTAAAGCAATGGAACCGTTATTCCCATTTGGTTATGGTTTGAGCTATACAAGCTTTGACTATTCAAATCTTAGAATAGAAAAGCCGGAAATAGATGATACAGAAACGGTACAAGTGACGGTTACGGTGAAAAATACGGGTGTAGTTGCTGGAAAGGAAATCGTCCAGTTATATATACGGGATATTGAAAGTACTGTCATCCGTCCCGAAAAAGAACTAAAGGGCTTTGAAAAGGTGGAATTACAACCAGGAGAAGAGCAAGACGTTACCTTTATCTTGGATAAAAGAGCATTTGCTTATTACAACGTTGATATTAAAGACTGGCATGTGGAAAGTGGTTTGTTTGAAGTCCTAGTAGGTAAGTCTTCAGCCGAAATCATTTTAAAAGGCAGTATAAAAGTGGACTCAACTGTTACTATTAAAAAATCAGTCCATAGAAATACAACAATTGGTGATCTTATGGCAGATCCAATTCTTTCACCGATTGTACAAGAAACCCTTACCTAGGCAAATGAAGGAGGCCCATTTGCAAATATGTCCGAAGACTCGGATTCGTTTGAAATGTTTCAGGCGATGATGAAATTTATGCCTCTACGCGCAATGGTTGCTTTCAATCCGGAAAAATTTACTGAGGATATGTTAAATGATCTCCTAAATCAACTGAATGAAGTATTAGGAAATGTTCATGAAGATTTAACCATACGAAACTATTAATTTACTATCCAATTTACTGAACAGATCTATGATTTTAAAAAAGGAGACTAAAGATGTTATATCCTATCGTTACTGAAACACGGTGTATTATTGATCTAAACGGGATATGGAATTTTAAGCTTGATTCGGGAAGTGGTTTTCAGGATAACTGGCAAAATGCAAAATTAACCGACACAATGAGCATGGCTGTTCCATCCTCATTTAATGATATTGGAGTAAATGCAAAAATACGTGATCATGTTGGCTGGGTATGGTATGAACGGGAATTTACTGTTCCATCAAAGCTTCAATCAGAACGTGTGGTTTTGCGATTCGGTTCGGCCACTCATCTAGCTAAGGTGTATGTCAATGGAGAGCTTGTTGTCGAGCATAAGGGCGGCTTTTTACCTTTTGAGGCAGAATTAAATACATTTTTACAAAAAGGAAAAAATCGATTAACGGTTGCTGTCAACAATATTGTCGATTACTCGACTTTACCGGTTGGTACAGTCATAGAAAAGGATATTCCTGGTGTTGG
>NZ_JBALSN010000109.1:4247-8456 GCF_036966985.1 Neobacillus drentensis | reverse complement strand
CATGTCACGGTGAGACAGGAAAAGGTGAAGGCTCAAAAACTGGGACGGCTATAAATAGCCAGAATTTTTTAAGCAATGTATCCGATAAAGACCTGTATCATTATGTGAAGTATGGAAGAGATGGCACAGTTATGCCTGCCTACGGTCCAAGACTATCAGACAAGGAATTAAATAATCTTGTTGCTTTTATAAGAGACTGGCAAACAAAGGAAATAGAATTTGATGTCCCAAAAACAATTTCTGGGGATCCTGAGCGTGGGAAGGCGCAATTTAACTTATATTGCCTTAACTGCCATGGTGAAGCTGGTATTGGTAAGGAGAAAATGGGAACGGCACTTTCAAATCCACAATATTTGAAATATACCACTGATAAACAAATTTGGATTGATGCAGCATATGGGCGTGAAGAAACACGAATGGGACCTTCTTTAAAAGGTCTAGAAGGTGCACGTCAACTTAAAGAAAAGGATATTAACGATATTGTTACTTATATCCGATCTTTGGAGAAGTAATAAATGGAATAAGGAATAAAGTTGTAAGACCTGAATCTATCAATTGGATTCAGGTCTTTTTTTGATGATTGGCCAAATGTGAACATTTTGTGGTGGTTTTTTGACGAAAACGCAACGATTTATATCCTTTAACAAAATGTTCAAGAGTGATTCAACAAATAAGAACGGATAAAGATTATATTTATTTCAAAGAGGACTATAGTAAAAAATAGTATTTTCTTCAAGTCAAGGAGGATTAAGATGCTAAAGAAAAAGTGGTTGGCATTATTCGTAATCGCATCATTTTTAACGAATTTCATCATCCCGAAGGCTAGTGCTGAAACAGCCTTTCAGGCAGAAAAATTTCCTTTTAAGGAAATGCAGGTACAAGTAATGCCAGAGTTTGATTATCCCGAAGGTTGGTCACGTGATATTCCGTCCTTATTAATTGGTCAATATGGAACCATTACTAATAAAAGCGGTCAAGATTATGATGGGAAGATTGAGATTGCCGTTCCAGCAATGGAAAAAGGCTTTGAAGCCTTCTTGGTAGCAGAATTCCCGGAGAAAGATAAGCCTGAAGTACAGCGCCCATATGATGTCGATAAAGAAAACGGAATCATTATTTGGAAGCCAGCTAAGGCGATTAAGAATAACGAAACTTACGAATTTGTTATTGAGTACTATACTAAGTCGATCAATGTGAAGGACAACAAGACTTTTACATATGAGCTTAAAAATAAAGCTAATATCGATCTTTTAGATGTGATTTTTTATGCTCCCATGGATGCTAAAGAAATTAAAATTGAGCCAAAGGCAGAGAACAATTCGAAAAATGAATATGGAGAAGAGCTTTATTACTACCAATACAAAAATGTAAAAGCTGATGCAGGCTTGAAATACTCCTTCTCATATAAAAAAGATGGTACGGAGTCTACGATGGAGGCTATAAACAAACAGCAGCCTCCAAACGATGAAAACCATAGTGGTGTAACTGCAACAGATCAAGTTGTTAAAAATGGTGGAACATCCAATACTTCCAAACGTCCTATTATCGGACTTGGTGGTGCAGCAATCATTGGGATTGCGATTGTTATAGCAGGTCTCTTTGTGTTCATAGGCTTTAAAGGAAATACGCAATCAGCGTCCAAGGTTAGCAAACAAACTAAAACACAACCAAAGAAACAAACTCAAACGGCAAAAAAGGACAACAAAATCGCAAATTCTGAGGAAAAGAAAGAATTACGCAAAAAGCTGTTAACAGGAAAGATTGATCAGGAAATGTACGAAGAGGAAATGAAAAAATTAATCTAATGAGGTGATGAGTAAAATGAAAAAAAATACAATTGTCATGCTGGGTGGGTTTATTATTGCGGGAGCCATTGTTTTCCTACTGATGGCAGCAACTCCTGGATCAAGTGGTGTTGAGTTAACAATGAAGGAGCTTTTGGCTACTCAAGAACAACATAAAGATGATTTTGTTACGGTTGAGGGTTTACTAATAGAAGACTCGATTAAATGGGATGCAAACAAAATTGAATTGAAATTTGATGTGAAAGATAACGACGGTAATGTTATGCACGTCATTCACAATGGAACTAAGCCGGATAATTTCGCAGAAGGTGTCATCACAATCCTCCAAGGGGCACCAACTAAAAAGAACACATTCGTTGCAGAGACAGTTAAAACAAGATGCCCCTCTAAATACGAAGGAAAAGACATCAAAGATTACGATCCAGAAACACATAAAGATAAGTTAAATAAAACACCGAAAGAAAAATAACAGGCTAACTTAAGAAGGTGACGAAATGTATTTATTTGCCAACGCAACAATTTATATAGGCTTAGCCATTGCGATTTATTCTCTCCTTATTATGACGTTGGGAATTAGCACAAAAAATCAAAAGTTCGTTAACAGTGGTAAAGGTGGATTAATTGCATTATTAGTTTGTTCATCACTTGCAATGCTAACATTATTCTACCTTTTAGCAACATCTCAATTTCAATATGAATATGTTCATGATTACACAAGCAGTGAACTCCCTATCATCTATAAACTCACCGCACTATGGGCTGGAAATGCCGGTTCGTTGTTATTGTGGACGTTTTTCCTAACTCTTTACACCTTTATGATTGCTTTCTCACGGAAGTTAAAAGGAAACCCAATGGTTCCATACATTTCTGCCATCTTACTTGCAAATGCGGTTTTCTTCTTCTTTATTCTAGGCTTTGTAGCAAAACCTTTCATTCTATTAGAGGAGATTCCAATCGAAGGTAAAGGTTTAAATCCAATGCTTCAAAACCCTGGTATGATTATTCATCCAGTCACACTTTACTTAGGATATGTTGGTCTTGCCATCCCATTTGCCTTTGCAATGGCTGCACTAATCTTAAAAAATGTTGATGATTTCTGGATTAAAATGACAAGACGCTGGACGATCATTGCTTGGTTATTTTTAAGTCTAGGTAATATTTTTGGCGGGCAATGGGCTTATGTTGAACTTGGATGGGGCGGATACTGGGCGTGGGATCCAGTTGAAAATGCTTCCTTTATGCCGTGGTTAACGGCGACTGCATTCCTGCACTCGGTTATGATTCAAGAACGAAAAAACATGTTAAAGATATGGAATATTAGCTTAATCATTGTTTCCTATGCACTTACTTTATTCGGTACATTCCTTGTACGAAGCGGGGTATTGACATCTGTCCATGCCTTCGCCAATTCAAACCTAGGATTATACTTCTTAATCTTTATGGGTGTGGCGGTCATTGGAGCGCTTTATGTATTGATGAGCCGATACAACCTCCTTAAAAGGAGTGCAGGTGAATTTAACTCCTTTGTTTCTAAAGAAAGCAGCTTCTTAATCAATAATTTATTACTTGTTGGAGCCGCCTTTGCTGTATTTTGGGGAACCATTTTCCCTTTAGTATCGGAAGCTGTACGAGGTACAAAAGTTACGGTTGGACTTCCATTCTTTAATAAGGTTGAAGCACCGATTCTATTATCAATGATGTTCATCATGGCGGTTTGTCCGTTGCTTGCTTGGCAAAAATCTACCGTAAAAAATCTTAGGAAAAACTTTATGATTCCAGCTATCCTTGCGATCCTAGCGATGATTTTAATGGTAGTTTTAGGAATTCAAAAGGCCTGGGCAGTCATTGGTTATGGAGTTATCAGTCTATTATTAATTACCCATTTCTTAGAGTTTTATAGAGGTGTGAAAGCTAGAAGAAAGATGACCAAGGAATCTCCACTAGTGGCCCTCTATCGTTTAATGATTCGAAATCGGCGCAGATATGGCGGATATATCGTTCACCTTGGAATTGCCTTTATAACGATGGGGATTATAGGTTCTCAGAATTATGATTTACAAACTATGAAAACAGTTGATTTAGGAAAGTCAATTGAATTAAAAGATTATCGAATCAACTATGATCGGCTTGATCAGAAAAAAGAAGGAATTAATGACATCGTTTATGCCGATGTAACTGTATTTAAAAATGGTAAAAAGCTGGGCACATATCAGCCTGAAAAGGTGTTTTATGGGAACTGGGAACAGCCATCTTCTGAAGTTGCCATTATTTCTTCACTTAAGGAAGACTTATACATCGTCTTGAGTGCATGGGAAGACGATGGAAAAGCTACCTTTGTTGTAAAAGTTAATCCAATGATGAATTGGTTATGGATTGGATCTTTCATGATTGTTATTGGTGCACT
>NZ_JBALSN010000109.1:0-4085 GCF_036966985.1 Neobacillus drentensis | reverse complement strand
GCAAAACAGATTGACTATAAATCTGCCGAATTCAAAGCAGTTGCTCAGCAGTTCGCCTGTACATGTGGCTGCGGTCAGGATCATTATGAATGTGATCCCAATACTTGTAATCTAACAACAGAGTTTAAAGCAGACCTAGTTGAGATGATGAATAAGGGCTGGGATAAGGATAAAATACGTGAATATTACATCAATATTTATGGTGAAGAGATATTAACCTCACCTGAGAAAAGTGGCTTTAGTCTAACCGCTTGGATCCTGCCGTTTGTTGTAATCGGAGCTACTGGAATTGCTGTGTTTTTCATCATCCGTAAATGGGTGAAGAAAAAAGGAACAGAAGAAGATGTGGCAGAATACGAGAGTCCCGAGGATGAAGTAGAAGGAGAAATCCTTTCCTCTATCATTGATGAAGAACGCAAAAAGTATCTTTAGGATGTGAACAATATGCAAGATATCACTGTCATTTCCATGATTTTTACAACCATTTTAGCGCTTGCTTGTCTATTTCTAATCTTATCACCTTTATTTAAGTGGGATTCTTATATACAGGTTTCTTCCAAAGGAAAAGATATCAATGCTACCAAAGAAGCACTTTTGACAACTCTTAATGAAATAGAATTTGAGTTCAAGATGGATAAAATCTCACATGCAGATTATAAGCATTTAAAGAAACAATATGAGACAGAAGTGGCTAGTATTATGAAGGACGAAGAAGAATTAATGCAAACGAATATCGACAGAGAGTTAATGGATGAAGTGGAAAAAGAAATTGAAGCTCAGATGAAGACCTATAAGAACAAAAAGGGGGAAGGAAAGTGATCAAAAAAATCACCGTTTTCTTCCTCGGGCTGATGCTGTTAATCCCATTACATAGTTTAGCGACATCAGATACAAAAGTTTCGATTGATATGCATTATATCGTGATTAGTCCTACAGAAGACGGTGGGACGAATATGATGAATATGGTTAACTATACAAATACCGCTGGCCAAGAATTTAAAGGTGACGGAAAAAGCGAAGAAGTCTTAAATGTAACCCTTCCTGAAGGAGCTGAAGATCTTAACTTTTTAGATAATCAAATTGCTTTTAAAGAGGTAGAAAAGGGTTTCATTACAACCACACCCATCCCAGCCAATCAAACCATGGTATTACCCTACAGCTATAGAATGGCAAAGGGGAAAGAAATCAGTTTAAAATCTGACTATCCTGTACAAATGATGCAGATTCTCGTTCCAGAAGGACGAGGAAGTATTGAAGTGAAGGGCGCTGAAGCGACTAGTCAAGGCAGTTTCAAATTTGATGACCAAAATTACTTTGGCTATAGTATTGAAGGACTTAAGGCGAACCAGACGTTTACTCTGGTTTATAACAAAGATGTTCAGCCACCAGCAGATGAGACCAAAAAGGCGGAAACAACTAGCCAAAGTGGAAATAATAGCTCGGTCACACATACAGCTCCTGCTTTCCATAATCCTGGTCATTTAAGAATTTGGGCGCAGTCTCCATTACATTGCTTTAACCCACACGTGTTCTTAATTATTTTAGTGGCGATTGTCATTGCAGGAATCTCTTATTATATCTATTTTAGAAGGAAAGCAAGAATACTAGACGAACGCCTTGGAGCAGATAAGGAAGAGAAGGCATTTAAACTATTAATGACCAAGCAAAAAGCAATTATGGATAAGATCATTGAATTGGAAGAATCCTTCGGTGATGGGAAGCTTTTAGAGGATGAATATCACGCAAAGCTTGAAGCTTATAAACAACATCTTGTCCAAGTAAAATTAAATCTGCGTAATTTTGTAGAGTAGCAGCTGGGATGGGAGAGACTGCAAATGATAGAAATAAAAAAGCTAACGAAGCAAGCCGATAATAAACTTATCTTGCGTGGCGTAGACCTCTTAATAAATAAGGGAGAAACAGTAGCCATCCTCGGACCCAATGGTGCTGGGAAAAGCACACTTCTTAAAGTACTGGCAACCTTAATAAAACCTACATCAGGAATGATAAAGGTTAATGGTATGGATTTGAAAAAAAACCATATAAAAATAAAAAAAATAATGGGTTATTTACCCCATTCCAGTTTGCTTTATGATCATTACACACCATTAGAAAATATTGTCTTCTTCGGAAATATTTATGGTGTTAAAAATGTAGAACAACGAGCAACGGAGCTTGTTAAAGAGGTAGGATTATCATTCTTTTTGAATGAACCTGTAAAGAACTTTTCACGCGGGATGATTCAAAGGATTGCGATCGTAAGGGCAATCGTTCATGAACCAGAAATACTCTTATTGGACGAACCGCACACCGGGTTGGACCAAGGGGCGATTGGGATTCTGAACAACGTGATCCTATCTATGAAGGCAAAAGGGACGACAACCTTGATGGTAACGCATGATTTTAAACAAGCAGCTGAAATCTGCGACAGGATTATTATTGTTAAAAATGGAAAGATTGTCGATGATTTTAGGATTGAAAATCAAAACTTAGGATATGTTTCTGAAAAATATGAACAATTAGTGGAGGGAGTATCATGAACCTTCTTCGAACAGCCCTCTTACTAGCTAAAAAGGATCTATATTCCGAGCTTAAAACAAAGCAGATAATGGTCACACAAATTATATTTGCCGGTCTGGTGATTGTGGTTTTCAGCTTTGCTTTTGACCCTGCTAATAATACAACCAAAGCAGTTATTCCTGGAGTCATTTGGGTAATTATCGTTTTTGCAGGAATATTAGGTCTGAACAGGTCATTTATATCAGAACAGCGGAATGATACGATGCAAGGATTATTGGTGGCGCCAATGGAGGCAGCCAGCATTTATTTAGGAAAGTTCTTAGCTAATTTTACGATGATGCTGATCGTAGAACTTGTTTCGATCCCGTTTTTGTTCCTATTATTTGATTTCAAATTCTATGGAAGCATTCCATATTTTATCTTAGTAGTATTCCTGGGAAGTTTTGGATTTATCTCCATCGGTACCTTCCTAGCTGCATTGGCAGCGAATTCTAAAAGCAGTGAAATGCTGCTTCCGCTATTGCTGTTTCCGATTACAACACCTATCTTAATCGGTGTTGTTCAAGCAACAAGAATCATCCTAACCAACATGGAGAAATTTTCAAGTGCCGTGGCTTGGATTCAGTTGGTTACAGCGTACGATGTTATCTTCTTTGTTGTTTGTTTCATATTAATAGATTATGTGCTGGAGGTTTAAGTGATGAGTATGAATCTCGAACGGGAGAAGGCAGTGCTTTCTGGAACCGAATTAACTGTTAAAAAGAGCCTGGATCTGTCAAAGATTTTATTTGGTGCGACAGTTATATCTATGCTGGTTGCCCTGTATTTTATCTTTATCTTTGCTGCTGAGGAAGTAACGATGGGAGCGGCTCAAAAAATCTTTTATTTTCATGTAAGCTCTGCATGGCTTGCATTCATGGCATTCTTTGTAACATTTGTATTTAGTATTTTGTTTTTAATCAAGCGGAAAAGAATATTTGACACCTATGCCTATATTTCTGCGGAAATTGGTGTTGTGTTTACAATTATCGTTTTAACGACAGGTCCGATTTGGGCAAAATCTTCTTGGAATACTTGGTGGGTATGGGAACCGCGGTTAATTACAACGTTAATTCTATTTTTCATCTATATTGCCTACATTATGATACGACAAATGGATGGAGTTTGGGATAAAAAAGCTAGGCTGGCTGCTGTATTTGGAATTATCGGATTTGCTGACGTTCCAATTGTATTCTTCGCAATTCGCTGGTGGCAAACAAAGTTTCACCCAATTGTATTTGGTGAGGGACCTTCCCAAAAAGGTGGAGGTATTGAAGGTACCATGTTAGTAGCCCTGTTTGTTTCACTTGCGGCATTTACCATTCTTTATTCTTACCTTCTTCATAAAGGTGTTTCTTTTGAAAAAATGAAACTTAAAGTTGAGCGGTATAAAGAAAAATTACGAGAAGACATGGAAAAATAGGAGGAATTAATCATGGGATTTGAATTTATGTATGGTGCGTATTCAGTGGCGTGGGTTGTTATTTTTTCATATATGCTAATTCTTGGTAAGAGACATACAAAAC
>NZ_JBALSN010000108.1:0-10672 GCF_036966985.1 Neobacillus drentensis | reverse complement strand
TTTTAGCAAATTTTAATACTTCAGCCCCATTACACATCCCATAATGAACGGTATTAATTAAATCAACGGGTATCCCTTTTTCTAAACCTGCTTTTTTTAATTTAGGGAGCAGATATCGAACCTGTGGACCTACTAATAACACATCAGCTTGATCAAGATGGTTATTCACTTCGTTCGCACTTACTGCCCATATTTTCGCAGAAATCCCTTCTGCTTTTGCTGCTGCTTCCATTTTTGTTACCAATAAGCTGGTCGACATGCCTGCAGCACAGCATAATAAGATATTCATAACAATCCTCCTTTCTCTAATTTTTTGTAACCGCTTACAAAGTGGGTTAAAATTTTTTCCATTTCGATTAACAATGGATTTACTGATAACCTGTCCTCCATGTCAAGAATTTTGTCCCGCCCTAATATATATTTAATCACCAAATAAATTAGGACAAAAAGTTTCTATTTCCAATGTGATAAAAACTTACGGATTCTTAAATTAGCAGAAAGATAAAAAGAAGCCCGGAATATTCCAGGCTTCCTGTTATGGAGCGTGTTACCTTCTGCTTTTCACTTGGGGACCATTCAATAGATCTATACTAATTCCTTTCTTACTCCATCAACTAAGTTCTTCAAACTCTCTTGCAATTCTTTCAAACGCTTCCTGTATGAGTGGTCTTGGTGACGGGATACAAATTCTTTGCCATTGTAATCCTTCCTCACCAAACATCTTCCCATCCTCAAGCAGTACATTCGCTTTATTATAAATGCGATCATGGATATCTTCAGGTGTGAGACCATACTCGCTAAAATCCATCCACATAATATAGGTACCTTCTGGAATCCTTACCTTAACCTTCGGCATTTTCTCCGCCAAAAACGTAACAGCCCATTCCATTGTTCCATCAATGTAGTCCTTCAACTGTTCTAACCAATCTTCTCCTTCATTGTAAACAGCAATCAAGGCTGAAACCGTAAAAGGGGATGGTAAGTGCATGCCCATAACCTTATTAAAAGTGTTTCTAAGTTCTGGATTGGAGATAATTACATTTGTACAATGAAGCCCAGCGACATTGAACGTTTTATTGATAGCTGTAAAAGTAACAATACGATCACGATGTTCGGTAGCCTTGGCAATTGGAATAAAGGTCTGATTTCGGCGAACTAAATCCCCATGTATTTCATCGGCAACGATGAGGACATCATGTTCCGCACAGATATCGGCTAATTTCCTTAATTCATCCTGAGTAAACACTCTTCCAGTTGGATTATGCGGGTTGCATAAGATGAACATTTTTGTCGTTTCTTCTTTGGCTTTCGCTTCAAAATCGGCAAAATCAATTTGAAAGTACCCTTCACTATTTGCTTTAAGAGCGTTATTCACAACTTTGCGACCATTGGCTTCAATTGCAGAAGTAAACGGTGGATACACGGGCCTTTGGATAATGATGCCGTCTCCTGGGTTGGTTAAGGCTTTGACAGCCACATTTAAGGCATGGACCGTTCCAGGACTAAAACTGATTTCCTCCTGCGGAATCTCCCAATCATGTCTCGTTTTAAACCAATGTTGAATGGCTTCATAATACTCTTTTGGAAAGATAGTATAGCCGAAAATTCGGTGGTCGACCGTTTTATGTAAGGCATCAATTAAGGGCTGAGGGACGGGTAAATCCATATCGGCCGTAAACAAGGGGATCGTCTCTTCATCATAGCGATCAGTCAGACCGATTTGTTTAATTAAGTCCCCTCCATCCCATTTAATTGAATAGGTTCCTCGTCGGTTTACAATTTCATCAAAGTTATATTTCATTTATATCCACCCTTCTTTTTTTCATTTCATCAAATGTTTCATTTGTAAAAATTTTCATTGATTCCTCTAAATTATAGCGATTAAACGAGGTGAATAAAAATTTGGAGGATAAATTTTTTTTCAGTATGTCTGCGATGATATTAAAAAGAGCAGGCCTCAGATAGCACTGCTCATTACTGCAAGTTACACATGTTATTTTATGGGCCCGTTGCGATTAAAATGGGAATTGATTTGACCAATGATCATTTTACGCTTTTCCTTTTTGGAGAAATCTCTGCTAATTTCCATCGTTTGGACTCCCTCTTCAATTTTCTCAGCAATTTCTAATAGTCTTTCAATATCCGCAAATGAGTATTTCCGTGTCCCATTTGGGGTCCTGTCTGGAAAAATTAGCTTTCGTGTTTCATAATAATGGATTTGTCTGCTTGTTAGTCCCGTCAATTCTGTCACAATTCCAATGGTTATAACCTTTTGTTCACGATAGGATGGGGTTTCGTTTCCCAAAATACCACCTGCCCAGTTTGTTTATTTTTAAAAATGTGAATTGTTTAACAATTCTAATGTTACATATTCTAACACATGATGTTATAAACTGAAACAATAAATTTCTCTCCTTCAAAATTTTCGCTTTTAATTATGAAAATATTAGCTTAATTAAAAGTTGACTCTTAAAAAATCTATGTCACCTTAGAAATATATTCTTATATACAGAAGGAGAAGGACTCATTCCCTTATGAAAAGAAAAATACTTGCCTATAACTTTGAATTTTCTGAAACGCTAGATCGTTTAAGAGATCGTTTCGACGTGGAAATTTTTGAACGGATCAATCCCAAAACAGACCCAGCTTTTTTGCATGCTCTTAAGACGGCTGAAGGAATTGTCGGCCTCGCGCTCCCAGTCGATAAAGAATTGCTAGACATGGCTCCAAATTTAAAAATTGTTTCCAATAACTCGACAGGTTTTAATAACCTATCCATTGATGAGATGAACAAGCGCGGTATTATGGGCACAAACACACCAGGCGTACTTGAGGACACTACGGCTGATGCGATTTTCGGTATCCTCCTCGCAGCAGCAAGACGAATCCCAGAATTAGACCAATTCGTGAAGACTGGAAAGTGGAAGCAACATCTAACTAGGAAAGAATATGCCATTGATGTTCATCATAAAACATTAGGTATTATTGGGATGGGGAAAATCGGCTCATTAATTGCAAAACGCGGGCATTTTGGCTTTGATATGGATGTCCTTTACTACAACCGCACCCGTAACCTTGAAGCTGAAGAAAAATACAACGCTGTTTACTCTTCATTTGATACCTTACTTATGGAATCCGATTTTGTTTGCTTAATGACCCCGCTCACACCCGAAACTGAAAATATCATGGGAGAACGAGAGTTTAAAATGATGAAAAAGTCAGCCATTTTTGTAAATGGTTCGCGCGGAAAAACAGTGGATGAAAAGGCATTAATCGAAGCGTTACGAACCAACGAAATCCATGGAGCAGCATTAGATGTATTCCAAATCGAACCAGTCAGAGCGGATCACCCTTTGCTCCAGTTTCCCAATGTGGTGACGACCCCGCATGTTGGATCATCCACCCACGAAACAGAACTTAAAATGGCCAAACTTGCAGTCGAGAATTTAGAAGCAGGGCTAACGGGGAAACGACCGAAAAATCTTGTTAATCCTGAGGTATTGGATTAATTTCACAAAGGAGATAGACCCTTGAACTCACCAAAAACTATTGTCGAAAAACTAAATTTAAATAAGTATGATCGAAAATTGGTTCTAAACAAACCGGAAGATTTAGATGAATTGAATGGGCTAGATTATGATTCATCACCTAATAAAGAAAAATATGATCTAATATTCCTTTTCGTTTTTAGTTTGGAGGAATTTTCACAGCAGCTTCAGTCAGTGATTGACAATCAATTACTCGAAAAAAATGGATATATATTCTTTGCCTATCCAAAAAAGAATAATCCAAAATATCAAGAATACATTGAACGAGACAGTTTATTTGAGGCAGTTGCGATGGATGAAGAGGGCTATACACTTGGAAGTGACATTAAGTTTTCTAGAATGGTTAGTTTAAATGATGTGTTTACCGTGGTTGGATTGAAATCAACACCAAAGAAAGCGAAAAAAGCCGCCAGCAGCAAATCTAGTCAATGTGTGGACGACTATATTATACATGTTGAGGATATTAAACAGTATTTAAACCGAAATGAAGAGTTACTGGCATCCTTTAATCAATTGACATTTGGCTATCAAAAGGATTGGGCCCGTTATGTATACAGTGCAAAACGGAAAGAAACCCAAGCAAAACGGTTGCTTGAGATGGAGACAGTGCTGCGCGAAGGCTATAAAACAATGGATTTATATCGAAGGAAACAGAAATAAATGTGCCCCCTTCTACCTAGAAGGGGGTTTTTGATTGTGTTCAATGAAGTAAACAGTCCTCTAGACAGTAAATGGTGCTTATCCGCCAGTAAATGCCGGTTATCCGCCAGTAAACCCAACTCATCAGCCAGTAAGCCCTATTTACTCGTCACCTTTAACCCCATATGAAGGAGCCAATTCAGGGAAAACGGCTCTTACCTTATAGTCGTTTGCTTGTGGCTCGTATATTTCCCATAGTTTCTTTAAATCTTCTAGAGGATTTTCACTATAATCTACTCGTAAATCAACAAATGGGAATGGTTCATCTGTGAATACAAGAAGTCCAATCGAGCGTTCCTGATCCAGCTCTCCACCCATTTGGAAGCCTTTTTCAATCGCTATTATTAATCTATCAGCTAATGCCAATCCCTCTGTCCGTATAAATTCACGTCCCATTGCTTCCGGGATGGAAGAATCACTTAGTAGATTTCCGATACTGGCAACATTTTTATCACAAAATTCTCCATGTACCCCAAGTGCCCTGCTTCCAGTGAAGGCAGCCGAATTCCCTTTTGCATCCACCACTGCTATCTGTCGATACTCCGGGTAAGGTGAAGCCTCCTTCATTGAGCGGATGGCTGACTGGGCATCAAATCCATTCTCCAGTACAGAAAACCCTATCGCTGCTAATCTTGGATCGGTTACATTTTGTGTTAATACCGCCCCTACTCCCGTTTTTGCCCATGGGCATCTGGCACCAACCGATGGACTGCTAGACGTAACAATGACGCCGAAGGCACCAGTTGACGCACAGCGGCCCGCTACCGAAAATGTCAAAAAAATCCCCCCTCGCTTAAACTAACTTTATCAATATTGAAGTACTCCACTAAAATACATTACTCGCTAATGACAGCTTCAACGTCAATCTCCATGAGCATCTCTGGCATCGCAAAGCCACTAACTAATAATCCGGTACTACATGGATACACATCCTTAAAATGCTTGCCAATAACTGGATACACCTTACTGCGATCTTCACGATTCATCAAATAGACAGTAATTTTACAAATATCCTGAATGGTGCCGCCTGCCTCTTCAATCAGCTGCTTCACGCAGGTACATGCCATTTCTGCCTGAGCTTCCACATCTCCAATCCCGTGAAAGTTTCCATCCAAATCAAAGCCTGTTTGACCTCTTAAAAAAATACGATTTCCTGCTCTCACAGCCATGCTAAACTCGTTGACAATATGATGTTCCGGTTTTCCTAAATTTTTTGGATAGAACTGTTCTGTTTTAAACTTTCGAAATCTCTGAATCTCTACTTTTTTGGCTTCACCATGAATTGACATTTGTATTCCTCCTTAGAATAGATGTTTATATTTAAGGAATATTTCCTTAATTAATCCCTAAAGTTTATTCGTAAATTTTATGAAATATACCAATTCAACTTTGTTATCCCAGATAGGAACGCTGGACCAGTTCACTTTCCTTTAGTTGCTCTTTCGTGCCCTGACCTGCTAAACGCCCCGCCATTAACACATAACCGCGGCTGCAAAAATCTATAGCCATTTCTGCATTCTGATCAACTAATAAAATCGTAGTACCCTGCCGATGTAATTCCGTTATTTTGTCATATACTTCAAAAACTAGCTTAGGAGATAAGCCCATTGAAGGCTCATCAAGTAATAAGAGATTCGGTTTTGTCATCATTGCACGGGCAATGGCAAGCATTTGCTGCTCTCCTCCTGAAAGCAGACCTGCCAATTGATCCCTTCGGTCACGAAGGATGGGAAACGGTTCTGTGACCTCTTCCGCTCGTTGTTGGCGCTCTTTAGACGGAAGTGTATAACCGCCCAACAGCAAATTATCCCACACAGACAATAAAGGGAAGACATGACGTCCTTCTGGCACAAGTGTCATGCCACGACTGACAAGCTTAAATGTTTTTTCTTTTATGATAGATTTACCAGCAAGCAGGATATTCCCACTCTTTGGACGGAGTTCGCCGATAATGGTTTTCAAGAGTGTGCTTTTTCCTGCACCATTGGCACCAATTACCGAAACGGCTTCCTTTTCTTCTACTATCAAACTCACATTGTCCAAAGCACAGATTTGACCGTAATAAGTACTTACATTTTCAACCTTAAGCATTTGCTTCAGCCCTCCCCATATAGGCTTCCAATACTGCTGGATGACTTTGGATTATTTCAGGAGGACCTTCAACCAACTTTTCTCCAAAATTTATCACGGTGATTTGGTTGGACAGTGTATTCACAAGATGCATGTCGTGAGCAATAATTAAAATGGTAATGCCCTGATCATTCACTTGTGAAAAGAGCTGCATTAGTTCTTTTGTCTCTTTCTGATTCATCCCTGCAGTCGGCTCATCGAGTAATAATAAATCTGGGTTTGTTGCCAAAGCCCGGGCAATTTCCACCCGTCTTTGATTTCCATAGGATAACCGGGCTGCATACTCATGGCGCATGTCCCATAACCCAACGAATTTTAAAATTTCTTCAATTCGTTCTTTTGCTTCCCGTTCCTTATTTCGGAAGTGCCTGGTACGGAATACGGCAGGCAGCAGCTTTCCGCCTGTCAGAAGATAGGTCCCGATTAATACGGTTTCAAACACGGTCATATCCGGAAATAATCTAATATTTTGAAAGGTTCGTGAAACCCCTTGCTCCGCAATTTTATCAGGTCTTAAAGATGTAATATTTTTGTTTGATAACTGAATTTCTCCTTCATCAGGAGAAATGACACCAGTAATCAAGTTAAATAATGTACTTTTCCCGGCTCCATTAGGACCAATAATCGCATGGATGTTATTTTGCTGTACCGAAAAGGATAAATTATTAACCGCCTTAACGCCCCCAAAGGATTTCGAAAGGTTATTGACGGTTAATATGGCTGAATCATCAACAAGCTTATTGTTCATAACTCAACCCCTCTTTCTCGACGACTTTTTTTTCCATTTGAATATTCCTCTTTAGGAGACGCTTCTTAGATATTTGGAACAATCCCATGATTCCCTTAGGAAAAAACATAATCATAATGACAATAAGGAAGCCATAAATTAACATTCTTAATTCTGGTGTTTCCCTTAGTGCCTCAGAAGAAACAGTAAGAATCGCCGCTCCTATAACCGCACCAGCAATTGATCCTTGTCCGCCGATCATGACCATCGTTAAAATGGTTACAGACATACCAAAAGCAAAGGTTTCCGGACTGACCACATGAAGAAAATGGGCATATAGAGCACCTGCCGCACCACAGAAAGCAGAAGAGATAGTAAACATAGTTACTTTTGTTTTAAAAACTGGAATCCCCATCGCCTGGGCTGCCAGTTCATCATCACGGATCGCAGTACAAGCTCGGCCGAAGCCTGACTTTATGATTAATCTCGTGATTAAAATACCTAGATAGACAAAGAGTAAGAGTAATGGGTAATAGTCATGGTATTGTAGAAATGGAAATTGAATGGTTCCCAATGTAATCGTTGGGGGAGCTGAAATACCCGCGATCCCCATTGGCCCTCCAGTTAAGTCCGTCCAATTTAGAAAAACAAGCCAGATTATCGTGCCAAAGGCGAGTGTCGCCATTACCAGGTATTCTTCGATTAATTTTAAGCCAATAAATCCAATGATGAACCCGATGATCGCCGTAATAATAATCGAAAAAGGAAGGGTTAACCAAAATGAAAAACCTAGATTTTTAGCCAGGATTGCTGCTACATAGGCCCCAATTCCAAAGAATGCTCCATGACCAACCGAAACCTGACCGGTATAACCAACAATTAAATCAAGGCCTAAAGCTAGAATGGCATAGATTAATATCAAATTGATCACATACATAAAGTACGGATTTACGATTCCTAGTGGAAGGAGAAATAATGCAATCCCCCCGAATAAAAGCACGATTTTTCGGAATGTCGGCTTTCTGATTTGTTCCATATTTCTCCCCCCTTTACACTTTTTGTTGGACAATTTTCCCAAATATTCCTTGCGGACGAACTAATAATATAAATAGCAAGATCACCATTGCGACTGCATCACGATAACCAGATGAGATAAATCCTGCCGCAAAGCTCTCAATTACCCCAAGTAATAACCCTGCAATCATGGCTCCTGGAATATTTCCCATTCCCCCCATTACGGATGCAGTAAATCCTTTTAATCCTGCAAATACCCCCATGGTTGGATAAACTAGGAAAACGGGTCCTACTAAAATACCTGCAAGCGCACCAACGGCAGATCCTATAGCAAACGTGATTGAAATAATCTTATTGGCATTAATCCCCATTAACTGCGTTGCTTTTATATTCTGGGAAGCGGCTTGAACAGCTTTTCCCATCAAAGTACGATTAATAAATAACTCCAAAACAATCATGACAAGAATGGTCAAGATAATGATAAAGATATAATGCTGGTTAATCAGCATATCTCCAATTGCAATGTTATTTGAGAGAAAAGGGGATGTTAGCCGCTCGGGTGTTGCCCCCCAAATATATTGAGCTAAATTCTGCAGGACAATCGATATCCCAATCGCCGCAATCAGTAAATTTAATTTCGGCGCATTCCGCATTCTCATATAAACCATTTTTTCCATTAAATATCCGAGTAACGCACCTGCACATACACCGCCAATATATGCGAGCCAAATCGGCGTATCTAATAATAGGAGATAAAGGGACACGAAGGCCCCTCCCATATATACCTCACCATGTGCAAAGTTAATAAAGCGAAGTACATTCCACACCATGGTGTAACCTATGGCCATCAATGCATAGATACTGCCGAGGACAATTCCATTTATAAGTTGATCGATAAACACAAGTAATCACCCTATTCTGATTCTTTAATTATCTTGAAATCGCCTTTTTGCACTTGCATAATCATTGGGGTATTAGAACGGTCACCGTTTTTATCAAACTTAATCGGCCCAGTAATACCTTGATATTCGATGTTTGCTAACGCGTCACGTGATTTTTCAGAATCCTCATCACCTTCAGTCAATGCCTTTGCCAGTGCCATAGCCGCATCATATGCTATAGCTGTATTTGCTTGCGCTGGAATATCATTTTCCTCTGCTAACTTTTTAAATTCTTTCATTTCTTCTGTATCGGCATTTAAATCAATCATGGAAGCAAAGATATGATTCTCAACCGCATCTCCCCCTAATGTGATGAGCTGCTCAGAATACATGGAATCATCTGGAGAGAAGAATTGAATATTTAAACCTGCCTGCTTGGCTTGCTGTTCAATTAAGGCCACTTCATTGTATAGACCAACAACCATTACTGCATCTGCTTTAAGTGTTTTAATCTTTGATAATTGAGACGAAAAGTTTTTATCACCTGGATTATATTTTTCCGCTGCAATGAATTCTACGCCCAATTCCTTCGTTGACGCTTTGGCGGCATCATACATGGTAATGCCGTAATCCGTATTTTCAAAGAGCGCTGCGATTTTCTTTACCTTTTTCTCCTCCGCCATATATTTCATAACAGCAGGAACGTAGACGGAACCTGTTAAGATAACGCGGAATAGGTATTTGTTACCCGTTTTAGAAAGGTCTGGGCTTGCCCCCATGTTTAAATGCAGGACTTTTGCAGGTCCTGAAACATCCTGTGCCGCTAATGTAGGCGATGAATTATATCCTCCAATAATCGCCTTAACTCCATCATTCATGATCATTTTATTAACAACGGCAACAGCCTCTGTCGGGGTAGCTTTATCGTCACCGACGATCAAGTCAAGCTTTTTCCCGTTGATGCCTCCATCACTATTAATCTTTTTAAAAGCAAGTTCCACACCATTCTTCATATCTTGTCCATACTGGGCGTTATCACCTGTCATTGGTGCTTGTAATCCTACTTTTATCGTGTTGCCGCCTTTAGAAGAAGAATTACTATTTCCCGATGAAGAATTCGTTGCTGAACACCCAACCAACAATACTGCTAGCACCAAAAACAGAAACAACTTTTTTGCAATTAAGCTTTTAGAGAATACCAACTTCATTCCTCCTCTTTCTTCTTGCATTTTTATTAAATTTTAGAATTTCACTTATCCTTATAGTAGAAATAGATTCTTAGGGTGAGATTATTGGTTGATTAACGGTGAAGTGTAGACTGTTATGGGTAGTAATTTCTAGGAGTAATAGTGAAAGGATTAGAACATGATCAATAATAAGTAAGGTTCTTTCTGCCTGTCATTTATGCCACACGAGCTCCTCCCCCCAATAATGAATGAACATAATCCTTACTTTTTATTTACGGATTTTTTCTTTAATTATTCTTTAATTAAAAATAACAAATTCACAGTGTTAATGTCAATTTAATTTTCTAAAAATTCTTACTTTAGTAATCTTTTTATTTTTAACAAACTATATCATATTTCCAAGGTTGGCTTGTACTATTATTCACTGAAAATTAGAACTAATTAAAAATTAATATTCTGAAAGAATATGGTCTAGATTAATAATCC
>NZ_JBALSN010000107.1:0-19576 GCF_036966985.1 Neobacillus drentensis | reverse complement strand
ATGCGGGACTGAAGGAGATGTTTTTGGAGCCTTACGCTGAGAAGTTCGCCGCCAACGGATTTGCAGTATTGTTGTTTGATCATCGGAATTTTGGAGAAAGCGATGGAACCCCAAGGCACGAAATCGATCCTTGGCAGCAAGTTGAGGACTACCGGCATGTCATAACATACGCCGGCTCACTACCGGGAGTCGACAGCAATGCAATCGGAGTATGGGGCACAAGCTACAGCGGGGGCCATGTTTTGGTTGTCGGCGCGACCGATAAACGAGTAAAGTGCGTCGTGTCCCAAGTACCGACGATCAGCGGCTCGAAAATTGCGCTAAGAAGAGTGAACGGAGAGGCGCTCACAGAGTTGTTGTCCTCGTTTGCCGAAGATAGACTAAACAGGCAACGCGGCGAAAGTCCCGTTTATTATTCGGTCGTTACGGGCGGAGAATTTGAAAATAGCGTCTATAAATCGAAGGATGCGGTTGAATTCTATACGAAAGGCTCAGAGAAATTCATTAACAAAGTTACGCTGCGTTCAATTGAATTATCAAGAGGTTATGAGCCAGGAGCTTTTATTGCCTATATTAGTCCTACGCCGCTGTTAATGTTGGTTGCAAAAAACGATTTTATAACTCCTACCGATTTGGCACTTGCTGCATACGAGCAAGCACTGGAGCCAAAAAAACTGGTGCTGATACCGGGAGGACATTTTGACCCGTACACGCAATATTTCGACCAATCGAGCAGCGCAGCCGTGGAATGGTTCAAGACACATTTGCTCGATTGGCAGTAATTTTCAATGAAACTATTTTCCCGTTTTATCGCGCTAATTCGCTCGTACAGATTTAATCGTTATTATTCTAAAGTTACATCACAATAATCACCGTCATGGGTTTTATTATAAAAATAAGATTTTATAAAAAGGGGAGTGACAACATGTATGAACGGTTTTTGGTTCCAGTTGACGGTTCCGAACATTCCAAACATGCACTGAAATCGGCTAAATGGTTGGCGCAAAACATTGGGATAAATGCCCGTATAACGCTTCTTCATATCATTCCTAGTAACAATATCAATACAGTTGCTTACGGAGTGGATATTGAACAATTGCAAGTAGAGGAAGTTAGGAGGATTTTAGAGGAATCCGCACAAGTCCTTTCAGGGTCATCTATACAATATGATATCGATTACCATATTGGAGATCCTGCAGAGATGATATGCAAGAAGGCAAAAGAGGGAGATTACGACCTGATCGTAATGGGCAGCAGGGGACTTAGCCTCTTTTCAGAGCTGCTCGTGGGAAGTGTAAGCCATAAAGTGGTCCAGCATGCGCATTGTGGTGTAATGATTGTAAAGTAAATATGCGGTGATTTATTAAAACTCATTTTCATTATCGAATCATCTTTCAACTTAAGGAGGAGAATATGAATAACCTACTGGCAAAAATTATTGACGCGCACGGCGGAATTGACCGATGGGAAAAATTTAGTTCACTGACTGCCACGGTCGTCACCGGTGGCGGTTTATGGGCAATGAAAGGGCTCGTACAAGATTCCAATCCTCGTGAGATGACAGTCGCGCTACATTCGGAAATCGCATCTGTTACTCCCTTTGGTCAACCGGATTGGCATACTGCCTTTACGCCCGATCGTATCGCGATTGAGACCCTCTCTGGGGAAACCGTCCGCGAGAAATACGATCCTAGGACCTTGTTTGCTAACCATACGATGAACACACCGTGGGACCCGCTTCATCGAGCATATTTCAACGGGTATGCAATGTGGACATACCTGACAACGCCTTTTTTCATGGTCATGCCAGGATTCGAGGTCAGCGAAATCCCCCCATTGCAAGAGGGCAACGAGCTCTGGCACGGTTTGCGTGTGCGCTTTCCCGAACACGTCGCCAGTCATAGCAAGGAGCAAGACTTCTACTTTGGCGATGATTTACTACTACGCAGGCACGACTACCATGTCGATGTTTCAGGTGGCTTTCCAGCGGCGCAATATGTCTACGACTTCATTGAGATCGAAGGGCTTCGTTTCCCGACAAAACGCCGCGCATATCTTCGTGGACCCAATCTGGAGCCAGTTAAGGATCTGCTGCTAGTCTCGATTGATCTCAGCAACTTCCGGTTCAACCCGTGAAGCCATTGACGTCATCATTCGGGGAGCAAAAAAGGCAGAACAAGTCTTGCAAAATCTGAAAACACTGGAAGTCCATTTAACGAATGAAGAAATCCAAGGTATTGACCGATTTTTTCCTAAAATATGATGGCATTTGAAAGAGGTTGGGACAAAACCTCCTCTAAAATGAAAAAGCCGGTTAAATTTTACGACGAGTGAAATTTAACCGGCTTTATTTTTTAAATAAAAAGGAAAACGTTTTACCTATCAATAATTGTGAAAAGGCGGGGGCAGGGATGGAAAAGGTCAAGGTCGGGATTGTAGGATTAGGGAGATTAGGGAGACAACATGCAGAGAATTTAGCGTTTCGTATTCCAAATTGCGAATTATCAGCTGTTTGCAGTGTGGTTCCAGAAGAAGTTGAACTAGTCCAAAAGGAATGGGATATACCATACGCTTATACCAGCTATGATGAAATGCTAAAAAATAAAGAACTGGACGCAATCTTTATTGCTTCTCCGTCTGGGTTTCATTGCGAGCAAATCGAGAAAGCTTTACATGCAGGTTTTCATGTATTCAGTGAAAAACCGCTTGGTTTATATATGGAAGAGGCATTGCGCGTTCAAGAAGTAGTGAACAAGCATAAAGACCAAGTATTCATGCTCGGTTTTATGAGAAGATATGACAAGTCCTATGCATATGCGAAAAAGAAAATAGAGGAAGGCAAGATTGGTGATCCATACTTAATTCGCTGTTATGGTTTTGATCCTGCAAAAGCGATACATGGATTTATGCAATTTGCCAAAAATAATTACAGTGGCGGTTTGTTTTTAGATATGGCCATTCATGATTTGGATCTTGCCAGATGGTTCTTAAATGTTGAAGCTAAACAAGTTTGGGCAATTGGCGGCGCCTATGGATATCCTGAAATAGCGGAGTTGAACGATGCAGAAACAGGGACTGCCTTGGTGAAATTTGAACAAAATAAAATGGGCGTTTTTATTGCCGGACGGAACTGTGCGCATGGATATCATATTGAAACTGAAATCATTGGTACAAAAGGTACATTACGAATTGGAACTATTCCTGAAAAAAATATGGTCACAGTATTTGATGAATCCGGTGCTGTAAAGGAATGCTCGGATGGATTTTTAGAGAGATTCGAACAAGCCTATTTAAGTGAGGTTGCAGAGTTTATTTCTTGTGTCAGAGAAAAGAGACAGCCAAAGGTTACGGTTGAAGATGGAGTATTATCAACAGCTCTTGGTTATGCTTGTAAAGAGTCGTTTGAAACAGGAGAATTGATAACCGTTCAATCACCTTATAAAATTTCTTCATCTAATTAACATCATAAATAGATTCTTTTTTAAATAGACAGTATGCTTTAGCGGCACTGTCTATTTTTCTGATATTCATGGCTTTATAGTGTTATAATCACAACAAAAGAGGTTACTGAGAAAGAAGGGTCTATTATGAAGGTAACCATTCATAGTGTCGCCCAGGAAGCAGGTGTTTCGATAACAACTGTTTCGAAGGTGATCAATCATACTGGCAGCATTAGTGAGCAGACCAGAAAAAAGGTATTGGAAGCAATGAAAAAACTTAATTATTCTCCCGATGTAGCTGCAGCCTCATTAAGGGGAAAACGAACAAAAGCTTTCGGTTTACTAGTTCCCGATGTTTCGAATCCATTTTATGCCGAGGTTGCAAGGAGTATTGAAGATCGAAGCCATGATTTTGGATATAACGTGATGATGTGCAATACAGATAATGATGCTGAAAAAGAGAAGAGCTATTTATCACTGTTAACCAGTCAAAGGATAGATGGTCTGGTTGTGGCATCTGCTTTCCGAAATCCGAATTTACTTGAAGAGATGGTGGATAAAGGATTCCCGATAGTATTAATAGCTTCAGAAATTCCCAAATTATCCGTAAATACTGTGACAGTGGATGACTATAAAGGGGGATATTTAGCAACTTCCCATTTACTATCCTTGGGCCACAAAAAAATAGCAATTATCATCGAAAATGTACGCAGTAATGCTGCAAGGTTGACTGCATTTAAGGAAGAGATGAAAGAAGCAGATTTACCAATACCAGATGGCTTTCTTGTAAAAACAGAGGCCTCCATTCAAAAAGGTTACGAAAGCGGCAAAAAAATTCTCTCAATGAAGGAGAGGCCGACTGCTATTTTTGCGTGCAATGATTTACTAGCAGCTGGTGTTTTACAGGCTGCTAAAGAAGTTGGTTTAAATGTTCCGCAAGATTTATCGGTTGTTGGATTTGATAACACTGTGCTTTCTACCACAACATCTCCAATGTTAACAACCATATCACAGCCGATTAAACTAATGGGAGCGAAAGCGGTTGATTTGTTAATCGGGGAAATGAAGGAGGAAAAGACGAATAAGGAACGTTTGTTACTTTCTCCGGAATTAATTATTCGACAATCAACAGCCAAAATTAACATAGTCAAAAAATAAAATTTATCTATGAATGACTGCAAGACAGGGCATTCTTGGCTGTAAAATCATCTGCGTTTAAAAGGGTCGGATGGAGAGATAGTACAATTCGTGAAAAACGAATTCCCTGTAAAAAAGCACCAGCCCAATCTCTCTTTGTTATTTTTCGATAATAGGCTGGTGCTCATGCTGTTATATTTGAGTCCGCTAAAGCTAAAGGATAACGACATTTACACTCAAGGGCTGCTTTATGACTTGATGTTCTTAAACCTTTATTAATTTAATAAAACTTTCAAAAAATTTACAATTCTTCAAAAATAAGTATTGAATTATCTCTTATGAGAGGTTATTATTAACGAGGAAAGCGCTTAACCTGGTAAATCTGTAATATATTTATTTTTAATAGAATTAACATAAGGAGGAAAGCTATGAGAAAAATCCGATGGGGAGTTTTAAGTGCGGCCAATATAGCATACGATGAGCTTGTCCCGGCTCTACGCCGTTCAAACCGTGCAGTGGTAACTGCTATTGCTTCAAAAAGTTCTGAAAAGGTTAAGCGCTTTAATTGTCCTATTGTTTATCAAAACTATGATCAGTTAATTGAGGATCCTTGCATTGATGCTGTGTATATTCCACTTCCAAATTCGTTCCATGCTGAATGGGCTGTAAAAGCAATGAAGAATGGCAAGCACGTTCTTCTTGAGAAGCCGGCTGCTTTAACGGAAGCTGAAATGGAATCAATCCACCATGCTGCACAAGAAAATAACGTGGTTTTTATGGAAGCGTTTATGTATCAATTTCATTGTCAGCATAGCCGTGCAAAAGAGTTACTCAACTCGGGAGTCATCGGTGAATACATCCATATCAAAGCCCATTTCTCATGGATGCTCGAAGATCAGGGGGATATTCGATTAAATCAAGAATTGGGCGGAGGTGCTATGAGGGATGTAGGCTGCTACGGACTTCATGCAGTAACTCAAATGATCGGCTTTAATCCAATTCAAATATCCATGAGTGGAAAGATTCATCCTGAATATGGTGTTGATACCACTTCTGTTTGTGTTTTAAAAGACGAACAAAATCGGATCGCTGAAGTGTCCGCTTCGATGGAACTTCCATTTATTAATCGCTATGAAGTAATAGGACCAAAAGGTTCTATTACAGTAGATTCCTCTTTTCGGCCTGACGTTTCTGATGATAAATTTGGAAAAGTTACTGTCAGAGATGAAAATAATAATGTTATTCTTTTTGAAAGATTGAAAGATGATCAATATTTAAGACAGGTTGAACATTTCCAAGACTGTATACTTAGCAGGGAAAATCCTGTATATAATTCAGTTCACTCTCTTCAAATGGCACGCTATCTTGAAAAAGCCTACTCGTCATTGTCAAACGAATCTGTTATGACAAATATTAAACATTAGGATAGTGGGGTTTTAAGTTTTACAACATTTATCCAAAATGTGTTCAAAAAATGTTCAAAAAATGTTCAAAAAATTGTTGCATATTGGAAATATGATGCTATAATTTTAGACAAAGGGAAAGCGCTTACCCTAGTAATTCTCGTTATAGTTAGGGAAAACGAAGAAAGGGGATCAGATATGGTTGTACATACAAGGAGCCTCCTCGAAATAAAAGGAATTAAAAAAAGCTTCAATCAAAACCATGTACTAAAGGGGATCGACCTCGATGTAAAAGCTGGCGAAGTCCATGTGTTACTTGGGGAAAACGGGGCAGGCAAATCAACTTTAATCAAAATTTTAACAGGCGCATATCAAAAGGATGCTGGAGAAATTTATTGGGAAGGGAACCTGGTTCACCTAAATAACCCGGTTGATTCAATGGCATTAGGTATTGCGACAATCTATCAGGAACTGAATGTTATTCCAGAACTAAAAGTATATGAAAATATCTTTCTTGGAAGAGAATTAAAACACGGCGGCAAAATGTCTTTACTTAACCGCAGAGCAATGCGAAAAGAAGCAGAGCGTTGTCTAGAGTTGCTTGGGCAGGACCCAAAACTTGCTGATGAACAGCTTGGGAAACTAGGTATTGGGCAGCAGCAGCTAGTTGAGATTGCGAAAGCGATCGCACTGGATGCGAAATTAATTATTATGGATGAGCCAACTTCGAGTTTAAGCGCCCAGGAAGTGGAACAGTTATATAAGGTTGTTGAAGAACTTAGAAAAAAAGGAATTGGGATTATCTTCATTTCCCATCGTCTTGAAGAAATTAGGCACCTTGGTGATAGGATTACCATTTTGCGCGATGGATTCAAAATTGAAACTTTACCAGTAAAAACAACTGAAACCGACCACTGGATAGAATTAATGGTAGGACGTTCACTGGATGAAAAGTTTCCAAAGCAATCCTTTAAGCTGGGAAAAGAAGGATTCCAGGTTAAAAATTTAGTAGTAGCAGGCACAAATGAGCCAATCAATTTTTCAGTCCGATATGGCGAAATTGTAGGGATTTCAGGACTGGTTGGTGCAGGACGTACCGAATTGGCCAGAGCGATTTTCGGTGTTGATCACCATAAAGGCGGGAAGGTCTTTATTGATGGCCAGGAAATCCGAATTAAATCTCCACGGGACGCTATCAACGCAGGAATTGCCTTTATAACAGAGGATCGCAAAAGTGAAGGCCTGTTGCTTGATATGACGCTTGACTTTAATATGGCCATAGCTAATATGGATAAGTTTAAAGGAAATACAGGATTGCTCGATTTAAAAGCAATGCGTAGAGAAGCAGTAAATTATGTGAAAGAGCTAAAAATTCGTCCAGGTAACATTGAACTTCACTCTCGGAACTTGAGTGGAGGAAATCAGCAAAAGGTTGTTATCGCCAAGTGGTTATGTACCCAGGCAAAGGTATTTATTTTTGACGAACCGACAAGAGGAATAGACGTAGGTGCAAAAGTCGAAGTCTACCGTTTAATGAATCAGTTAGTTGAAAACGGTTCCATCGTCATAATGATATCATCAGACCTTCCCGAAATTCTTGGGATGTGTGATCGAGTGTTAGTTATGAGTGAGGGAAAATTAACAGCAGATCTGCCGATTCAAGAAGCTTCACAAGAGAGAATAATGAAAGCGGCTACAGGAGGATGAAAAAATGAGTCAAGTTCAAGTCGTAACAAAATCTGAAACCGAATTACCAAAAGATAAAAACACATTTAAGAAAGTAATCAGTAAGCTGGGACCTCTATTAGCTCTTATCATCTTGGTTGTAATCCTTTCTTCCCTGTCAGATAAGTTTTTAACGGTTAATAACCTCATGAATATTGCCAGTCAGTCTTCCATTAATGCTCTCCTTGGGATTGGAATGCTTTTGGCAATCTTGACTGCTGGGATTGACTTGTCAGTAGGTGCAATTCTTGCAGTATCGATTATGATTATGGGAATTGTAACCGTCAACATGCACATGAACCCGATTATCGGTATCATTGTTTGTCTTGGTGTAGGCGCTTTCTTCGGCTGGATAAATGGAATTTTATTAACAAAACTGCATTTACCACACCCATTCATCTCAACTCTTGGAACACAATTTATAGGCCGAGGAATTGCACTAATTGTAACTGCCGCTGCACCAATTGCCGGTTTCCCGCTTATGATTCAATTTGCTGGAAATCAATTCGTTGGTCCGATTCCAATAAGCTTTCTTCTAGTAATTGTTGTTTATGTAATCTTTCATATTTTCCTTACAAGAACTAAGACAGGCCGCTATATTTATGCGATTGGTGGCAATCCAGAGGCCGCTCGCCTATCAGGGATCAAGGTAGATCGCGTGCTTATGATCGTTTATTCATTAAGTGGTTTGATGGCAGGTCTTGCAGGTGTAGTAATGGTAGGACGTGTTAACTCAGCATTCCCGCTGGCAGGACTTAACTATGAATCTGATGCGATTGCAGCTGTTATCATCGGTGGCGCCAGTTTCTTTGGTGGGGTTGGTACAGTTTCCGGTACATTAATCGGTGCATTAACAATTGCTGTTCTTCGTAATGGTTTAAACCTTCTGAATGTTTCTGCAGACTCGCAAATGGCTGTAATCGGTATTGTTATCATTGCGGCAGTTTATGTAGACGTAATCCGTCAACGCAGAGCAAAGAAAAAGTAATTCTTTTGTTTCTATATTGTTAGACAAATATCTATAGAAAATGCGACTGCTTTATCACTATGAGGTAATCATAAAACTTCATTAAAAACAGGAAAAATGGAGGAATATAAATGAATACGAATAAAATCAAATTAGTTGGGGCTGCTGTAGCCTTATCCTGCATGACATTTATCGCCGGTTGTTCATCAAGTACTAGTAAAAGCACCAGCGCAACGGCAAGTAATAACAGTAATAAAAGCGTCACTGTTGTATTAAAAACATTATCAAGCCCTTATTGGCAATATGTCCAGGCTGGTGCTGAGGCAGCAGGTAAGAAGCTGGGGGTTAATGTAAATGTAGTAGGACCATCAGCTGAATCACAAGTTATGGAACAAGTTAACATGATTCAAGACCAAATCAGCCAGTCACCGAGTGCACTTGTTGTATCACCATCGCAGCCAACGACGGTTGTACCAGTATTAACTAGTGCGGTAAAAGCGAAAATACCGGTGCTTTTAATTGATTCAGACGCTAAATTTGATGGCAAAACTACCTTCATCGGAACGGATAATGCAACAGCAGGTGCTCAAGCAGGTAAATTGCTTGGTTCCATGCTTCACAAAGGTGATAAAGTTGTCCTTATTGCAGGAGCGCTCGGTAACCCTGCGACTGACCAACGGATTAAAGGCGCTAAGGACGAACTTATTAAAGAAGGAATACAAGTCGTTGCACAACAGCCTGGCGATAGTGACAAAGCAAAAGCATTGTCTGTAATGGAAAATATTCTTGAGAAACACAGTGACGTAAAAGGTGTATTTGCTGCTAATGATGATATGGCACTTGGAGCATTGCGTGCGGTTCAGGCAAAACATTTGGATATTAAAGTAATCGGTACTGATGGAACTCAAGAAGCAGTTCAATCAATTCTTAGCGGCGGTCTTGCTGGTACTATTGCACAAAGTCCATATAATATGGGATACCAAGGTGTTGAAAATGCTTTAAAAGTAGCTGATGGCAAAAAGATCTCAAACCGTATCGACAGTGGAATTCAAGTTATTACGAAGGATAATGCTCAAAAACAACTTGATTTCTTAAAGAGTATTTCAAAATAATTAGTCCTGGTATTACCCCCAAAATTCCTTCATGGTAAAATGGTATCAAAATAGGACAGTTTAGAAGGAGTTTGAAAGTGGATGAAGCCGACGATTTACGATGTAGCTGAAAAGGCGGGGGTCTCCATTGCAACCGTATCAAAGGTAGTTAATAATTCAGGTCGGATCAGTGAAAAAACCAGGAAAAAAGTGACTGAAATAATGAGGGAACTTGACTATCAACCAAGCAGTGTAGCAGCGGCATTAACAGGAAAGCAAACATATACGATTGGAGTTCTTGTTCCTGATATTTCAAATGCCTTCTTTGCAGAAGTTGGGCGGGCGTTGGAAAACAATGCCCGCGAGATGGGCTATGCAATTATGATGTGCAGCACAGATTACCAGATTGAGCGCGAAAAGGAATATTTGGATCTTTTATTAAAAAAGCAAGTTGACGGGATCATTATTGCGACAGAGCAGGAAGATTGGAAGGTATATAAAAATCTACAAAGAAAAAATATACCCCATTTAATGTTTTCAATTGATAACCTCCGTTTTTCATCACACATTGTTACTACAGATGATGTAAGAGGCGGTTATATGGCAGGACGTTATTTATTAGATAAAGGACATACGGATATTGCAATCATAGCCGAATTAAATCGAGCCAGCGGACGCATGCGTTTAGAGGGATTCAAACAGTCGTTAGCTGGTGAAGGGATTTCGTTAAAGGAAGAATGGACGGTCAACGCGATGTCTACAATTGACGAGGCAAAAACCGCAGCAAGGAAAATATTTTCTTTAAAGGATAGGCCAACTGCAGTGTTTGCCTCAACAGATTTGATTGCTGCTATCCTGATTAATGAGTCACGGAAAGTAAATATTCGTATACCGCAAGATTTATCAATTGTTGGCTTTGATAATACGATTTACGCTGAATTAGCAGACCCAGGTTTAACAACAATTGCTCAGCCGAAGGAAGAATTAGCTCACTATGCGATTGATCAGCTCTTAAAATTAATGAAAGACCCAATGATGCCTCAGCAGCGGATCATGCTCTCACCCATGCTGGTAGAACGTAATTCTGTAAGAAGCTTAAAAAAATAAATAAAGGAAAACCAACCGGTTTAGGACGGATTTTCCCCTTTTCAGAGTAAGCGCTTACCTTATACTATATTTTTTTGGAGGAATCATTTCATGACATCATTAACAATTGGAATTATTGGTGCAGGACGTATTGGAAAATTACATGTAGACAACTTAAAAAAAGTCCCTCAAATTCGCATTAAAAGTGTTTCAGATGTTTTTATAGATCACCTTGAATCATGGGCAAAAGAAAAACAAATTGAGGTTTTAACAGCTGATTATCACGAGTTGCTAAATGATCCGGAAATTCAAGCCGTTTTCATTTGTTCACCAACCAATACACACGCTACGATCATTAAAGAAGCAGCTCTTGCCGGCAAAGATATCTTCTGTGAAAAACCGGTTAGCTTTTCAGTAGAGGAAACAGAAGAGGCATTGGCAGTTGTTGAAAAAGCCGGTGTAAAATTGCAAATTGGTTTTAACCGCCGCTATGATCCTAACTTCCGCAAAATTCAAACACTTGTGAAAGACGGCCAAATTGGCGAGCCTCATATTTTAAAAATTACCTCACGTGACCCGCAGCCACCAGGTGTTGACTATGTGAAGGCTTCCGGCGGATTGTTTATGGATATGATGATCCACGATTTCGATATGGCCCGTTATGTAATGAGTAGTGAAGTAGTAGAGGTATCAGCTGCAGGGGCAGTCCTTGTTGACCCTGCAATTGGCGAAGTAGGTGATATCGATACTGCAATCGTTACGCTAAAATTTGCCAATGGAGCTTTGGGAGTCATTGATAACAGCCGCCAGGCAGTGTACGGCTATGATCAGCGTCTTGAAGTTTTCGGTGCCAAAGGGGCAGCACAAGCCGATAACAATCGTGCCACTAATGTAGAAGTATCAACAGCAGTGAGTGTTACGAAAGAAAAGCCGCTTTACTTTTTCCTTGAGCGTTACAATCAAGCATATATCGATGAAGTGGTAGAATTTGCTTCCGCTATTCTCAAAAATACAGAAGTTAAATGTACGGGTTTTGATGGCTTACAAGCTCAAAAAATCGCAAAGGCAGCAAAAGAATCGCTTGAAAAGGGTGTCCCTGTTCAATTATATCAGGTAGCTTCAGTAATTTAATAGAAATGAAGAAATAAACTAAGAACCTCCTAATAGTAGAGAAGATCATCCGCTTGATCTGACGTTGTTAGGAGGTTATGTATTACTTAAATGGCAAAGAGACGAATAGGCAATTATTGCAAACACAGAACAAGATGAGGGAGATATGATTATGTTTAACGCAAATCAAGTAAAATTGGCAATTGCCCCAATCGGCTGGACGAATGATGACATGCCTGAACTCGGAAGTGAAGTGACCTTCGAGCAATGCATAAGTGAAATGGCACTTTCCGGTTTTTCGGGAAGTGAAGTGGGAAACAAGTATCCGCGAGACACAGAGGTTTTAAAAAAGGCCCTCTCTTTAAGAGGATTAGAAATTGCAAGTGCTTGGTTTAGTTCTTTTTTAACTTCAAAACCATTTGATGAAACCGCAAAAGCCTTTATCGAACATCGTGATTTTCTTCATGAAATGGGTGCAAAAGTAATTGTTGTCTCAGAACAAGGCAACAGCATCCAGGGCCTCATGGAGACACCACTATTTGAAAATAAACCTGTAAATTCTGAAGAAGAATGGGCGCGTTTATTAGAAGGGCTGTCTCGCCTTGGAGACCTGGCCGCTGAAAAAGGCATGAAAATTGTCTACCACCACCACATGGGGACAGGCGTACAAACCACAACAGAAATCGACCACTTAATGGAAGGAACCGACCCCGAAAAAGTATCCCTTCTTTACGATACAGGCCATCTGGTATTCTCCGGAGAGGATCACCTGGCAGTATTAAAAAAATACGTTGATCGGATCGATCACGTTCACTTAAAGGATGTACGTATGGATGTTGTGGAAAAAGTACATAGTGAAAAATTGAGCTTTTTACAGGCTGTTAGAGCAGGGGCTTTCACTGTACCTGGTGACGGCGTCATTGATTTCAAACCAGTATTTGAGGTGCTAAGCGAAGCAAACTATAAAGGATGGTTTGTGGTCGAGGCCGAACAGGATCCGGCAATTTCCAATCCATTTGAATATGCAGTGAAAGCAAGAAAGTACATTCGGGAAACAGCAGGGCTGTAAAGAAAAGAAATTACCACTCTAGTTAAAATAATAATTCTTAAAAGTAAATGATAGCGATAAGTAATGAGTGAGGAAGAACTCCTAAAGGGTTCTTCCTTGAGGTGCGTTATGGGGAATCTGTAGCTTTGTTTGTCCAACAATCTATTGAAAAAAGTAAGGCTGGCGTCTAGAATGAATTTGAACCATTAAAAAAGTGTACAAAACAAGACGGAATAATGAAGGGTTCACTAGACTATAAAAATTTAATAACTAGGATTAGTTAAATAATTAATACATATAAAGCGTTTATATCAATTTGAATAGGAGTGCTAACATTGGATTTAAATAAATATCTAACCGGAAAAACTTCTTTGAATGATTATGTTCATCGTTTAAACCAAAATGGCGCTTCTTTTCAAATTCATTATTGGGGAGTCATGCCAAAGCATTATGACAATCAATCACATAAACATTCTTTTTTCGAAGTTTGTTATGTAGTGGAGGGGGAAGGAACTTACCTAGATGATCAAAATACCTTTACTCTTCAAGAGAATACACTTTTTTTATCGAGACCTGAAATTTTGCACCAAATAAAAAGCGAGAAGGGGCTGTCTCTCTTATACGTTGCCTTTGACCTTCTCGAATCAGAGTCGAATGAAAGCTGGATCAGAATCATGGAAACTGCCAAAAAATGCACCGAAGTTATTTTACATAATAAAGATGAAATGGAAACAGCATTATTATGGAAATCACTGCTTATCCAGGCAACAAAGCGGCAAAATGAGTTTTTTGAAGAAATGCTTTCAAATATTGCATATTCTCTTATTCTCTCAATATTGCAAGATTTTGTTTCTGCTTTGAATAAGAGTAATCATAAACATGATCCCGAACAGCATTCCGTCCTCCTTACTCAGGCGCAGTTATATATTAATGACAATTTATCAAATTCCTTGAAACTTACGGAAGTAGCCAAACATTTACACATATCTGGAAGACATTTGTCTCGGGTTTTTGTATCTGAATTAGGAGTAAGTTTTTCAAAGTACGTTCAAGACGAACGAATAAAAAAGGCAATGATTTTACTCAAAACATCGAATTTATCGTTAAAAGAAATTGCTGAGGAAACGGGTTTTATGAATGTTCAGTATTTTACCCGTGTTTTTACTTCCATGATGCAAATATCACCAGGAAAGTTTCGCTCTCTGTTTGTAGACCAAAATACAACCACATATTCGCATAGCTGACATCTCCATAACTATATTGGGGGTGTTTTTTTACGCTTAAAATTTAATTATTTAAAGAAAAATGTCCTTAAAGTATAAAAACATGTCTCTATAATTTAATTACTATTCTGAATTCTTTTTATATAATTAGCTATGTAAAAAGGTCATGACAAGTTCATAGAAGGTGATTCATTGGAAAATACAGACATGGAAAAATGAAAGCGAATTCTCCAAAAGCAGGTTGATTTGCAAGATGTCCTTAAATGTAAAAACCAAACACTTTTATGCAATAAAGGATTCATAAATTCACAGCAATTAAAACAAGGAGGAAAGAATTCTATGAAATTATCATATGTAACGGATAGCTTAGGCCACTTGCCGTTTGAAAAAATGCTGGATACGGTGGCTGAAATGGGGATTGATACCATTGAAATGACAACAGGAGGTTGGTCACCTGCTCCACATTTGCGTTTAAATGAATTGCTGGAAAGTGAAGCAAAAAGAAGTGAATTTCTAGGGGAATTAGAAAAGCGGAATATTAAGCTTTGTGCATTGAATTGTTCCGGAAATCCATTAGACCCAGGTGAACTTGGAAAAGAGCACAGAGAAGTAACAGAAAAAACAATGGAACTAGCTGGTCTACTTGGTGTCAAGAAGGTCATTATGATGAGCGGTCTGCCGGCAGGAAGCCCGGAGGATAAAATCCCGAACTGGATTACATATACAGTAAGCTGGCCCCCAATATTAAAAGATATTTTGGATTATCAATGGAATGAGGTAGCCATTCCATATTGGAAAGAGTTAGTGAAAAAGGCTGAATCATGCGGTGTCGAAAAAATCGCCCTTGAAAATTTCAGTTCTATGTTAGTTTATAATCCGGAAACATTATTTAGATTACGGAATGCAGTTGGACCAATGGTTGGTTTGAATTTAGACCCAAGCCATTTAATCTGGATGGGGGCTGATCCCATTTTGTCAGCTAGAGAAATAGGAGCAGCGATTCACCATGTTCATGGTAAAGATGTAAGAATTGAAAGACATTTATCAGCTGTTAATGGTGTATTGGAAACAAAAGAGGTTACTGATACAGCAAATAGAGCATGGAATTATGTGGCTGTCGGCTGCGGTCAAGATTTGCAATGGTGGAAAGAATTCTTCTCTGTTGTTCGCATGATGGGATATAACGGTGAAGTTTCCCTTGAAATGGAAGATTTGACAATGTCCGTTGAGGCTGGAATAAAATCGTCGATAGATGCGTTAAAACAAACACTTAGCTTTTGATTTTACAGAAATTTCTGAAAAAATATTGAAAATTTATCAATTGAGAGGAGTTTTTACGATGTTAAATGGAGAGAAAAAGATTGCAAGACCTCTACGTTGGGCTATGATTGGAGGCGGGCGAACTGGCCAGGTTGGTTATAAACACCGCATTGGTGCACTAAGAGATAATACAGCTTATCAATTGGTAGCGGGTGCATTTGATATTGATGCAGAAAGAGGAAAAGACTTTGGTGTTAATCTTGGTGTGGATGAGAACCGCTGCTATCCTGATTATATAAAAATGTTTGCAGAAGAAGCGGAACGGGAGGATGGTATTGAGGTTGTCTCCATTGCCACTCCTAACGGAACTCACTATGAAATTACAAAAGCAGCACTGGAAGCTGGGTTACATGTTATTTGTGAAAAACCTTTGTTCTTTACCGTGGCAGAGGGTGAGGAGATTAAAGCTCTGGCAGAGAAACAAGGAAAAATTGTCGGAGTGACGTATGGTTTTTCTGGGAATCAGTTGCTGCTTCAGATGCGGGCAATGATTGAACAGGGCAAGATTGGTGATATTCGTGTGGTTGAGTTACAGTACACACATGGTTTTAGTGCAACCGAGCAAGGTGATAAAACAAATGCTGCTCAAAAATGGCGTGTAGATCCAAAGGTTGCTGGTCCAAGTTTTGTTTTGGGAGATCTTTCGACCCATACTTACTATATGTCCGAGCTGATTATGCCAAATATGAAAATTAAAAAATTATTATGTGACCGACAAAGTTTTGTTGGATCCCGTGCTCCTTTAGAGGATAATGCTTTTGTTCTGATGCAATATGAAAACGGAGCAGTAGGAAGACTTTGGACATCTTCTATCAATGCAGGCTGTATGGACGGTCACAGAATTCGCATTGTCGGATCTAAAGCAAGCCTAGAATGGTGGGATAGCAAACCAAATGAACTAAGATACGAAGTGCAGGGAGAACCTATTCAAACTTTAATTCGTGCAATGCCATACTTGGATGAAACATGTAATGAGGATGAGCGTTTGGGAGCATTGCATCAAGAAGGTTTAACCGAATCTTGGGCAAATATTTATCTGAAATTTGCCATTGCCATAGATGCAAAAAATCGCGGTGATGAGGAAACATTGAAAAATCTGGTATACCCGGATATTAATGCTGGTATTGAAGGTATTCGCTGGATTGAAAACTGCGTTCGCTCCGCAGACAATGGATCCGTTTGGGTAGAATATGAGAGCAAAAAACCACAGCTAGTATAAAGTAAATAGCATCGTTATTAAAGATTGTGCCGGGGGACAATGATCATCGATTGTTCCTCGGTTACATAAAATATCTTTTAAAAAAGTGAAATGAAAGCGTTTTAGATTAATCGAAGTAGCAAGAATCTTCATGGGAGTCTTTAATTTTTCCATTCTGACTTAATCAAGGAATCTGGCAGAAGAAAATGTTATCAAGCCATTAGACAAAGGGGAAATGTAACATGCAAAATCTCAATGTTTCTGAGAGTACAGTTCAACTGGAACATGTCCAGCAAAAGAACCCAAAAAAGTTCTTAAAATTAATTACGACTGTATCAACATTCGGGGGGCTATTATTTGGATATGATACAGGAGTCATTAATGGGGCACTTCCATTTATGGCTAAACCAGACCAATTAAATCTTACTGCTTTTACAGAAGGGTTAGTAGCGAGTTCATTAATCCTAGGTGCGGCTTTTGGTTCAATAACGGGAGGTCGGTTATCTGATAAAAAAGGGCGCAGAAGCCTAATCATGTATCTAGCAATCTTATTTTTATTTTCAACATTAGGCTGCGTTCTTGCACCAAATGCATCCATCATGATTATATTCCGATTTTTGCTCGGACTTGCTGTTGGTGGTTCTTCCGTGATCATACCATCGTATCTTGCAGAAATGTCTCCTTCGGACCGGCGGGGCATGATGGTTACTCGAAATGAATTGATGATCGTAACTGGGCAGTTTCTAGCTTATATCTTTAATGCAGTCATCGGAAATACCTTCGGTGATACAGGCCATGTTTGGCGTTATATGTTAGTCATTGCAACATTACCAGCTGTGGCTTTATGGATTGGAGTGGTTATTTTACCCGAAAGTCCTCGCTGGTTAGCATCAAAAGGAAGAATGGCCGAAGCACTAAAAGTGCTTCAAATGATTCGTAATGAGAGTACAGCACAACAAGAATTAAATGAAATAAAAGCACGTATCCAAGCAGAGCAAAAAATGGAAAAGGCAACACTAAAAGATTTAAGAATACCTTGGATTCGAAAGATGGTATTAACAGGGGTTATAATTGGATCAATATCTCAGTTAGTCGGTATAAACTCCATTATGTATTATGGAACACAAATTCTTGAAAGTTCCGGTTTTGGAACAAAAACTGCTTTGATTGCAAACGTGGCAAATGGATTAATCGCCGTTATAGCTGTAATCGTTGGTATGTCTCTCACGAATAAAATTAACAGACGGACCATGCTGCTTACAGGTTTAACGGGTGTAACAGTTGTTCTTATTACGATTGGTATCTCTACTTTCGCACTTGCTGGTTCATCTGTCTTGCCATTTGCAGTATTATCACTGACAGTCCTATATTTAGCCTTCTTCCAAGGGGCAATTGGTCCTTTAGGATGGCTGATTATTGCTGAAGTTTCTCCTGCGCGCATACGTGGTGTTGGTATGGGAATTGCAACATTGTTCTTATGGCTTTGCAATTTTATAGTAGGTCTATTTTTCCCTACGCTTTTAGAGGTTGTCGGGCTTTCAGGAACATTTTTCTTATTTGCTGTGTTTGGATTCATTGGGGTAGTGTTTGTAGCGAAAAACTTGCCAGAGACTAGAGGGCTTTCATTAGAGCAAATAGAGGAAAACTTTAAAATGAGGGCATAGAAATAAATGAATAATTAATCGCGGAGATGGTCAAGAGGATTACTCTGCGTTTTTTTATATAGGCTTTGCTATAGGAGTTTATTAATAAAATCACCTTACTTTTTTTCGCTTAAAGGACACATACTTTCATAAAAAATGATTCGTGCTTCTCCATATTGATCCATTGATTTGTTAAAAGATTGCATTGTATGTTGAATGAATTCCATTATTCTTTTCATCATGATTCCTCCCTAGGAATAATCTGGTTAATTTAATTTTGTACCTTGTGAGTCCCTTTAGCAATCATGATGAAAACGAAAACAAACATCAAAAAAACGCTAACATTCATAATGAAAGCGTATGAAAGATGTATTATCTCAATATTTCTCTTTTTTAACTGGAATTAAAAAAGGCATAAAGGACTTTTTCTAGAAAAGATCCTTTACGCCTTTCGATCAATTATAAATAGGGTGATTATTATAGTACTTTTCCAATACTTCCAAGGTCGTTTCTTTTGCTTTTTTAATGACTTCTTCAGGATCCATTTGATAATATTCTGGTCTGAATAACTCAACGGATGCAACAAAATCATAATTCAATTCATTTAATCTTTTTAAATGTGCTTCTAAATCAATCACACCGTGCCCAGGCCATACTCTGTCACTATCACGCATTTGGCCAATCGGATAACCTTCAACATCATTGATATGGAAGATAAACAATTTATCTGCTGTTTCATCTGTTACATCCTCTAATCTTGACCCCATTCCAGTAAATTGGAAAGTATCATACACGAGACCCACATTATTTCGATCAACCGCTTTTACAATACTGTATGCTTGTGCGAATGTGTTAACTGTATTTTCCTGAATGCCGATAAACTCAATCGCAATCTTTACTCCGTATGGTTCAGCTAAATTAGATAGATGAGTTAAAACTCGAATACAACTTGCGTTTACTTCTTCCGTCAATGTTTTTCCTTTTTCCGTCACATCGATATTAGATGGTACCACGCAAATATATGGACAATCTATTTTTTTGCAAATCTCCAAGTATTCTTTGAATTCCTCGATAATCTTCTCTTCGTCTTCTTTCGTACGGTTATTAAAAAAGCATAATGCGTTCAAAGAAAGTGGTTTAATATGATGGGTATCAAAATAGGCTTTTAAATCATCTAATGTATAT